>CAZKLG010000012.1:16472-43931 GCA_964553675.1 uncultured Mageeibacillus sp. | reverse complement strand
CTCAGGCTCTGCTCAATGGCCAGGAGGGTTCCCATGGAGTGGCCCACGATCATCAGGGAGTCATGCTGTTCAGCCAGCCTGTCCACCTCTTCTGTCACCTGGGCCTTCCAGGCCGCCATGGATGAGGAGGTAAAATCCCGGGTCCCCCCTCCATGCCCTTCAAGCAGGAGGGATGACAGGGACCAGGATGAGGGTACCTTCTGGTAAAAATCCTCGAAAAAGACCGGTGACCCGCAGATACCGTGGATGAAAAGGATGGCCTGCCTGCTGTCCGGCAGATCCCGCCTGTAAGCTTGATGGCGATTATCCATGGCAGATCAACGCCTTAGTAGCCCTTATAGGGAACCGGCTTGATGACCGGCTGTCCTTCCCGGTCCAGCAAGGGGGTCAAACCACCTGCATTCCCGGAAGATTGGAAGAGATAGTGAACCCCGGTCTCCCGGTCAAGCCAGATTTCGGTGACCCGGAGACTGCCTTGATTGTAGATTCTTTCAAATCGCTTACCGGATGTCCCTTCCCCTCTTCTCGTGTCATCTGCTTTTCGCCTGCCAAATAGACCCATGGGATCCTCCTCCTCCCTGCACCTAGACTAACTTTTCCAGGGCAGATTCAATCCGGTCCATGGCCTCTGTCAGATTTTCCATGGAATTGGAATAGGTAAATCGAATGGCCCAGGGCGCCTCAAAGGCCTCACCGGGCACCAGGGCAACACCGGCTTCATCCAGGAGGTAATCGGCCAGATCGCCTGCATTTTGAAGGGACCGGTCACCCGCCCTTTTGCCAAAGAGGGCTGAGACATCCGGAAAGAGATAAAAGGCGCCATCGGGGAAGGGGCAGCTGATGCCCGGAAGGGCCTGGATCCTTTTATAAAGATAATCCCGCCTGGACTCAAAGGCCTGTCTCATCTCTTCCACATAGTCGGCACAGGACTCCAGGGCTGTGATGGCCGCCCACTGGACGAAGGAAGTGGCATTGGAGGTGGTGTGACCCTGAATGGCTGAGATCCCCTTGATGATGTCGGCCGGGCCGGCCGCATAGCCCAGACGCCAGCCGGTCATGGCATAGGCCTTGGAAAAGGCATTGATGGTGATGGTCCGGGCCTTGATCTCGGGTGAAAAGGAGGCCAGGCTGACATGGGGTGTGGACCCATAGATCAGTTTTTCATAGACCTCATCCGTAACGATGTAAAGGTCATGCTTCAGGGCCAGTTCTGCCACCGCCCGCAGGCTTGCCTCCGGATAGACTGCCCCGGTCGGATTATTGGGGCTGTTGATCAGGATGACCCGGGTCCGGTCTGTCACCGCCGCTTCCAGGGCGGCCAGATCCAGCTGGTTATCCGCCAGCACAGGCACCAGGACGGGGACAGCGCCGGTCAGTTTGACCATCTCCACATAGCTGACCCAGCAGGGGGTGGGGATGATCACCTCATGACCCGGATTCAAGAGGGCCTGGAAGGTATTGGTCAAGGCATATTTGGCCCCGGTCGAGACGATGATCTCGTCCATACGGTAATCGATCTTGTTTTCAGAGGCCAGTTTATGGACGATGGCCTGGCGGAGCTCAGGAATGCCCGGCGTCTGGGTATACTTGGTCTTGCCCTCACGCATAGCCTGGCAGGCCGCCTCGATGATGGGGGCTGGTGTATTGAAATCCGGCTCCCCGCTATTGAGGGCAATGATGGATCGGCCTTCAGCCCTCAACTTGGCAATTTTGCTGTTGAGCTCCAGGGTTTGTGAAGGGGTTATCTGTCGGATACGGTCAGAAAGCATGCCATCATCCTCCTTAGTCTTCCATCTTTGCCCGGACACGGGCCAGCTGTTCAAAGAGGACCGGAGGCATCTTGGGGCCATAGGACTCAAAATGAGACTCAATGGCATCCAGCTCCAGGGTCCATTCCTGGTGGTCAAGGGTGGTGATGGCCTCCAGGTCGCCAGCCGGCAGCTCCAAGCCCGTCAAATCCAGATCCTCCAGATAGGGCATGTAGCCGATGGGGGTTTCCCTGGCTTCGACCGTCCCCTCACAGCGCTGGGCGATCCACTTCAAGACCCGGCTGTTCTCACCAAAACCCGGCCAGAGGAAGTGGCCGTCTTCACCCCGCCTGAACCAGTTGACGGCAAAAATACGGGGCAGCTTGTCGGCCGAGGTCCGCTTGCCGGTCTCCAGCCAATGTTTGAGGTAGTCGGCCACGTGATAGCCGATAAAGGGGGTCATGGCAAAAGGATCCCGCCTGACCTGGCCGATCTTGTCTGAAATAACCGCGGCCGTAATCTCTGAACCCATGACGGCACCCAGGAAGACGCCGTGCTCCCAGTCAAAGCTTTCATAGACCAGGGGTATGGTGGTGGGCCGGCGTCCACCTACCAGGATGGCGTCAATCGGCACCCCCTGGGGATCCTCCCAGTTGGGGGCGATGGAGGGACAATTTTTAGCCGGGGTGGTAAAGCGGGCATTGGGGTGGGCGGCCTTCTGCGATGATTGGGGTGTCCAGTCCTGGCCCTGCCAGTCCACCAGATGGGCTGGGGCAGGCTGGTCGGATCCCTCCCACCAGACGTCTCCCTCATCAGTCAGGGCCACATTGGTAAAGATGGTATCCGATTTGACGGTGTCCATGGCATTGGGATTGGCCGCATAGGAGGTGCCGGGCGCCACTCCGAAGAAGCCTGCTTCCGCATTCACCGCATAAAGACGGCCATCGTCGCCAAAGCGCATCCAGGCGATGTCGTCTCCAATAGTCTCCACCTTCCAGCCGGTGATGGTGGGATTCAGCATGGCCAGATTGGTCTTTCCACAGGCCGAGGGGAAGGCCCCGCAGATATAAGAGACCTTACCCTCCGGTGAGGTCAACTTCAAAATCAACATATGCTCGGCCAACCAGCCCTCATCACGGGCCTGTACCGAGGCAATGCGAAGGGCAAAGCATTTCTTGCCCAGGAGGGCATTGCCGCCATAGCCTGATCCGAAGGACCAGATCTCCCGGGTCTCGGGGAAATGGCTGATGTATTTCTTATCCATAGGGGCGCAGGGCCAGGGGACATCCGCCTGACCAGGCATCAAAGGTGCCCCCACCGAGTGGAGGCAGGGAACAAATTCACCCTCCTCACCCAGGGCTTCCAGGACCTGGTTGCCCATCCGGGTCATGATCCGCATATTGGTCACCACATAGGCACTGTCGGTCAGCTGGATACCGATCTTGGCAGCCGGAGACCCCAGGGGACCCATACAAAAGGGAATGACATAGAGGGTCCGCCCCCGCATGGCGCCCCGATAAAGGTCGGTCATGGTCTGGCGGAGCTCCTGGGGATCGATCCAGTTATTGGTCGGCCCCGCATCCTCTTCACGCAGGGAGGCGATGAAGGTACGGTCCTCGACCCGGGCCACGTCAGAGGGATCCGAACGGAAAAGATAGCAGCCAGGCCTTTTATCCTGATTGAGCTTCACCGCTGCTCCACTTTGAGCGCACTCTTCCAGTAAACGGTCATTCTCCTCCTCCGAACCATCACACCAATAGACCTGATCCGGTTGCAGGAGCGCCGTCATCTCCTCTACCCATTTTTTTACTTCCTGATGCCTGACCATGAGAGACCCCCAATAATAAAATAGTATTTGTATGAGTTTACCATGATGAGGGAGAGGCGAGTTCTAAGTCTTTTCTTTTATAATTATTCCTTTATGATTTATACAATAACATTAATCATGCTATTGACTTCATTAGTCATATCATGTATAGTGAAAACCCAAAAATTCACTTGATTTTTGCCAGTTTGAGGAGACAAACAACCATCCATTGCCCAATAAATGTAATATGACTGACGGATTTTATAAGCTGAATTTTTAAGCCGATACCCAATCCTTAAAGAGGCAAAGGAAGGGGAAAGAGATTGATAGAAGCGCATTATGACAGCGATAGCATCTGGCACACCCTCCTGGCTGATATTAGAAGTGGTCGCTTTAAAGATGCCGACAAGCTGCCGCCGGAAACAGAACTGGCAACAGAACTTGGCATCAGTCGGACTCAGCTGAGGGACGGCCTTTCCATCCTGGAGCAAGATGGTTTTATCACCCGCCGCCGGGGCATCGGCACCGTCATCAACCGGCATGTGGTCAAGATCAAGACCCGTATGGACCTGGAAGTGGAATTCAACACCATGGTCCGCCTGGCCGGTTACGAGCCCGAGATGATCCTGCTTTCCGTAGACGTCAAAACAGGGGATCCCCATGTGACTGACAAGCTGGAAGTCCCCCTGAACACGCCCATACTGACCGTTTCCAAGCTGGTGACCGCTGATGGGAAACCAGCTATTTTTTGTATTGATTATGTAGCCTTTTCCACCATCCGGAATTTCAATTACAGCCGTGAAGATCTGACCCTGCCCATCTTCCACTTCCTCCAGACATTCTGCAACACCGATGTGGTCATGGACCTGACCGTTGTCAAACCCATCCTGACCGACACCTTCCTCAGTGATATGTTGCAGATCAAGGAAGGGACCCCCATCATCCTTATGGAAGAACAGGCCTACAATATCGACAACCAGGTCGTCATGTTTTGCGAGGAATACTACGCCAACGACTTTTTCGAGCAAACCGTTCTCAGAAAAAAAATCTGATCCCCTGTTCACCCTGACACCTTCTTCCGACGGTTTGACCCGTCTCCGGCGGCTGGAGTAAACTGATTTTGCAGGAATAAGCTTGTTTTAATTCGAGTAAAGAAGCGCTCAGGGTCCATAAAGGACGGCTAATTGAGGGGGATAATCGTGGTTCAGTCATTCGCTTTCATGTGTGAAAGGTTGAAAGAACTGGAAAGGCAAAGCCTTGTCGTCGCCGCGGCACACGATGAAGATGTCCTGCGCGCCCTGGTCAAAGCAGCCGACCTGGGTCTGGTCAATCCCATCCTTATCGGGGATAAGGCCCGGACACTGGCCATAGCCCATGAGCAAGCGCTCAATCTTTCTTCCTTTGACATCATAGACAGTCCGGACGACCAGGCATCTTGCCTGCAGGCAGTCCAGCTTGTCCGCCAGGGCAGGGCAAAGGCCATCATGAAGGGCCTGGTGGCGACTGCCACGCTCTTCAAGGCCATCCTCAACCGGGAGACCGGTATCAGGGAGCGTCCCCTCCTTTCCCATATGGGCCTTTTCTTTGTCAAGCAAACCGGCCGCATGACCATGATCACGGATGCGGCCATGAATATCGCCCCCGATCTGGCCGCCAAGAAGGCCATCATCGAAAATGCCGTCACCGCCGCCCACAAGCTGGGCATAAAGGAACCCAAGGTCGCTTCTGTCTGTGCCCTGGAGACGGTTAATCCGGCCATGCAGGCTACAGTGGATGCCGCCCAATTGGTGGCCATGAACCAGAGTGGTGAGATCCAGGGCTGTCTCCTGGGTGGCCCTCTGGCTCTGGACAATGCCCTCTTCCTGGAAGCCGCAAGGCACAAGGGCATCAAGGATCCCGTGGCGGGCAGGGCCGACATCCTCCTTATGCCCAACATCGAAGCCGGCAATGTCCTCTACAAGGCCCTGGCCTTTCTTTGCCAGGATCCCGGTGCCGGCCTGGTCCTGGGCGCCCAGGCCCCTGTCATTGTCACCTCCCGTTCCGACAATGACCAGACCAAACTGAATTCCATCATTCTGGCCCTCTATCTGTCGGCCCTGAAAGAAGACTGACATGCCAAGATTACTGATCATCAATCCCGGTTCCACCTCCACCAAGTTCGGTGTCTACCAAGGGGGAAAAGCCCTCTTTACCCAAAGCATCCGCCACGGATCCGAATTGGCAAACCTGCCCGATCTTGCCAGCCAAAGGCCGGTCCGGGAAACCATGATCTGCCAGGCCCTGGCCCAAAAGGGTATCGATATCGGCGACATGGAAGCGATCGTGGGGCGGGGCGGCCTCTTGCACCCTCTCAAGGGGGGAGTCTATGAGGTCAACGATGACATGGTCCAGGACCTGGAAAGCGGTCGCTATGGCTGGCATGCCAGTAATCTGGGGGGCATCATTGCTGCAGCGATTGCCAAAAGTCATGGCCTGCCCGCCTATATTGCTGATCCTGTCATCGTCGATGAGATGGAAGACCTGGCCCGCTACTCGGGCTGGCCCGGCATTGAACGCAGATCCGTCTTTCATGCCCTCAATCAGAAGGCTGTGGCCAGGCGCTATGCCTCAGAAGCAGGACAAGCCTACCAGGACCTCCGCTTGATCGTGGCCCATCTGGGTGGCGGCATCTCGGTCGGCGCCCACAAGGGGGGCCAGGTGATCGACGTCAACGACGCCCTGTCAGGTGACGGCCCCTTCTCGGCTGAGAGGACGGGCGGCCTGCCCCTTTTATCCGCCCTGGAACTGGCTTTCTCGGGACACTACAGCCTGGAGGACCTGAAGAAAATGTTTGTGGGCAAGGGAGGTCTCATGGCCTACCTGGGGACCAGCGACGCCATCGATATCGATAAGAGGATCCGGGCCGGCGACCAGAAGGCCAGCCAGGTCATGGAAGCCATGGCCTACCAGATTGCCAAGGAGATCGGGGCTGCCGCTACGGTACTGGAAGGTCAGGTGGACGCCATCCTGATCACAGGGGGCTTGGCCCATGATCCCTTTTTAATCGACTGGATCAGGCCCCGTGTCGATTTCATTGCCCCGGTCACCCTCTATCCGGGCGAAGACGAACTCAGCGCCCTGGCTGACACAGTCGGCCAGGCTATGACAGGCCAACTTCCCATCCAAAGTTACGAAAAAGAGGTAAACTAGGGCATGCCTTTACCAGATAAAAAAATTACCATCATCTCGGGACACTATGGGACCGGCAAGACGGAACTGGCTGTCAACCTGGCCCTGGCTATGGCCCGGGAGGGGCGAAAGACTGCCCTGGTGGACCTTGACATCGTCAACCCCTATTTTCGTTCCTATGAAAGGCGGGCCCTCCTGGAGGCCAGCGGCGTCCGGGTCCTGGTCACCTCCCAGGGCGGCAGGGCCGATACGCCTGCCCTGCCGGCGGACATCGTGTCTGTTTTCGCCGACCCCGACCTCCAGACCATCATCGATCTGGGCGGCGATCCCATCGGCGCCCGGGTCCTGGGCTATTACAAAGACCAGCTGGACCAGGCCCCTTTTGATTTCTGGTTTGCCGTCAACCAGAAACGGCCGGAAAACAAGAGCCCTGAGCTGGTCATGGCCTATCTCCAGGAAACCGAAAGACTCAGCCGGCAAAAAATCACCGGTCTGGTCAACACCAGCCATCTGGGTTCAGAGACCAGCCTGGATGACATCTTAAGCGGGGACGCCTATGTGGCGGAACTGGCTGAAACCCTGGACTTACCCCTGGTCTACACCGTGGGTGAAAGACACTTCCAAGACGATTTACAGGGCCGGACCAAGGGCCCTTTTTTTCCCATCGATTTATATATGGTCAAGCCCTGGGAACTTGGCCAGGCCGAAGGAGGACTATTTGAATGGCAGGTAGAGTAACATTCAGTCAGGACCGATGTAAGGGATGCGGGCTTTGCGTCCACGTCTGCCCTGTAAAAATCATTTTCCTTGACCAGGATAAGACCAATCGCAAGGGCTATCACCCCGCCACTATCCTGGAGATGGACAAGTGCATCGCCTGCGGCAACTGTGCCCGCATGTGCCCGGATTCCATTATCCGGGTCGAGCGTCTATAGGAGGTTGACCATGGCAAAAGAATTATGGAAGGGCAACGAAGCCATTGCAGAGGCCGCCATCCGCGCCGGCTGCCGCTGTTATTTTGGCTACCCCATCACCCCTCAAAGTGAGATCCCCGAATATATGGCCCGCCACATGCCCAAGGTGGGTGGTGTCTTCCTGCAATCCGAGTCTGAAATTGCAGCCATCAATATGGTCTACGGGGCCTCAGGCGCCGGCGCCCGGGTCATGACCTCTTCTTCCTCACCGGGCATCAGCCTCAAACAGGAGGGCATCTCCTATATGTGCGGGGCGGAACTGCCGGCCGTCATCGTCAATGTCATGAGAGGCGGCCCCGGCCTGGGCACCATACAACCGGCCCAGGGTGACTACTTTCAGGCGACAAGAGGTGGAGGCAACGGCGACTACCGCCTGATTGTCCTGGCCCCTGCCAGCATCCAGGAGGTGGTTGACCTCATGCAGGAGGCCTTCGACCTGGCTGATAAGTACCGGATACCGGTCATGCTGCTTCTGGACGGCATGATCGGCCAGATGATGGAGCCGGTTGAATGGACCCACACACCCGCCGCGGACCTGCCTGAAAAAACCTGGGCCACGACCGGGACCAAGGGCAAGCGGCCACCCAATATCATCAACTCCCTCTTTATCGATCCCGAGGCCTGTAATGCCCATAACATCCGGCTGGAAGAAAAGTATGCCCGGATTACTGAAAACGAACAGCGCTACCAGGTCAGCGACCTGGAGGATGCCCAGGTTCTCTTTGTGGCCTACGGGACACCGGCCCGGCTGGCCCGGGCAGCGGCCAGGCTCCTGGAAGAAGAGGGGATCAAGGCGGGGGTCTTCCGCCCCATTGCGGTTTGGCCCTACCCATATGAGGCCCTCCACCAGGCAGCCTCCCTTGATTCAGTCAAGGCGGTGGTCACCGTGGAAATGAGTACCGGGCAGATGGTGGACGATGTCCGCATTGGCGTCAACGGCGTCAAGCCGGTCCATTTTGTAGGCCAGGCCGGTGGCGTCATCCCCTCACCCCGTCAAGTGGCAGAGGCGGCCAAGAAAGCCTTGGGGAGGTAAGCATATGACTACCATCGTTTATGAAAAATCCAAAGGTCTGACTGATGTCGAAATGCACTATTGCCCTGGCTGCACCCATGGGGTCATCCACAAACTGGTGGCCGAATCCCTGGTCGAACTGGATGTCCTGGGCGATACGGTGGGTGTTGCCCCCGTCGGCTGTGCGGTTTTTGCCTATGACTACTTCAACTGCGACATGCATGAGGCCGCCCATGGCCGGGCGCCTGCAGTGGCGACCGGTATCAAGCGGGTCCTGCCCGACAATGTGGTCTTTACCTACCAGGGGGATGGCGACCTGGCGGCCATCGGGACAGCGGAAATTGTCCATGCCGCCATGAGAGGGGAAAAGATCACCACCATCTTCGTCAACAATGCGGTTTATGGGATGACCGGGGGACAGATGGCCCCCACCACCCTGGTGGGCCAGCGGGCCACAACCGCTCCGGAGGGCCGTTCTTTTGAGCAATACGGTGCCCCCATCCGCATGGCCGAGATGCTGGCTACCCTGGATGGGGCCGCTTACATAGAGCGGGTATCGGTCACAACGCCCGCCCAGATTGCCAAGGCTAAGCGGGCCATCAAGAAGGCCTTTGAGATTCAGATCAAGGGCCTGGGCTTTACCATGATCGAGGTCCTTTCCACCTGTCCGACCAACTGGGGGCTGACGCCGGTGGAGGCCCTGGACTGGTTGCAGACCAATATGATCCCTGCCTTCCCCCTGGGCGTCTTCCGGGATGTCACCAAAAAGGAGGCTTGACATGGCCTATAAGGAAATTCTTATCTCCGGCTTCGGTGGCCAGGGCGTCATGGCCATCGGCACCACCCTGGCGGAAGCCGCTATGTCAGAGGGCCTCAATGTCAGCTGGCTCCCCTCCTATGGGCCGGAAATGCGGGGCGGCACAGCCAACTGCGGGGTGGTCATCGCCGACAGTGAGATCATCTCGCCCATCGTCCTGGAACCCAGTGAGTTGATCGCCATGAACCGGCCCTCCCTGGACAAGTTTGAGCCGACTGTCAAATCGGGGGGCATCATCTTTGTCAACCAATCCATTGTGGACCGGAAGGTGGAAAGGGAAGATGTCAAGGCGGTCTATGTCCCCTCCATGGAAATCGCCAGCGATATCGGCAATCCCCGGGTGGCCAACATGGCCATGCTGGGTGCCTTTATTGAAGCCACCAGGCTCATGTCATACGAGACCATCGTGGCCATGCTCCGCCAGCTTTTTACCGGGCCCAAGGCACACCTGGTGGCCCTGAATGAAGAAGCCTTGAAGCGTGGCGCCGCCTGCGTCACCATAAGTTGAGGGAAAGAGAAGGGATTGAGATGAAGATTAGCCTGACAAAGACACAAAGACCCAAGGTCAAGCCCCTGGATGAGACCAGCCTGGGATTTGCCCGGACCTTCACCGATCACATGTTTATTGTGGAATATGAGGCGGACAGGGGTTGGTTTGACCCCCGCATCGTCCCCTACCAAAATCTGTCCCTTAATCCGGCTTCGCCCGTTTTCCATTATGCCCAGGAGATCTTCGAAGGGGCCAAGGCTTACTCCCTGGACAATGGAGAAGTGGGCCTTTTCCGGATTGCTGACAATGCCCGGCGGATGAACCGGAGTGCCGAACGCATGTGCATGCCCGGTCTGGACGTGGATCTTCAGGTCCAGGCCATTGAAAGGCTGGTCGACCTGGACCGGGATTGGGTACCCAAAAGTGAGGGTACCTCCCTCTACCTCCGGCCCACCATGATTGCCGATGGCAGCAGCCTGGGCGCCCATACGGCCACCCGTTTCATTTACTTCATCATCGCCTCCCCCACGGGGAGCTACTACCAGCAAGGATCCAAGCCCATCCGCATCCGGATTGAAACCCGGCATGTCCGGGCAGTCAAGGGTGGTGTGGGCCGGGCCAAGACAGGGGGCAACTATGCGGCCAGTTTCAAGGCCTCCTATGAAGCCAAGGCAGAGGGTTACAATGAGGTCCTCTGGCTGGACGGCCGCCAGCAGCGCTTTGTCCAGGAAGTGGGCGCCATGAACATGGTCTTCGTGGTTGACGGCAAGCTGGTCACCTCTGAATTGGGCGACACCATCCTGCCCGGCATCACCCGGGACTCGGTCCTGACCCTGGCCCGGGAAAAAGGCATGGAGATCGTGGAAGGCCAGATCGCCGTCGATTATCTCTTTGAAGCCTATGACCAGGGCCTTCTGACCGAAGCCTTCGGGACGGGGACAGCTGCTGTCATCTCCCCTGTGGGAGAACTGACCTGGAAGGACCGGACCATGACCCTCAATGACAATGTCATCGGCCCCGTCTCCCAGATGTTTTACGATGAATTGGTGGGTATCCAGCGCCAGCGCCTGGCCGACGATCACGGCTGGACCTCCCTGGTCCCCCGTTACAATCCCTAGATCAGGGCGATCGCTTATTCAAAACCATCCCGGCCCTCTGTGGTCGGGGCGGTTTTTCTTTTGTTCTTAAAGGGAGGGCTCCCCCAGGGTTTCCGCCGCCTTGATCATGAGGGCGCACTCCATCCTCTTGCGGAAGAGTTCACAGCCGTAGGCGTCAATCCCCAAAAGGTCACCGCTGACATGGTAGGCATTGGCGGCACAACCACCCGAGCAATAATAACGGGCCCAACAGGTCTGGCATTCAGGCCTGGCAAAGACATTGCATTTTGAAAAAGCCTCAGCCAGGTCGGTCCTTGTGATCCCTTCCTGGAGACTGCCCATGCGAAAATCGGGATTGTCGACCAGCTGGTGGCAGGGGTAAAGGTCACCGGTCGGCGTCACGGCCAGGTACTCGGTTCCCGATCCGCAACCCCGGATCCGCTTGTAAATACAGGGGCCGGCATCCAGGTCCATGGTGAAGTGGTAGAAGTTAAAGCCCCGGCCTTGTTGGCGGCGCTCGATCATGATCCTGGCCAGGTCTTCATACTGGGCCTTGAGATAGGGCATGTCATCCCGGGTCAGGGCATAGGGCTCATGGGGAGGGCAGACGACCGGCTCCATGCTGATCTCGTCAAAGCCCAGATCCGCCAGGTGGAGGATATCCTGCAAAAAATCCCTGTTGTGATGGGTGTAGGTACCCCGGACATAATAAGTACCCCGGGTCCGGCGGCGGACAAGCTCCTGAAACTTGGGAGCCACCAGATCATAGGAACCCTGGCCGCCCGGGGTCAGCCGGAAGCGGTCATGAGTGGTCTTGCGGCCGTCCAGGCTGAGGACGACATTGTCCATCTCCCGGTTGGTAAAATCGATGACATCCTCATTGATGAGCAGGCCGTTGGTGGTCAGGGTGAAACGGAAGTGTTTCTTATGTTTTGCCTCCAGGGAACGGGCATAGGCCACGGTCTCCTTGATCATGGCCCAGTTGAGCAGGGGTTCGCCCCCGAAGAAATCCACCTCCAGGTTATAACGGGATCCCGAATGCTCCAGCAAAAAATCGATGGCTGCCCTGCCTGTTTCCAGGGACATCAGGGCCTCTTGGCCCCTGTAGCTGCCCTGGGCGGCAAAACAGTAGCAGCAATTGAGATTACAGGTATGGGCTACGTTGAGACAGAGGGCCTTGATGGGAGGCGGCTGACCTGACTCCCGGGCCAGGAGGCTTTCATGATCGGCCCGGGAAAAGAGGCTCCCCTCCCGGATCAGGTCCTGGACCTCCTCCCAGGCTTCCAGGATCTCGGCTTTCGGCCAGGAGGCCGACAGGTCCTCCAGGATGGCTTCTTTGCTTTTTTCATCATAGAGGGCAATGATCTGGTAGACCAGGTCATCCACGACATGGACAGACCCGCTGTCCACATCCAGGACTATCTTATAGCCATTCAGTTGGTATTGATGGATCATAGGCAAAAATAGCCCCGCCAGGCCGGGGAAGAGACCCGGGCCAGGCGGGGGAGCTCAGGCAGATGTGTTTGCGCCAGCGTCTTCAGCGGCTTTCCTTGTCACAAAGCTGGTTGACAACTCCGCAGGAGGTTTTGCAGGCCGACTGACAGGAGGTCTGACATTCGCCGCATCCATCCTGGTCAATGGATTTGACATAATCGCGTGTGGTCAGGGTTTGAATTCTCTTTTTATCTTTCATACTTCAATCCTTTCAAGGTCCCCGTTACCTCCGGGCAATCCATACTATAGCACTTGGCCCGGCCCTTCTTCCATACGCCGGATGAAACGCATGAGATTGTCAACGGTCAGGACCAGGTCAGTCTGGCTACGCTCCTTAGCCTTTGAAAAATCGATGGCCAGGCGATTAATACTGAAGATCCCTGCCAGCCCCTGATCATAGAGGGCTTCCACCTGGTCACCGATATCGCCCACCAGGGCCAGGACCGGAACCCCCAGGGGCTTGGCCCGCCGGGCCACCCCCACCACCACCTTGCCCCCAAGGCTCTGGCTGTCGATCCGTCCCTCCCCTGTCAGGATCAGGTCAGCATCCCGGGCCCGGTCTTCAAAGTTGACCGCATCCAGGACCACCTCAATACCGGCTTCCAAGGAAGCTCCAAAGAAGGCAAAGGCACCCGCCCCCATGGCACCGGCCGCCCCCGCCCCGGGGATGGAGGCCACCTGGAGCCCCAAATCCTCCTGGATGCGCCTGTCAAGAACAAGGAGTCCGGCATCCAGATGCTCAACCCCCTGGAGATCAGCCCCCTTTTGAGGGGCAAAGATCCAGGCCGCTCCCTGGGGCCCGTGCATGGGGTTGTCGATGTCACACATGGCCACCACTTCAATACCATCAAGGGCGGGGCTTTTCCCCTCCACATCAATCTGCCGGATCTTTGACAGACTGCCACCGACCGGGATGAAGGCCTGGCCCTGTCCATCCAGGAAGCGGATGCCTGCAGCAGCGGCCGCCCCGCAGCCGCCATCATTGGTGGCGCTGCCGCCCAGACCCAGGATGATTTTTTTGACTCCCCGCCTGGCCGCATCCATGATCAGCTGTCCCACCCCGAAAGTCGTGGTCACCAGAGGATCCTTCCTGTCACCCACCAGGGGGAGGCCCGCGGCAGCCGCCATCTCGATGACGGCTGTCCTGCCGGATTCGATCAGGCCGTAGAAGGCATGGACCTCCTCAAAGAGGGGACCCTTGACCTTGAGCCAGATTTTTTCCCCACCCAGGGCGGTCAGGAAGGCGTCGACACTTCCCTCGCCGCCGTCGGCCACAGGGATACTGTCAATGCGGGCATGGGGATAGCTGGGCCGGATCCCTTCTTCCATGAGGCGGCAGACAGTCGCCGAATCCATGGTGCCCTTAAAAGAGTCCGGGATAAGGACAAATGTCTTCACTTTATTGGTCCCCCAGCCTTTCCAGGGCCCTGGCCCTTTTGCGGGCGGCAATCCGGTCTCCCAAAGCCAGGAGGATGAACTCCAGACCATTCAAAAGGAGGCTGACCCCGATCATGATGCCAAGGGAGAGCCCAAAAGCCTGGGGCATGACCACCAGGATGACACCGGCCAGGAGCATGAGCAGACCAATGATCAGGACTGACCAAAAGAGGGAGAGGCTGAAAGAACGAAGAGAGAAGGAAGCAAAAAGAGCAAAGACTGCGTAAGCAATAAACCAAAAACCGATCATATACATGAGGAAGTTGGAGGTTTCCTCAGGCTTGATCAAGAAGAGGAGACCGACTACCAGGGAGAAGACAGCCAGGGTCAAAGAAATGCTGGACCGCCAGCCGTAAGTGGTCCTCATCCGGAAAAATCGGACGACGAAGGCCAGACTGGTGGTTAAGGCGATGATGCCCAAAGCCTTGAGGATCAGGGTGAAGGTCTGCATGGGGCAGATAAGTGAAAAGAGGCCTCCAAAGATCAGGATCAAGCCCACGATCAGGAGCTCCCAGAACATTTTCCTGTCCTTCCTGTCATGTTTCTGATTCATGGTCTACCTCCTTCAAGGTCAGGACTCTTGTTTTATTCTATCAGCCGGGCCTTGGTCTAAATCAAGCTGGAAGTCGACTCAAAGGTGTCCGAGGCATTCTTGCGATACTTGTCCATTTTGGCCTTGAAAAGCTCAGCGCTGGTGGGCGGGGTGATGGTGATGGCATTGGCACCCGCCCGGATGGTTGCCAGGATGGTGTCATCGCTGGGGCCGCCGGTCGCAATAATGGGAACCTGGGGGTAATCCTGGCGGATCTTGCGGACGATGTCGACGGTCCGGTTGGCGCCGCTGACATTGAGGATACTGACGCCTGCCTCAAGTCTTGCCTGGATGTCCATGTATTCCGAGACCACGGTGCAGATGATGGGGGTATCGACCACCTCATAGATGCGGCGGATGGTATCCAGGGTGGTGGGTGAGTTGACTACCAGGCCCACAGCCCCCTGGGCTTCCGAAAAAATGGCAATCTGGGCACAGCGGGCACCGCCCGTGGTCCCGCCACCCACGCCCACAAAGACGGGCACCGCTGAGATGGAGATAATGGCATTGGAAACAGCCGGATGGGGGGTGAAGGGATAGACCGCCATGACCGCATCGGCATTGTGATTGATGATCTGGGCCACATCGGTGGAAAAGAGGATGGATTTTATCCGCCGGCCATGGATCCGGATGCCGGTGGCTTCAGCGATCACCCCAGGCATCTGGATGACATCGGTACGAAGCTGGGTTGTAATCTCTGGGATAACTTTCTTCTTTTTGGCATGATCCTTCAAGACGGCCACCTCACTTTCCTCCACCTTTTATTATTTTACATGAATCAGGTGCGGTCGATACAGTTTGCCTTGCTGTTTGACACCCTGAGCCCTGGAAATTATCATTGAAATGTGTATGCAAGGCTGTCATTTGCCTTGCCCTTTACATGACAACGGATCTGACTATAAGGAGGCCCACCCATGGCAAATAAAAGAATCGTGATTATTGGAAGCGGCATAGCCGGCCTTTCAGCGGCAGAGGCTGCGCGAAAGACAGATCCTGAGGCTCAAATCCTTATCCTGACCGAAAATCCCCACCTTCCCTATCATCGTCCACGGCTTCCCGGCGTCATCATGGATCCGGACAGCGTGGACAAAATCATCCTCCACGACCAAGCCTGGTACCAGGACAAAAATCTGGACCTGCGACGGGGTGTCCGGGTCAAGGCAGTGGATACTGACCAGCATAGCGTCCAGCTGGAAGAGGGTGAATCCATTACATATGACAAGCTGATCCTGGCCACGGGCAGCCGCAGCTTCATGCCCCCCATGCCAGGCAATGACCTGGAGGGCGTCTTTACCCTCTGGACCCTGGATGATGCCCTGGCCATTTCGGACTATATCAAGGGCGCCAAGACAGCGGTCGTCATCGGCGGAGGCCTCCTGGGCCTGGAAACCGCCTATGCCTTGAAACAGCGGGGCCTGGATACCACCATTTTGGAGCGGGGAGCCGCCCTCCTGGCCCGGCAGCTGGACGACCGGTCCAGTGCCATGTTCCAGGAACAGGTGGAAAGAGTGGGCGTCAAGGTCCTGAAAAATGCCTCCACCAAGGAGATCCAGGCCGATCCCGATACAGGCAAGGTCAAGGCCATTCTCCTGGAGGACGGCAATCAGGTACCGGCCGACCTGGTCGTTGTCGCCACAGGTGTCCGGGCCCGTCTGGAAGCCATGGATGGATCGGACATCGCGGTTGACCGCTACTTTGTGACCAATGAACGTATGGAAACCAATATTCCGGACGTCTATGCGGCCGGCGATTGCGCCCTCATGAAGGGCCAGTGGTATGGCCTCTGGCCGGTATCGACCCGAGAGGGCAAGGTGGCCGGCACCAACGCCGCCGGTGGCGATGAGACTTGTGTCATCCCCGCCCCCCCCTACCTGGTCAATACCATGGAAACCCGGATTGCCTCGGCTGGCAACATCGCCCCCAAGGACCCGGACATTTCCTCACAGATTTACTTTGACGAGACCCAGCTGACCTATGACCGCCGGAATTTCCTGGGGGATAAGCTGGTCGGCTACATCCTCCTGGGGGACACCACCCCCTTTGCCATGTTGAGCCGTGAGCTCCAGGAAGGCTGATCGTAAGCGCAAAAAGAAAGCGACTGCGGACCCCGGGGTCCGCAGTCTTTTATCCGGATCCGAATACAGAGGCCAGGCCAGATGATTCCTTTAAGAGACAGTGAACGCAGCAAGAAACTCCCCCTGGTCACCATTCTTTTGATCGCCATCAATCTGATTATTTTCCTCTACCAGTCCACTATGGGCTATTGGGAAATGGAGGTCTTCTTCCACCGCTATGCCTTTACCCCTTTGGGTTTCTTTGAAGCCCTCAAGGCAAGGCGTTTTTATGGCCAGCTTTTCTCCAGCATGTTCTTGCACGGAGACCTGGGCCACCTGATCGGCAATATGTGGATCCTTTGGCTTTTCGGCGATAATGTGGAGGATTATCTGGGCTGGTTCAAATACATCCTCTTTTATTTGGGGACCGGCCTGATCGCCATCCTGGCCCATACAATTTCCATGCCCCAATCTGACGTCCTCACCCTGGGGGCCTCAGGCGCCATTTCGGGGATCATGGGCGCCTATCTGATCCTCTATCCCCATGCCCGGATCCTGACCCTGATCCCCTTCTTTCCCTACCTGATCAATATCCCTGCCTTTGTCTACCTGATTCTTTGGATCCTCTTGCAGCTCTTCTCAGGCATCCTCAGCCAGGGGGCCGGTGGGATCGCCTGGTGGGCTCATATCGCCGGTTTCCTGGGCGGCCTTCTCATCTGCATCGGTGGACGTAACTGCCGGGCGCGTGGCCGAAAAGCCTTTCGAGACCCGACCTGATTTGATCTTGCCCCGGGCCAGGACCCTGGGTCTGCCGCTTTCTTTTTCCTTCTTCTCCTCCATCGGTTTTTCCGCATAGATCAGGCTGCTTTGAATGTAATCCCGGATGGCCAGGCCATGGCCCCATTTTCTGGCATAGGCTTCCGTGACCTCCTCACTGTCGATGGTGATATTTTCATAACCGATTGCCCGGAAGGCCAAGATGATCTGCGCCGCAGACCAGGCTCCGCCCACTCAGGTTTTGGCCATGTGGGGATCGGCAATCCATTCGGCAGGCAAGGCTTTCTTGGTGGTGATATCCGAGATGGCCACCCGGCCACCGGGTTTCAGGACCCGGAAGATTTCCCGATAGACCGTGGGCTTTCGAAGTGAAAGATTGATCACGCAGTTGCTGATGACCAGATCAAATGAATTGTCAGGGCTGGGTATATCCTCAATTTCACCCTGGATGAAGCTGCATTGATCAAAGCCCTGTTTTTCAGCGATGGCTGTCGCTTTTTCCACCATGCTGGCCAGGGCATCCACGCCGACAACCCGGCCGGTCTTACCGACCGCCTTGGCCGCAATGAAGCAGTCCAGGCCCCGTCCGGACCCCAGGTCCAGCACATGCTCTCCCTCCTGGGGCTTGGCCCGCTCATGGGGATTGCCGCAACCCAGGCCCAGGTCTGCCTCCTGTGGCAGGCCTTCCAGGTCTTGGGCCCGGTAACCCAAAGATTCGGTAATGATCCGGGCCTCTTCCTGGGTTTTGATTTCCTCTTGTGACAGGGCTTCGTAATGGTCCAGGATAGCCTCTTTCAAAAGCTCTTCTTTTTTATTCATAGACTGACTCCCATTTCTGGTTGGATGGACAAGGTCCCGCAAGAAGGGACTCATCCAATCATAACAAGTGATACGATCCCCTGTGTTACAAGAGGGTAAAGTATTTTTGTATTTAAAAGTAAGATTCCTGCCTGGTGCAGATTCAACCTTGGCCGGCCGCATGGCCTTACTTCCTCCAATTGTATGGTGGCCGGCAGGGTTTGAAGAAGGAGAAATGTATGGATATTAAAAAAATGATCGACGATCTGGTTAAGAAGATTCAAGGGGATAAGACATTTTCGGATCTCTTTTCAAAGAACCCCCTGAAAGCCGTCCAGGATGCCCTGGGGACCAAGCTGCCGGATGATCAGCTGAAGTCCCTGGTTGAAGGCGTCAAGGCCAAGATATCCTTGGACCAGGCCGGCGATGCCGTGGACAAGGTCAAAGGCCTCTTTGGAAAATAATCGCACCGTCACTATCTCCTGGAGGAGATTCAAGCTGACCGGCCCGGCCGGTCAGCTTTTTTTCTGCCTTGGCCGGATGCTATCATGGGCAAAAGCGAAAAGAGGGAAATATGGACAAGGAAGCCGTCCTATTTGAAGCCATTGCCAGCAGCCTGGAAGATGCCCGGACCATTGAGGCTTGGGGCGGCCAGCGCATCGAACTGGTGTCAGCCCTGAGCCAGGGCGGCTTCACGCCCAGCCTGGGTCTGGTCAAAGCTGTCCTGGAAGAAGTCTCCCTCCCTCTGGCTATCATGCTCCGACCCAACAAGACCGATTTTCACTACTCCCCTGATCATCTGGAAGAGATGCGGCGGGATGCCCTGCTTTTTTGGAAGGCAGGTGTCCGCCATATCGTCCTGGGTATCCTGGACCAGGGGGGCATCGCCGATATCCAAACTCTGGAGCAAGTCCTTCGGGGGACGGATTTTCAGGTCACCTTCCACCGGGCCATCGATGAGACCGCTGATATTGCCAGTTCTTTGGAACGGATCAATGCCTGTCCCCGCATATCCCATATTCTGACCTCCCTGGGCCGGGGCCAGGTCATCGACAACCTTGACCGTCTGGCCTGGTATCAGGCACATGCCCGCCCCAGACTCATCTTGGCCAGTGGCGTGACTCATAAGAACGCCGGCATCCTGGCAGAAGCCGCCCGGCGCTACCAGTGCGATATCCATGTGGGCACTGCCCTTCGCCAGGGCAAGGCCATGAATCCGGTCGACCCTGATCTGACCCGGATCATGGCTCAGATTCTGGCACAAGCTTGACCGCTACCCTCTTAAGATGGAATCCAGCACCTGGTCGATGGTAAAGGGGGATTTTTTGAGGCCCTGGTCAGCTCTTTTAGATTAATTCCAAATATTCCGCCAAAACCCTGACAGGATGCCTTAAAGTCTGGTAGATTAAGAATTGGCGGCCTCTTCAGGCACTTGATATTTATCCAAAGCGACTGGGAAGTGGCCAAACCAAGATTAAGCAAAAAAAGAAAGGAATGATTAACGCATATGAAGGATCTTAAGGGAACCAAGACCGAAAAGAACTTGCAGGAGGCCTTTGCCGGCGAATCCATGGCTCACACCAAGTACCAGTATTACGCTTCCAAGGCTAAGAAGGAAGGCTATGTCCAGATCGCCAACTTCTTTGAGGAGACATCCCGCAACGAAAAGGAGCATGCCAAGCTCTGGTTCAAGTATCTGCACGGCGATGACGTCCCGGTGACCACAGTCAACCTGGAAGACGCGGCAGATGGTGAAAACTACGAGTGGACCGATATGTACGCCCGCTTTGCCCAGGAGGCTGAAGAAGAGGGCTTCAAGCAGATCGCCAAAAAATTCAAGCTGGTCGGTGAAGTGGAAAAACACCACGAGGAACGCTACCGTCGTCTCCTGGCCAATATCGAGGAAGATATTGTCTTTGAGCGTGAAGATGGCGAGACCGTCTGGATCTGCATCAACTGCGGCCACATTCATGTAGGCAAAAAGGCACCCAAGCTCTGCCCCACCTGTGACCATCCCCAGGACTACTTCGAGATCCGGGCCCTCAATTACTAATCCCTTTTCAAGATAAGAAGGCTGCCCCCTCGGGGGCAGTTTTTTTATGGCCTGCTTTCCCTTATCATGGGGGAAGATTAATGGGGAGGTGGAGGGCATGGAGGACAGGACTGGCAAAGGCGCCCTGCTATGGGTGGCCCTTCTTACTTTTTCTGCAGGCTTCACCAATGCCGTGATCACCCTGGGGGCCGGCTTGGCAGTCTCCCACCATACAGGTAATCTGGCCCAACTGGCCCTGGCACTGCTGGAGGGACAAGCCGCCCTGATAGCCAGCCTGGCAGGCCTCATTCTTTTTTTCTTTTTAGGATCAGTCCTGGCCGGCGTCTTTTTCCATCAAAAGTCCATAGGCCAGACAAGGGTATACGGACTCTTCTCCCTCATCCAGGGCAGTCTGACCATCCTGGCTTCCCTCATCCTTTCCTCAAGCTGGATCCTGGTCCTTTATTTTTTCACAGCCCTGGGCATGGGCCTTCAAAATGGTATTCTGAAAAACGTCCGGCAAGTGACCAGCCGCACCAGCCATATGACCGGTTATCTGACCGATGCCGGTGTCGCCCTGGGCCATGTCCTGCGGGGCGATCGGGATCAGGCCTGGAAGTTCTGGTACTTTACCTGCCACCTTGTCCTCTTCTTCCTGGGAAGCCTGGCCGGCGGCCTGGCCCAGGTCCTGGCTGACCGCTGGGCACTGGTTGCAGCGGGCTTGATTCAACTTTCTGCCGGCCTGGTCTATTGGGGCATGGTCCTCAAAGGGTCAGACAGACAGCCTTAAGATCTCCAGGACATCCTCATATTCCAAGGGTTTGTAGCCGGTCCGGATCAGGTCCACCTTGGCGGCCACCTCCTCGATCCGGTCGGCGGGGATCTCCATGTCGGCCAGGCGACTGGGGGCGCCTATGGCTTTGAAGTAATCCCGGATGGCCTTGACGCAGGCCAGGGCCAACTCGGCTTCTGTTTTATTGTCCTTGGGGATGTCCCAGACATTGACGGCGCAACGGGCCAACTTGGCCTGGGCCTCCTTGCGGATGTAAAAGAGAAGATTGGGGTGGAGGATGGCCATGCCGGCTCCATGGGGGATATCAAAGGTGCCTGACAGGGCATACTCCATCCGGTGGGCCTGAAAGTCACCCTTTTTACCATTTCGGAGCAGGCCATTGTAGGCCATGGTGGCACACCAGACCAGGTTGGAACGTGACTGGTAATCGGTCAGATCCTCCAGGGCCCGATCCAGGTTGATCCGGATATTGCGGAGGATGGCTTCAGCCAGGTAGTCGGTCAGGTTGTCGTCATCCGGGGGTGAAAAATACTGCTCAAAGACATGTGACATCATGTCAACCGCCCCGTAGATAACCTGTTCCCGGGGCAGGGTCATGGTCAAGTCGGGCTCCAGGATGGAAAATTGGGGATGGAGGAGGGGATGGTTATAGGAGAACTTGATCTTGTCCCGGGGCTCCACCAGAACCGAGATCCCATTCATCTCACTGCCGGTGGCCGGCATGGTCAGGACCGTGGCCAGGGGAAGACTTTTCTCAATTCTTTGCCCGTCAAGATAGAGATCCTGCCAAAAATCACCCTCATGGAAGACGCCTGCCGATATGGCCTTGGAGGTATCGATGACACTGCCGCCCCCTACTGCCAGAATCAGGTCGATTGCCTGGTCCCGGCAGATTTGAATGCCCTCATAAACCCGGTCCAGCCTGGGGTTGGCAGAAATACCTGATAATTCCCAGACTTGCAGATCTGCCGAGTCCAAAAGATCCCTGATCCGGTCATAAAGGCCGGTGGCCTTGATGCTGGTCTGGCCATAGACCATAAGGATCCTTTGGCCGTAGGTGCGGATCTCCCCTGGCAGCTGGTCCAGCATGCCCTGACCGAAGAGAATTTTGGTGGGGTTTTGAAAGATAAAATTTTCCATGGTTTCCTCCTGCTAATAAGCTTGCTTCAGGGCCTCCGGTCCCGCCTAGCGGGCTACATTGGCCGCGATCTGGATGGCATCCCAGACCGATGAAAAAGGCGGGGCATAGCCCAGGTCCACATAGGCGAACTGGTCTGTCGTCATGCCCTGGTCGATGGCGACAGCCAGAGGATTGATCCTGAGGGCTGCCCCCTTTTCACCCGCAATCTGGGCACCCAGGATCCGGTGGTCGTCCGGCGAGTAGGTCAGCTTGACCGTCAGCCGTCCCGGGTCCGGATAATAGCGGGCATGGGAGGCTGCTTCAATGGTCTTGGTCTTGACCGGGAGGGAGGCTGCCTGGGCCTCGGCTTCCGACAGGCCTGTTTTGGCAAGCTCCAGATCCATGATCCGCAGCATGGAGGTGCCGATGGCCCGATCAAAGTCCACGGGCTTGCCCATCATGCTTTCTGCTGCCAGGCGCCCCTGCTTGTTGGCATTGGTCCCCAAGGCCAGATAAACCGGTTTGTCCAGGACCTTATGCCAGACGCTGGCACAGTCACCGGCCGCATAGACATCGGCCTGATTGGTCTTCATAGCCCGGTCAGTGATCAGGGCCCCGTTGGGCAGCTTGTCCAGGCCCTGGATGAAGCCGGTATTGGGCACCACTCCTATGGAGATAACAATAATATCGGCCTCATAACTGGCCTTGTCGGTCTCGATTCGCATCTGGTCTTCCCGGGTCACGGCCTTGGCCATCTCCTGCAGATGGACCTTGACCCCCTGTTTTTCCAGCTCCTTTTGGGCCAGGTCTGAAAAGGCGCGGTCGTAGGGATTGATCAGCTGGGGGGTGGCTTCAATGATACGGATGTTTTTAATGCCCTGGAGGAGGGCGGCCTCGGCAATCTCCAGGCCGATGGCTCCGCCTCCCACGATGACCAGGCGCTGGTCCTTGCCTGCCAGGAAGGCCTCCTTGAGAGCTACCGCATCCTCCAGGGTCTTGAGGACAAAGCAATTCTGGCAACCGATACCTGGGATCGGAGGGATCCGGGCAGAAGCACCCGTGGCGATCAAGAGCTTATCGTAAGTCTCCAGGATCTCCTGGCCCTGGTCATCGGTGACCCTGACCTCCCTTTTGTCAAAATCAATCCCCACCACCTCATGCTTGAGGCGAAGATCGATCCCCGACTCAATAAAGGTTTGGGCACTGCGGATACGGATCAGATCCAGGTCCTCATTGAGGCCGGCCACATAATAGGGGAGACCGCAGGCTCCAAAGGACACCTCATCCGTTTTCTCAAAGACCAGGATATCGACATCCGGATAGCGGCGTTTGATCAGGGCAGCGGCACTCATACCGGCCGCGTTGCCTCCTAAAATCACGATTTTCATTCTTAACCTCTTTCCTGATTCCTTGGATCTTCCATGACTTCCAGGAGGGATTGGACCAGGAGGGCGACCCCATAGGGGATGGCGTCGGGGTTGATCTGGAAGCCGGGTTGATGATGCAAGGGATTGGCCCGGTCCAGGAAGCCCGTCCCCATCCAATAAAAGTGTGAAGGGATGACCTGACCAAAGACAGCAAAGTCCTCGGCACCCAAAAAGGCGGGGTAAGCTGTCAGGACCCTGTCAGGGCCAAAGACCTTGGCGCAAGCCCGCCTGGCCGCCGGCAGGAGACCCGGGTGGTTGACTTGTGGGGGCACCTCGGGGATGATCCGGGTCCGGGCATGGCAAGCATAACTTTTGGCCATTTGGTCGGCCAGCTCTTCCAGGCGCTTTTCCATTTGCCTCATCAAAGCCGGGTCGAAAGCCCGGATACTGCCTGTCATAACCAGCTGGTCGGTCACAAAATACTCGGGCCCCTCTGTATGTAAGGTATGAACTGCACAGACCAGGGGTTTTTGCGGATCATTTTCCCTGCTGGTCAGGGTCTGGATGGCAGAGACCAGGGCTGCCGCAGCCGGGATGACATCCTGGTATTCATGGGGGGATCCGCTATGGCCCATGGTCCCCATAAGCTGGATCTTGAAGTTGCTTTTGCCGGCCGAGGCATAGTCTTCAGAAGAGATGACCTGGCCTGTGGCCAAGTGGGGGGAGGCGTGAAGGCCAAACAAGGCCTCCATAGGCCGGGGCAACTTGTCCAGGAGTCCATGATCCAGCATGGCCTGGGCCCCCCGGGTGATTTCTTCGGCTGGCTGGAAGAGAAAAACCACATCCCCTGCCAAGGACTCCCGCCTGGCTGCCAGGACCATGGCCGCGCCCAGGGCAGAGGTCATGTGAAAATCGTGGCCACAGGCGTGGGCGACACCCTCGCGTTCAGATTTGACCTTGTGGCGGGGATCTTCCTGGACCGGGACCGCATCCATATCAGCACGAAGGCCGACCAAAGGGCCCGGCTTCCCACCTTTTAATAAGGCGACCAGGCCTGTCTCCATGCCAAGGTCAATCAGCTCCAGGCCCAGGGCCTGGATTCTGTCCTTAAGAAAAGCAGTCGTCTCGATTTCCTGAAAGCTCAGCTCCGGCCGCCGATGCAAGGCCTCCATGACCTGGATCAGCTCTTCCTTATACTGGTTGGCCACCCCCAAAAGGGACCCCATCTAGTCAGTCCCTCCTGGCCGTCTGCTTCCGCAATGACCACAGTAGGTATATTCAGCCGGAATTTCAGCCCCGCAAACAGAGCAAAGAATCTCATCCCAGACAATCAGATAGTGGCCGCAGGCCTGGCAGTGGCGGCTGCCTTCGGGATTCTGGTGGCCACAGCAGGTGCAGGTGCAAAGACAAAGTCCATTCTGGTCTTCCCGGACAGCCTCTGTGCCCTCCCTCTTTTTCTTATCCATAGGTCGTCTTCCTTTCTTCATGCTTGAAGCGGTCAAATGTCCCTATGAAGGGGATCTGTCATCCCCTCCGTCTTCCTGTCACCTTGAATTTAACACAAGCCATGATGAAAGGCAGTTGAGGTTTGCTTTTGGGCTAAGTCAGGCACTAAAATAAGAGAGAGCCACCGGGATTCCTCTTGCAAGGAGCTGCCAAAATGGATACTTCCCACCCCAACTACCCACCAGGCCTGGAAAAAGGCCCCAATGGACAGTACATCTGGCTCTACCAGGTCAATTTGTACAGGCAAAAGCATCTTCTGATCCTGATCTGGAAAATCTTCTTCTTTATCTGGCTGGGGATCAGTCTTTTTGTTTACCTTATTTCCCTGCCCGGGCAGCCGGCCTGGGACAGCTTGAAAAAACTGGCGCCCACCATGCTGCTGACCGGCCTTCTGATCATGGCCCTGGCCACCCTGGCCTATTATGTCTACGCCCTCTTTATGAAGGGGCGCTACACGGTTCTCTTTACCATGGATGAAAAGGGTATCCGTCATAGTCAGGTCAAGGCAGAGGCCCAAAAGGCAGCCAAACTGGCAGGGCTGACCACCCTGGCAGGATTGGCCAGCGGTCAGCCCACCCTTGTCGGCGCCGGTCTGATTGCGGGTTCATCCTCCCTTTACACAGCCTTCAAACGGGTCCGCAAGGTCAGGGTCAAGGCCTCCCGGCAGACCATCAAGCTCCGGTCATCCCTGCTGACCCATAACCAGATTTATACAGGCCCCCAGGATTTTGACTTTGTCTTGAATTTCATCAAGGAACGGATCCCTCCCACAGCCAAGATCGCTTAGGCAGGTGCCAGTAAAAAGAGCCAGCCTATGATGGAGGCCTGGGAGTCCGGGCTCTTGTGGCCATCGGTCCGATAGCCGGAGGCCAGATAGACCTGACCGTTTTTTTGTTGCAAGAGATAGTAGAAGGCACCCTTGGGATCCTCTGTCAGATCCAGCTGCCATGCCTTGTGGTTCTTTCTTCTGAGCTGACGAAAGAGAACTTCTCTGCCTGTAAAAAAGAGATTGTCAAAATTCTTGGGATTTAGAGTCAACGGGGTCATCTGGCCTAAGAGCAGCCAGGGCGCCCCCTCCTGGTCGACCGGGTCATGGTCCCGGGACCAAAGATCCAAACTGGTCCCCAGCCGGTAGGAAGGCGCCTCATCGGCGGTGTAGTCCAGGGCGTAAAAGGGCGCCTGGTAGATAATCTCTTCCACCTTGAAGGTCTGGTCCAGGAGGCTTTTGACCAGGCGTTTGGGTTTTCTCAAAAGGAGGACAGCCGGAAGCAGACTGGCGGCTGCCAGGCTGGCTGTGATCCAGAGGGCGGGCTTCCTGTAGTCGAAAAAGTCTTTCATGATCAAATCGCCTCCTTGATATCGTGGCCCTCATGCCGCAGAAGCCATCGCTTGCTTTCCAGACCGCTGGCAAAACCGGTCAGCTTGCCGCCGGCGCCCAGGACCCTGTGGCAGGGGATGATGATAGTGATGGGATTATGACCGACGGCCCCCCCTACCGCCCGGGCCGACATCTTCTCCTTGCCTGCCTCCTTGGCCAGCCGTTTGGCAATCTCCCCATAGGTCATGGTTTCCCCATAGGGTATCTCCAGGAGTATCTGCCAGACGGCCTGACGAAAGGCTCCCCCCCTGGGGGCCAGGGTCAGTTCCGAAAGAGGCGGCTTGTGGCCCTGAAAATAGTGGTCCAGCCAGTCCCTGGTCCGGATGAAGATATCAAGATCATCCCGCCTTTGGGCGCCTTCCCCTGCCGTAGCAGCATAATACTTTTGACCTTGGACCCAGATGCCGGTCAAGGCCTGGCCATCACTATGGAGGAGGAGGGGACCGATAGGGGATTGATAGCTGCTTTTGTACAAGACATGCCTCCTAGCGCGAGTTCCAGATACCGGCCACCGCATAGGCCCGCCAGGGCCGCCATGCTTCTGCCAGTTCATGGATCTCCTTTTGTGAGCGGGGGGCCAGGACCTTTTTGACCCCGTAGTCAGAACCCGGGAAGGCATCCGACCAGCGCATGGCTCTCATGGCCATATAGTGGGCCGTCCAGGGCCCGATACCGGGAATGTCCATGAGTCTTTTCATCTTGGCGTGGATGTCTGAGTCGGATAAAAAATCCATCTCCCCTGACTGGATCAAGGCCGCCAGGGCCCCGATGGTTTGTGACCGTCGGCCGGTCACCCCCAGGGGTCCCAGGTAGTCCGCAATGCCCGGGCCCAGGGCCATCACTTGGCTGGGACTGGGAAAGCTGTGGGTCAAGCCGGGGACAGGCGTCTGGACCGGATGACCCAGCTGACTGGCCAGGCGGCCGGCCAGGGTCTGGGCTGCCTTGACCGTGATCTGCTGGCCCAGGATGGCCCGTACGGCCATTTCGAAGGGATCATA
>CAZKLG010000012.1:0-16372 GCA_964553675.1 uncultured Mageeibacillus sp. | reverse complement strand
GGGGACAGGCCCATGGAAGGCTCGTCCAGCAGGAGCATGCGGGGTTTGGCCATCAATGCCCGGCCAATGGCCAGCATCTGTTGTTCACCGCCTGAGAGCGTGCCGGCCATCTGGTTGCGGCGCTCCCGCAGCCGGGGCAGGACTTCCATGACCCGCTCATAATCCTGTTTCCAGTCATCTTTTCGGGAATAGGCACCCATTTCCAGGTTTTCAGATACCGACATGCGGGCAAAGACCCGGCGCCCTTCAGGTACCTGGACCAGGCCCATGCCGGGAATCTTGTCGGCCCGGATCAGGCTGATGTCCTTGTCACAAAAATGGATAGACCCTGACCGGGGCCGGATCAGGCCTGAGATGGTGTGCAATATCGTCGTTTTGCCAGCCCCGTTGGCTCCGATCAGGCTGACGATTTCTCCTTCCTTGACCTGGAAGGAGACATCCCTGACAGCCCGGATGGCATCATAGTAGACGCAGAGGTCTTTTACCCTAAGCATAGTCACCGTTCAACTCCCCTCCCAGATAAGCCTCTATGACCTTGGCATCATTTTGGATTTTGTCGCTGGTCCCCCGGGCAATAATCCGACCGTAGTCAAGGACGAAGATAAATTCGCAAAGATCCATGACCACATTCATGTCATGTTCGATCAGGAGGACAGACACAGACAGCTTGTCACGGATCATCCGGATCATGTCCTTGAGTTCCTCGGTTTCAGACGGATTCATGCCTGCCGCCGGCTCGTCCAGGAGGAGGACCTTGGGTTTGGCCGCCAGTGCCCGGGCAATTTCCAGTTTTCTTTGCTGACCATAGGGCAGCTGTCTGGCCATAAGCCGGGCGCTATCTTCCAAGCCCATGATTTCCAGAAGTTGATCCACCTGCTCAGAGGCCGAGCGTTCGCCCCGGCGATAGCCACGACCTCTTACGATCCCCGAAAGCAGGGGGTAGCGGAACTGGTGGGTCATGGCCACCTTGATATTGTCGGCCACGGTCAGATCCTTGAAAAGACGGATATTCTGGAAGGTCCTGGCCACACCCATCTGGCAGCGCTGGTAGGTTTTCTTTTTTAAAAGGCTCTTATTTTGCAGGAAGATGTCCCCCTTGTCAGGCTGGTAGACGCCGGTCAGAAGATTGAAGACCGTGGTCTTGCCGGCCCCGTTGGGACCGATCAAACCGACAATCTGCTCTTCTTTGACATAGAAGGAGACACCCTGGAGGGCATGGATACCCCCGAAATGGATGGTCAGATCTTCGACATGTAAGGCAGCCGGATTCATCACAGGTTACCCCCCTTTCGTTTTTTCGGTCCCCTCTTCTTGCTCCTGAACAAGTCAACCAGTGGCGTCAGCCGCATTTCCGACCGGCCCAGAAGACCCTTGGGGCGAAAGAGCATGACACAGATGAGGAGGATACTGTAGATCAGCATGCGGTACTGATCAAAGTTGTTGAAAAAGCCGGTCATGACATCAGGCAGGACATTGGACAAGAGTTTGCCCAGGCTTCTCAGCAACTCCGGCAGGGCGGTCAGGAAGCTGGCGCTGATAACAGCGCCGGTGATGGAGCCCATGCCTCCCAGGACCACCATCATGAGGATCTCAACCGAACGGTTGAAGTCAAAGCGTGAGGGGGCGATGACACCGATCTGATGTGCATAAAGGCCTCCGGCGATCCCGGCAAAAAGGGCGGCCAGGGTAAAGGCCAGGAGCTTATAGTAGGTGGTGTTGACCCCGCTGCTTTCAGCGGCGATTTCATCTTCCCGGATGCTTCGGACCGCCCGGCCATGCCGGGAGGTACCAAAGGTATAGCTGAAGAAGATGACAAAGGCCGTCAGGGGAAAGATCAGGTTGAACATGCCCGAAGGATTCTGCTTGGTGGTCAGGGATTTGATCCCCGACAGGCCGGCCGGTCCACCCGTAAACTGGAGATTGTTGGCAACCACCCGGATGATCTCGCCAAAACCCAAAGTCACAATGGCCAGGTAATCCCCCCGAAGTCTCAGGGCGGGCAGGGCGATGAAAAAGCCGATGATGGCCGCCAGAAAGCCCCCTGCCAAGAGGGAGAGGGGCAAGGAGAGGCCCAGGGGGAGGGCAGAGTTCTTGGTGATGAGGGCAGCGGTATAAGCCCCGATCAACATGAAGCCGGCATGGCCCAGCACCAGCTGTCCCAAAAGCCCGGTCACCAGGTTGAGGGAGACGGCTGCAATGATATTGATACAGGCCACGTTCATGATGCCCCGGATAAAAGGCCCGATGATGCCTGCCTGGATCAAAAGATGGAGGACCAGGTAGACCAGGGCCGTCAGGACCAGGGCAATCAGGCTGGTAAAGGCACGTTTTCGAAAATTAGGTGGAGCCATATTACACCTTCTCTTTCACATGCTTGCCCAGGAGACCGGCAGGCCGGACCAGGAGGATGATAATGAGGACGGCAAAGACGGCCGCATCCATCCACATGGATTGACCCGCTACCACCGACAGGCTCTCAGCCAGGCCCAGGAGGAAACCACCCAGCATGGCACCGGGAATACTCCCAATACCGCCAAAGACGGCCGCCACAAAGGCTTTGAGGCCCAACATCCCCCCCATGAGAGGCTTGATCTGCATGTAGGTGTTGGTGTAGAGGACAGCGCCGACCGCAGCCAGGGCTGAACCTACCGCAAAGGTGAAGATAATGACCCGGTTGATATTAATACCCATCAGTTGTGCCGCCCCCGGGTCCTCGCTTGTGGCCCGCATGGCCTTGCCGGTTTTGGTCATATGAACCAGAACCTGCAGGAAGGCCATCATGACAAAGGCCACCAGAATATTGAGCAGGGTGTTGCTGACATTCATGTCGCCGATGCGGATGGCGGGTAACTGGAACATCTTGGGCATGGACTTCTGGTTGGTACCAAAAACCAGCTGGGCCAAATTCTGCAGAAAGATGGAAGCACCAATGGCGGTGATCAGGAGGGCAATGCGGGGGGCCCCACTATTCAAGAGCCGCCGGTAGGCGATCTGCTGGATCAGGACGCCCATGATGGCACTGAAGGCAATCGAGGTCAGAACAGCCAGCCAAAGGGGCTGCTGAGCCCCCATCATGATAAAAATGATATAACTGCCCACCATGATGATGTCGCCGTGGGCAAAATTGATCAATTTGACCACCCCGTAGACCATGCTGTAGCCCAGGGCGATCAAAGCGTAAATACTGCCGGCTCCCAGGCCGTTCAGCATCTGGGTTAAAAGATACATGGATTGTCTCTCCTTTTGGGGATAATGGCAAAGAAGAGGGCAGGGCTGCCCTCTTCTGTCACCTTTAAATGATTTCCCTAGAAGGAATAGACGCCGCGCATGACCTCCACCCCATCGACGAATTCGACGATATAGGCTTCACGCGCCGGATCCTGGCCTCCCTTGTAGGCAATGCTACCCGAGACGCCCTGGTAGTCCAGGTTGCTCAGGGCGGCAACGATGGCATCGGAGTCAACGCTGCCGGCTTCAGCAATGGCCGCCGCCATGATGTGCATGGCTTCATAGCCCAGGATGGCGAACATGTTCAGGTATTCGCCGCTGGCATCCGAATCAGAGTAGAAATCCAGATAGGCATCCATGACCCTCTGCAGCTCTGCGCCGGGTTCACGAAGTGAGTACTGGGTACAGTAGTAGGCACCATTCAGGGCCCCGTAGTTGGAAGCGTCCACCTGGTTCAAAAGGCCGTCCCAGCCGTCTGAGCCCAGGAATTTGGCCGTGATGCCAAGCTCCCTGGCCTGGGTCAGGATCATGGCCCCATCGCCATAGTAACCGGGCACCATGACGACGTCAGGGTTGCCGGCCTTGATTTTGGTCAGCTGGGCGTTGAAATCGGTGGCGCCGGGCTGGTAGCCTTCCATGTCGGTCCGGCTGAGGCCCAGGCTGTCGGCCGTGGCCCAGAAGGCTTCAGCGACACCCTTGGAGTAGTCATCTCCCGTATCATAAAGAACGGCGACACTAGTGGCGCCGAGTTTTTCTTTTGCGTAATTTGCCATCAACTCACCTTGATAAGGGTCCGTGAAGCAGGCGCGGAAGATATTCTTACCTGCCTGGGTGATGGAGGCGCCCGTACCGGTGGGCGTGATCATGGGGATCCCGTCTTCGACGGCTTTTTGTGCAACGGCAATGGTGGGAACCGTGGTGATGTCACCGATCAGGGCCACAATGCCATCTTCATTGACCAGGCGGTCGTAAGCGATGGTGGCGGCAGTGGCGTCACCTTGTTCGTCGTAGGAAATATATTTGACCTGTTTGCCCAGAATACCTCCAGCCTTGTTGATCTCTTCAACAGCCAGCTTGGAACCATTATTGGAGGCAATGCCATACTGCGCGACATTACCAGTCAAGGGCGCTAGGCCCCCGATAATAATCTCCTCGGGGAGGGCTCCGCCCGTCTCCGCCGGGGCAGACGGGTCAGAAGGCTTTTGGGAAGGACCGCAGGCGACAGCTGTCAAAAGCAGCATGAGCGCCAGCAACATACTCAATCCTTTTTTCATTTTTTTGTTCTCCTTTGTCTTCTGTTTCCGTTCTGGTCGCATCTTGCAGGGTATTGTTTAGATACCTGGCGATGAAACTGAATTAAGACAAATCATAGGAGAGAAGCAGAGTCCCATCAATGGGCTTTATGGCCAGCAAAAAGTGCTTTTAAGGTCCTGTCTTTGTGAACATACTATGTACAGATCAATATATATACACCATTTCGATACATAATGAATAATTTGCCAATCCCAGGCTGGGCCAAGAGCCCTCTTCAGTCCCTATTTATAGTGGTCTCTTATGGCCGCATCCGAATAGGAGAGGAGCTTGCGCAAGCGGATGGAGTGGGATTGCCTGGCCAGGTCGTCAAAAATGCCCTGGGCCTCCAGCTCCCTGACCGATGCTTTCAGAGCCAGATAGGCATCCAGAATAGCCGGCTCTTTATAGTAGAGAACAATGACCTTGCCCCTGATGGCTGAATCAGGCACCAGGTCACTTGATATCAGATCCCTTTCCACATAAGACTGGACCTCAAAATGGCGGGCCAGTTTTTCTGCATCTTCTTTCAAGTCTTCCCATTCTTCCGGCTCCAGGATGGGGCTGAAGGCCAGATCCTTGACCCCCTGCATGACCACCTCGCAAAAGGTCTGGATCATACCCAGTCTCATGGCCTGTGGGTCATAGTTTTTCAAAATTGGCATGGCGTTCGTCCCCTTCTATTTGCTTCCTTAGATTATAGGCCCAAAAAGAATCCCCCGATAGCAGGGGGACTCTCAGATCTTCTTCCAAGGGATCAGCTAGCTGATCAGGCCCTGGTCTTCCAGGAATTGCCTGGCCACCTCCTCCGGACTCCGGCCTTCAACGTCCACCTCATAGGTCAGGTCAGTCATGGACTCATTGGTAAAACGTCCGGCCAAGCGATTGAGGACCTCCTCCAGATCGGGCGCCAGCTCTTCATAGCGTTCAAAAAGATCATCCCTGACCAGGAGGGCATCATTATATTCAGCGAAGAAGTCGCCATCATCCTCCAGGACTTTCAGGCCCACCTTCTTGTTCATGCCATCGGTGGAGTAGACCACGGTGACATGGACATGGCCACTTTCCACCGCCGAATACTTGAGGGCCATCTCGATGGCCTTGCCTTCTTTAAAATCAAGGCCATAAAAATCGACAAAAGGGCCGTACTTCATACTGCCTTCTTCACCGAAGAATTCATGCTCTGCCCCAAAAACCAGCTGAGGTGCATGGTCGATCAGGTCGGAAATGGCATCAAGACCGAATTGATCCGCCAGGTCCTGGCTGACGCCGATGGCGTAGGTGTTTTCATGACCCAGGGGTTTCAGGAGGCGGACCTGGGCCTCCTCCATGGCCTGGCGGTTGGCAAAATCATAGAGGCTTTGACCTTCCGGCACATCGGAGACATCCAACTTGAGAAAGGTGGTCAAAAGCGTCCCATCGTAGCTGTTCATCAGATGGCTGTCGCCCTTGACCAGGCTGCGATAGGCGTTGACCGGCGACATCTGGTCGCGGATCTCAACCTCAAGATCCGTCTTTGCCTCCACCAGCATCTTGACCATCTGATGGATGATCTGCATCTCTGAGTACTCCCCGTCGTAAATGATGAGTCTCTCATCCGATTGGCCTTGTCCGCCGGCACATCCGGCCAGAAAAGCCAGGGCCAAAAGGCCTGCCAATAGTATTTTCAAATTTTTTTTCATTGTCTTCTTCACTTTCCAGGGCCAGGATTCCCCTGGGCCCTTCTTTGGCCAGGCCTCAGGCCCGGCCTCCTTTTTTGAGACTGCTTTCAATCAGCGCCATGACCCCGTCAAAGAGAATAGCCATGGCCATGAGGGTCAGGGTGCCTGACAGGATCAGTCGCATGTTCTGTGTCCGGATACCCTGGTTGATGACGGATCCCAGCCCGCCGCCACCCACAGAGGTGGCAAAGACGGCAATCCCCACGGCCGTCACGGTAGCAATCCGGATGCCTGTAAAAATCATGGGGAAGGAGAGGGGCAATTCGATGCTGAAAAGCCGGTCCCATCGGGACATGCCCATACCCCGGGCTGCCCTTTTAATGCCAGGGTCAATGGTCTCAAGCCCCAGGCAGGTGTTATGGACGATGGGCAGGAGCGAATAGAGCAGAAGGCCGCTAATGACCGTTGCCTTGCCGGCACCCAGCACCATCATGACCATGCCCAAAAGGGCCAGGGCAGGTATGGTCTGCAGGAGTTCAGAGATCCACAAAATGGGCTTTCGGACAGACTTATGAAAGTAAGCCATGACGCCTAAAGGCAAGCCCAGTCCAATGGATAAAATAACTGACATGAAGACCAGATAAAGGTGTTCCAAAATAATTTTCGTGTTCATGCTTGACCTGCCTTCCTGGCGCTTCGCTTTTGCAAGCCATCGATCAAAAGACTGAGGCTGATGGCCATGAGAGCGGCCGGGATGGCCCCCGCCACGATCAAGGGGTTGTTGTTGGTTGCAATGCCGATGTAGATAAACTCTCCCAAACCGCCCAGACCGATCATGGAGGCCAGGACGGCCCAGGATACGGTGTAGACGGTGGACATGCGCAGGCCGGCAATGATGGAAGGGGCTGCCAGCGGCAGTTCCAGCTCAAAAAGTCTTTCCCTTCTTGACATGCCACAGCCCCGGGCTGCTTCGATCAGGCTTGGATCAACTTCCAAAAGACCTATATAGGTGTTCTTGAGGATGGGGAACATGGCGTAGATGGCCAGGGCAATGATGACCGTGACCGGCTTCATCCCCGTATAAAGGAAGAGGACCCCCACAAAGACCACACCCGGGATGGTCTGAAAGACCGAAATCAGGGGCAGGACATAGCGGGCCAGCCGGGGGGCCCGGGACAAGAGGATGCCCAGGACCAGGGCGACCACAAAGCCGATCAGGACTGACAGCAAAACATATAAGAGGTGGACTCCCGTGGCGGTCAACAATTTTTGTCCATAAAGTTGGAAAAAAGTCATGCGTCATCCCCCCAAAGCGCGTCGGCCATGGCGCGTGCCATGCTGGTCTTGGTCACGATACCGGCGATGGTCTGATCCTGGTTGAGGACGACCACAAAATCGCTGTCGGATTCCAGCAATTTATCAAAGGCTTCCATGGCGTCATCGGATACATAGGAAAGGGCCTGCTGGGTCCGGGGAACCTCCCCGATACTGGCGGCGCCTTTGCCGTGTTTGCGAATATTGCGGATGGTAACCGAGCCTGCGTAACGATTGTCTTCGTGCTTGAGCAGGAGGGTGTCGATCTGGCGCCTGGCCATAATCTCAGTGCTTTTTCGCACCCCCTCACCTTGGTAAACGGAGACCGGGTGGGGCTTCATGAAGTCGCCTGCCGTCAATGACACTTGGTCATTTTCCGTCAGATGCCTGCCCATGAATTGTTCAATCAATTGATTGGCCGGATTTTCCAAAAGGGCATCCGGGCTGTCCATCTGTATGATTTTGCCCTCATCCATAAAGATGATGGTGTCAGCCAGTTTCAAGGCCTCCTCCATGTCATGGGTGACAAAGACAAAGGTTTTTTTCAGGCGTTTATGGAGGCGGATGATTTCATCTTGCAGGGCATGGCGGGTCATGGGATCCAGCGCACCAAAGGGCTCGTCCATGAGCACGATGGGCGGCGAGGCCGCCAGCGCCCGCAAGACACCAATGCGCTGCTGCTGGCCACCTGACAGTTGCCAGGGATATTTATGGGCATAGTCCTCATAGGCCATATCCACCATATCCAGGAGCTGGCGGGTGATCTCATCAATCTCCTCTTTGCTGTATTTGAGCCGCTTGGGCACCACAGCGATATTTTGGGCCACGGTCATATTGGGAAAGAGTCCGATCTCCTGGATGACATAGCCGATCTTCCGCCTCAAGGCCACCGGGTTGGTATCCATGACATCCCGGCCTTCCACCAGGATGCGGCCGGCCTCCGGCTCAATCAATCGATTGATGGTCTTGAGGGTGGTCGTTTTGCCACAGCCGCTTGGGCCGATCAGGACGACAAATTCACCCTCCTTGATCTCAAAACTTATGTCATCGAGGATCACCCGGTCCCCGTACTTTTTTACGACCTTTTCGAAACGTATCACACAAACTCCTTAATAGGCCGGGTCTTTTTGACAAAGAAAAAGACCTCGCGCCAGTCATATCGGATGGATACGCCATACACCTATGTCCTGGACCGAAGTCTTGTTAAAACACAATTACCTTATGCAAAACACCCCGCCCTGACGGGCTGGGGATCGCCCCATTCATACCGGGGCTTTTGAGGTCAGCCTCCCCGGATGAATCCATCCAAATAAATCACTTATCTTCTATATACACTTGTGTCGCCGCCCCTCCCTGGCTGTCTGGTAAGAGGCATTAAGTAAGAAGGATAGCGGACATTTTGATCTGCGTCAAATGATTGAACAGCCAATCGTCCAGCTAAAAGGCCTGAAAAGAGCCCCAGAAGGCCCTCATGTACCAAATCGACCCTGCTTCATCAAGGCTTCATTGTTTAATGGAAATGACCATGCAATAAAAAGGCTTCCTCATCCGTTATATAGGTGAGAGGGTTTTGGCAGAAGTTAAAAAAATGGAAGCGTAAGCAAGCCGGGCGGTGCACCGCCCGGGGCGGAAAGTGAAAGATGAAAGAACTCGAAGCACATATCGGCCAGATGGCCACAGGCGACCCCGCTGGCCTGGAAGCGTTTTATAACCGCACCCGGACAGCCGTCTATGGCTTGGCGCTCTCGATCCTGAGAAGGAAGGAAGATGCCGAAGATGTCATGCATGACAGCTACCTTCGGGTCTACCAGGGCGCATCAGGCTACCGGGCCCGGGGGAAGCCCATGGCCTGGCTCTTGCGGATCACCCGCAACCTGGCCCTGGACAAGCTGAGGGGCCAGCCGGCCCGGGAGCTCTCTTTGGAAGAAGAGTGGCTGCCCGACCTCAAGAGTGATTTCTCAGAAGCAAGCCTGGACCGGATGGTCCTCCAAACCGTCCTGTCCCGCCTGTCTGTCGAGGAAAGGCAGATTGTCATCCTTCACAGTGTGGAAGGCTTCAAGCACCGGGAGATTGCCCAGATCATGGACATGCCCCTGGGAACCGCCCTTTCCAAGTACCATCGCGCTTTGTCAAAACTCCGGAAAATGTTGGAGGAGGAAGAAAAATGAAAGAATCAAATCAAATGATTGAGAACAGAATCAAACGCGCCCTCGAAGCATCTGTCCCTCATATCCTGCCTAAACTCCTCGAAGACATTGAAACAAGAGAGGAAGTTAAAGCCATGAACCAAGTAGAAAAACGGCAGGGGCAGGCCCCCCTGGCCGAGAAAAAGACAAATATATTCATAAGACCCCTGAGAGTGCTGGCCCCTGTTGCCGCCGCCCTGATCCTGATTCTGGGCGCCTGGATGGCCTTTGCCAACCTCAGAGTCCAATCCGTCATCGCCTTTGACGTCAACCCCAGCATTGAACTGTCTGTCAACCAGAAGGAAAAGGTCCTCCGGGCCCAGGCGGGCAATGAAGAGGCCCTGGTCGTCATGGGAGACATGAAACTCAAGGGAGTGGATCTGGATGTGGCGGTCAACGCCCTGATCGGCTCCATGGTAAGACAGGGTTACCTGTCAGATATGAAAAACTCCATCCTGATCACAGTCGACAGCAAGGATGCCCAGGGCGGTGTCCGCCTGCAAGAGCGTCTGTCCCGGGAGATCGACCAGCTCCTGGATGGCTTTTCAGTCCAGGGGGCTATTGTCAGTCAGACCTCCAAGGCTGACGACCAGCTGAAAGAGCTGGCCAGGACCTATGGCATCTCGACCGGCAAGGCCGCCTTGCTTGAAAGGCTGACCAGCCTGGATCCCTCCCTCCTTTATGAGGACCTGGCCACCTTGCCCATCAACGATATCAATCTCTTGATTGCCGGCCGCAAGGCCCAGATGGAAGGGGTCCTTGTGACGGGCCATGCCAGCAGCAAGGGTTATATCGGCCAGGATAAGGCCAAGGCCATCGCCTTCCAGGATGCCGGCGTCACAGAAGACCAGGTCAGCCGCCTTGAGGTGGAACTGGACTATGAAGATGGCCGGATGGTCTACGAGGTCGAATTTTACCTGGGCCAGGTCGAATACGACTATGACATCGATGCCAAGACGGGCCGGATCGTCAAATTCGAGACCAAGGATAAGGGGGGCTCGACGCCACCTGCCCAAGGTGACTACATCGGTGGCAAGCGGGCAGAGGACATCGCCTTGGGCCACGCCGGTTTCAGCCGCAACCAGGTGACAAAACTGGAAACCGAATTCAAGGACAAGAAGGGCAAGGTCTATTACGAAGTCGAATTCAAGCAGGGCGGCTTCGAGTATGAATACGAGATTGACGCCATCAGCGGCAAAATCCTGGAAATGGAGATTGAAGAAATCAAGCCAGGTAGCCCGGGCCAGACAGGGGCTGAGCCCACTACAAAACCCGGCCAGCAGATCAGCAGCCGCCAGGCGGAAGATCTGGCCCTGGCCCATGCCGGCCTGACCAGAAGCCAGGTGACCAAGCTGGAAACCGAGTTCAAGGACGAGAGGGGCAAGGTCTACTACGAGGTCGAATTTGAAGACGCCGCCTATGAGTACGAATACGAGATCGACGCTTTCAGCGGCAAGATCCTGGAGGTCGAGGTGGACGCACGTAAGACTGGCAATCAGACCCAGCCGACAGCCAAGCCGGGTTCGACAGACAAGACCTATATCGGCAGCCGCCAGGCAGAGGATCTGGCCCTGGCCCATGCCGGCTTCAGTCGCAGTCAGGTGACCAAGCTGGAAACCGAGTTCAAGGACAAGAAGGGCAAGGTCTACTACGAAGTCGAATTCAAGCAGGGTGGCTACGAGTACGAATATGAAATCGATGCCGTCAGCGGCAAGATCATCGAGTTTGAAAAGGAATTGGATTAAAAGACTGACAGATCCAGGAAAGAGGGCGGCGCCAATGCCGCCCTTTTTTTAAAAGCGTATCAAATCGACGGTCTTTCTCCCCGGCAAGCCTCATAATGAAAGAAGGACTCACCCAGGTGAGTATGGTCTTTGGCCCTTCCCCTGAAGGGCTGCTTGAGCGAAGGAGGCCCAAGATGGATCTTTGGTTGAAATCATTAAAAACAGACACGCCCCAGGAGGGATTCGAACTGGCCATCACCCTGGCAAGAAAGGGTGTCGCCTACACACAACCATCGGCGGAAGTCAGGGACAGTCTGCGTTCCTCTTACTCGACCAATGCTGACAGTCTGACCGCTGCCTCACAGGTGGTGGCCATTCATTTTCAGACCGTGGCGGCGGCCAACGATTATTGGAAATAAGGGATCTTGGTCAGCCAGTCGGACAGGCTGGCGGCTGAGCTGGCGGCTTCAGATGCCTCTCCTTGCAAGCCTGGCCTTTGTGTGGATAATAAAGATAGCCATTAATCCACATTTTGTTGGAAATAGTCAGGCAAGAGGGAGGTCCCTATGGAAGCTTGGTTGACGACCCTCAAAACGGCCACCCCTCAAGAAGGGTATGAGTTGGCCCTTTTGCTGGCGCGAAAGGCGGTGGTGTATGCCCAGCCCTCCAGAGAGATCCGGGAAACGCAAAGATCCATCTATACGTCCAACGCGGACACCTTGACCGCTATGGCACATGTGGCTGCCGTCCACTTTCAGACAGTGGCAGCGGCCAACAATTACTGGCTTTAAGCTCTATGGCCGGCCCCTGGGGGGGCCGGCCATACTTTTGGCATTAAAGGCTGACCACCTGATAACCTGCTTCCAGATAGGCCTTCATACCGGCATGGCCTGACATGTCCGACAGCATGGGCAGACCGGATTCCAGATTGACCTCATAGACCCCCATGACCTTGGAACAGGCCAGGCAGATGCCCGCGATCATGCCCAGATCCTTGGCTTTTTTGTAAAGGGGATTCCCCTCCTCTTCAAAGAGGGAAACCAGCTTGACCGAGGCACCCTCAAAGATGATCCTGACCTCATAGCCTGCCTCATGGAGGTCCAGGGCATTGAGGAGAATATGCTGGAAGCACATCTTCTCGCCTGTCATCCCGTAGAACAAAACTTTCTTCACTGTCATCCTCTTTCTTATTGGGCGGGCCGGGCCCGCAGTTGGGCAACCAGATCCTCAAAGGTCTGGACGAAGGATTCAAAGGAAGCCATGCTGGCCGCCCAGGTCTCTTTTTTCGTCAGGTCCAGGCCCACTCTCAGCCCCACCTCCTCAACCGAGGAAACCGTGGTGGCTGTCAACATGTCATCGTATTGGGCCATGAAAGCGGGACCTTCCGCCTGGGCCTTCTGGTAGAGGGCCGCCGCAAAGAGGGCCCCGAAGGCATAAGGGTAGTTGTAGAAGCTGAGCGAGGCCGAGTAATAGTGGGGTTTGCAGGCCCACATATAGGGATGGAGGCTGGCCTCATCCAGACCCTCTCCATAGGCCGTCAGCTGGGCCTGGTGCATAATGGCCTGCAGGTCTTCCGACTTGAGGCTTTCGCTGGCCACCCGCTCAAAGACCTCCGACTCGAAAAGGAAGCGGGAGAGGATATCGCAGATAACCTGGCCGCTGTTCATGAGAAAGCCATCCAGAAGACCGATCTTGATCTCCGGATCCACGCTGGCCTCCAGGGCCTCCAAAAGGAAGTGAGTCTCATTGAAGATGGAGGCTGTCTCAGCCACCGGCATGGTGTAGGAACGATTGAGCGGGGCATGATCTTCAATGCGAAGACCGTGATAGGCATGGCCCAGTTCATGGGCCAAAGTAGAGATCCCACTGAAGGAACCTTCAAAGTTGGTCAACACCCGGCTTGCCTTGATAAAGCCCAGATTGGCACAAAAGGCACCCCCCACCTTGTTCTTGCGGGGGAAGAAATCGATCCAATCCTCCTGGTAGGCCCGGTCGATCAGGCTGGCAATGGGCGGGTGAAGCTTATTGAAAGAGTCCACCAGCATCTGCCTGGAATCCTCAACCGAATAGCCTGAGGGCAGTTTGCCCAGGGGGGCGAACATGTCCGCCCAGTGCAAGGACTCCTGGCCCAGGTAGGCTGCCTTGGCCTTGAAGTAGCGGACAAAGACCTCTTTGCCTTCCACCATGGCCTGGATCATGGCATCCAGGCTCTCCCGGCTCATCCGGCTTTTGAAAAGAGCTTCATCCAAGGGTGAGTCATGACCCCTTCTTTGGCTCATGTAGACAACCTGTCCCTTGATGGCTGCCAGGGCCGAGGCCAGGGCTTGTTCCAGGGCGGGGTAGAGGGCCAGCTCGGCTTCATAGGCCTTTTTCCGGGTCTGGGGATCCGGATCATAGGCCAGGTTCCTGAGTTCGGTCAGGGTCTTGGCCTGGCCATCCAGGTCATGGGAAGCGGTCGACGTCAGCTGGCGGAAGAGATTGTTCCAGGCCGAGGCCCCATAGATGTCCAGGCGGGCCAAGAGCTCCTCCAGGTCAGCATCCAGGATATGGGCCGCCTCTTTTTGCTTCTCTTCCAGGAGGAAGGCGTAGGGAGCCAGGCTTTCCTCCTGGACCAAGCCTTCCAGGTCCATGCCTGCCAGGAGGCGGGTCAGCTTGACCTCAAAGACGGCAAAGCCGGCCATGATGCCTTTCAAGCGATTGAGAAGAGCCGTGGTCTTGCCTATGCTGGTATCAGCCGATGACATGAGTGACAAAAAGGAACCCAGACGCCTGACCTGCTCGCTGATCTCTTCCGATAAAGCCAAGCCTTGGACTGCCTGGACGATCGCCTCCCTTTCCTCTTCAAAAAAGGACTTGCTTTGATCGACCAAGTCCTGGATGTTTTCAAAATCCTTCTCAATGGCCGGATCATCCAAACCCTGGTAAAGGGCCGTCAGATCCCATTGTCCTGATACTTGCATGCCTACCTCCTCTTTTCTGCTTCCTTGGCTAATTTTTCCCAGCCTGCGATCATATCATTGTCCGTCAGGCGGTTGAAATACTTGGCGTAGAGGGTCATGACCTCGCCCCCCTCTTCCACTTTTTCCACCAGATCCCGGGACGTCAGGACCAGGTAGCCCTTATCTTCGGCAAAGGCTTGAAAACGATCCAGGGCAAGGGCCTGTTCCGGTAAAAAAGGCCTTTCTGACAGGATCAGCTCCTGGCCTCCCCCCTCTTTTGGATACTTGCAAAAGAGGGCATAGGTCAGGGCTTTTTCCCGGGAAATGGATACGTCAAGAAAGTAGGCGTCCTCAGTCTGGAGTAATTCATCTAAATCAGGGGAAGAAAAGGCAATCTTATTCGGGTTAAGGGAGACAAGATAGGAAAGCTCCAGGACCTCTTCCCGGTCGATGTCTGAGATATCGTCCAGCCCCTCTTGACCAAAAAAAGCGGCCAGGTCGCCCAGGCCATCCAGAGGCGCTTCATAAGAGTCCATGGCTTCCACCATCGCCAGCAAAGACATGCTCAATCCTCTTTCCCGGAATCATCCCGGTCAGTCCAGCCGTAGGGACCCACCATTTCAACAAAACGGACCGAGCCGGCCCTTTGCTCCCGGATCTTACCCCGGTCATCCTTGGTGATCAGAAGCAGTTCCTGTAAATAGGAAGGGCCGACCGGAATGACCATTCTACCAGAGTGAGCCAGCTGATCAATCAGCAAATCAGGTCTTTTTCCGGCGGCCGCCGTCACCATGATCCGATCAAAGGGCGCCGCCTGAGGCCAGCCCAAGGAGCCATCGCCAACCTTGAAATGAATATTGGCATAACCCAGGGCGGCTAGCCTGGTCTGGGCCCTTTCGGACAGTTCCTTGATTCTTTCAATGGTATAGACCTGGTCGGAAAATTCTGCCAGGAAGGCCGTCTGGTAGCCCGATCCCGTCCCGATCTCCAGGACCCTGCTGTCTTTTTCCGGGGCCAGAAGCCGGGTCATATCCAGGACCAGGGAAGGCTGGGAGATGGTCTGGCCAAAGCCGATGGCCAGGGGGGCATCCCGGTAGGCCAAGGGCTTTTGCCGGTCATCCAGAAAGTGGGCACGTTCCAGGGTCAAAAAGAATTTTTCTAAAGCGTCTTGGTCCATGATCCTCCCTTTCAACTTGCCAGATAGCGGTCCCTTAAAGCCTGAAGATGCTGAGGCCCCAGGCCCATTCTCTCTTGGGCATAGGTCTCAAAACTGGGATAGTCCCGGACTGTCTGGAGCGTGGCATCCAGGTATTCTTCCTTGACCACCAGCATAGGTTCGATTTTTTCCAGGAGCTGGGGGTCCTTGACCCGGGCCTGCATGGCCTCCCTTTCCTGGATGATGGCCTCCTGCCTATAGTCATTGGACAGCATATAGTGGTCCCGGATATCGGACTCCGACACCCCCAGGGCCAAGAGGATCATGGTAGCCAGGATCCCTGTCCGGTCTTTTCCGGCCGAACAATGAAAGAGCAAAGGGGCTTCTTTCTCTTCCAGGATTTCCCGGATGATGTCACCGAAGATAGCCGCTTCCTGACCCATGGTCTGGTAAATTTTGGGCATGAAGGCCAAGAGTATTTCCAAAGTCTCGGCCGACAGATTATTTTGATCAATGCTCCCAGCCGGATTGTTGAAATAAAGCTCCTGATTGATGGCCCTCATGTCCTCTTCCAGGGATTTCAGGACCGGCCGGTGACGATAAAGCACCGACCCGGGCAGGACATAAGGTTCATTATCCAGCTCATCCTGGGATCTCAAGTCAAAGACCAAAGAAATGGCCATGCGGTTCAACTCTCCAGCCAGCCGGCCACCGGGCAGATTCAGATTGCCGCTCCGGTAAAGGAGACCTTCTTTAACCCGCAGGCCATCCCGGCCCCGATAACCGCCCAATTCACGCAAATTCAAGATCATAAGCAACCCTCAGTCTTTTTCCCATATTAGAGGATGGGCTTGATCTTTTGCAAAGGGTCTCT
>CAZKLG010000011.1:6138-44245 GCA_964553675.1 uncultured Mageeibacillus sp. | reverse complement strand
TTTCCAAATCCACCAGCTCATGACTGCCTCTTCGGTATTGGCCGATCAGGTAGGGGGGTTCCGGACCCTCCTTATTGTCCTGGATGGGAAAGATACTCTTGCCCCGGTAGTGGCTGGGATGGTCCATACCAAGGATCGTTTTGAAGGCGGGGGAATCTGCCGCCAAGGGGCCCGAACGGGATAATTGATCCTTGACCCGTTTTTCCTTGAAGATAAGCTCTGCCTTATAAGTCATATGACGGAGCTGGCAGCTGCCGCAGTCAGGGAAGTAGGGGCAATCGCTGGCCTGTCGGTCATGGCTGGCTTCAAGGACCTGGACCAGATCCAGGACCAGATAGTGGGATCTTTCTTCACGAAGGCGGGCCAGAACCAGCTCGCCTGGCAGGGCGCCATCCACAAAGGCAACCTTGCCGAGGACTTGGGTGCCCTGCCGACTTTCTCCATCTGATACTGGCGATTCGGTTACGGTGCCGACGCCCTGGCCTCTTTCATTAATGTCACGGATGGTCACATAAAAATTGGTGGCCTTATCTTCACCCGATGGATTGATCGTATTATTTATCATATGTTTACCTGTTTTTCTAATGGATTGCTGATCTCATTATAGCCGCTTGGACCTGTAGACAGGCAGCGTCTTTTTCCTCAAGGGCCCCAGGCCTCCGCGTGGATCATGGCTTGTCTTAGGCTCAGAAAGGCCTTTTTCTTCGATAAAGGGCACCCAGGTTACAGCCTGCCCCAACTTGCATGATTAGTCGGTCTGTGATATAAAAGATTAGGTTGTTTTAATCGCCAAAACAAACGTAATATTATAACTATTATTAGTAATACTAATAAGGGCGCCAGGCGATATAGCTTGCATGAATATTAGCTTGTGGTGAATAATATCAAATCTTGGAGTTGATCTAGTGAAAAGAGTCGTGGTCATGATATTAATCGTCCTTCTTCTTCTCACTTTGGCTGTCGGAGGAGCCTTTGCTGACAAGCCCGAGGAGGAGCTGGAGCCGACGGCGACCCTCTTGTCCAGTACCAATACGGACGATGAGGGGATTGATGTCGATGCCATGTGGGAATATGTGTCATCCCAGACTGATTTGCTGATGCGGGACGAGGCCGATAACGACTGATCTGTCCGCTTGCTTGCCTCTGACTTATGCTGGCCCTCCGGGGCCTTTTTTCTTGCCTATAAGCGGTTGATATCTTTTTCCAGACGGACCAGGTCTTCATTGTGGCCCAGGGCTATGATCCGGTCATGGGCCTGGAAGATTTCATCCAGCTTGGGATAGATGATGGCCTGATCCTGGCGACCGACCCCAATGACCGAGACACTGTATTTGGACCGGATGTCCAGGTCCCGCAGACTTTTGCCATACCAGGCCTCCGGACATTCCACTTCCAGGATGGCGTGGGTGGGAGAGAGGCCGATCAGTTCGGACATATTCCCTGAGGCCAGGGCGTGGGCCAGCTTAACCCCCTGATCCCTTTCAGGGATGATGATCTGGTGGGCACCCACCTTGCGGAGGATGCGTCCCATGGATTCGCTTTTGACCTTGGCGATGATCCGGGGGATACCAAGATCCCGACAGGCCAAGGTGGCCATAAGGGCGGCCTCGAAGTGTTCGCCGATGGCAATGACCGCCGCCCGGCAATTCCCCACCCCGATCTCAGCCAGGACATTCTCCTGGGTGACATCAGCCACCACGGCATAGGTGACCTGGTTGGTCAGGGAGTTGATGACCTCCTCATTCTCATCGATGGCGATGACATGTTGGCCCAGCTGACTCAAGGTCAGGGCCAGCTGTGTGCCAAAGAGGCCACAGCCGATGACAGCGATATCTTCCTTGTTTCTCATAAGAGTCACCTTTCTTTCTGCTTATCCAATGACGATGGATTCTTCCGCTTCCTTAAAAGTAGTAGTGGGCCGCTTCTGGGAGCCCAGGGCATAAAGGGCGGTCAACGGCCCGATCTTGCCAAAGAGCATGGTCAGGACCAGGGTCAGCTGACTGACCGTTCCCAGGGAGCTGGTCAGATTCCGGCTGAGACCAACCGTGGCAAAGGCCGAGATCACCTCATAAAGACCGTCCAGGAAGACCATCCGGGGTTCACTGAGGGTCAGGATGAAGGCAGCGGCCGACGACCAGGCCACGGCAATCAGGGCGATGGCAGAAGCCTTGGCCAAAAGTTCGGCGGGCAGTCGACGGCCAAAGATGGCATTTCCCTGCTTGGGACTGATCTGGCTTCGGGTATTGCGGATCAGGGCGAAGACCGTGGTTGTCTTGATCCCGCCCGCTGTGCTGACAGGCGAACCCCCGATGAACATGAGGCCTATGGCCAGGAGGGCCGAGGCCTGACTGAGGGCCTGCTGGGGAACCGAGGCAAAGCCGGCAGTCCTGCAGCTGGCCGACTGAAAGAAGGCATTCAACCATTGACCAGCCAGGGGGAGCTTGGCCCAGGCTCCCTCTCCTCCAGATTCCATGATCTGAAAGCCCAGAGTGCCCAGGACCAGTAAAAGACCCGTCAGGGAGAGGACAATTTTGCTATGCAGGCGCAAGTCCCGCCAACGCCGCTTGTCTTTCAGGTCCCGGTAGACCGGGAAACCCAGGCCACCCAAAATGACCAGGAGGGCCAGGGTCATAAGGACCAGGCCATCGGTCTGCCAGTCCAAAAGGGAAGAGGGGCCCAGAAGATCGAAGCCGGCATTGCAAAAGGCAGAGATGGCGTGAAAGACAGACATCCAAAGGCCCTGGCCCCAGCCCATGCGGGGGACAAAACGAATAGCCAGTATAATGACGCCCAGGCTTTCGAAAAAGAAGGTGACGGCCAGGATGAAAAGAATCAGGCGGGCCATGCCGCCGGGGCCGGTGGAGGACTTTTCCTCAGCAATGACCAGGCGTTCCTGGACCGAGAGGGGGCGTCTCAGTGCCATGAGGATGCTGGTGGCGGCGGTGGCAATCCCCAGCCCGCCCAGTTGAATCAAGAAGAGGATGACCAGCTGGCCGAAAACCGACCAATGGCTGGCTGTGGTCACAGTAGTCAGGCCGGTCACGCAGAGGGCTGAACAGGCGGTGAAAAGGGCGGTCAGGGGTGAGGTGACCTGGCCCGGGCGACTGGCCATGGGCAGGAGCAAAAGCAGGCTGCCCAGGAGCAGGACCAGGAGATAACCTGTCAGGATGAGCAGGGGGGGCTTGCGCAGGAGCTTCTTGATCAGTCTGCTGTCAGGGTCCTTCATGAATGAAACCGCCGGTCCGGATATTTCGGGTCTCCCCGTTGGCCCCCATTATAAGGGGCGGATGCCTTTACTGCACCAGCTTCTAGGGTCAGGCGTGGAATCGGGCAGCTCATCAAGGTAAAATAGGGGCTGTGAACGCTTTTTACTTAAAAAATGGGCTGGTTTACCAAGAAGGCCGATGGACCCCTCTGGCAATCACGGTTGACCGGGGTGTCATCCAGGGCCTGGGTCAGGTCAATGAGATGGGGCTGGATGAAGTCGATGCCGGGGGAGGCTTTATCCTCCCGGGCTTTATGGACCCCCACTGTCATGGCGGCCGGGGGGTCGACTGCAACCGGGCCTCCTGCCAGGACTTCCTGGACCTGTCTTCTCATCTGGCCCAAAAAGGGGTGACCGCCTGGCTGGCCTCCCTGGCACCCGATAGCAAGGAAGGGACACTCAGGGCCTTGGACCAGGCAGCCCAGGCCATTGAAAGCCAACAGGGGGGCGCCCAGCTTATAGGTATCCATCTGGAAGGACCTTTCCTTTCACCCCACTACCGGGCCAGCCTGGATGCCTCCTTCCTGAAAGCCGTTGACCTTGATCTCCTGGATGATTATGTGAAAGCCTCCAGGGGATATATCCGCTCCATGACCCTGGCACCCGAACTGCCTGGAGCCCTGGACCTGATTGACCGCTGCCGGTCCTTGGGTATTGCAGTGGCCCTGGGCCACTCCGATGCCAGCTATGAAGAGACCATCCGGGCCTGGGAACGGGGGGCCGGATGTGTCACTCATCTGGCCAATGCCATGCCCCCTCTCCACCATCGCCGGCCGGGCATCCTGGGGGCGGCCCTGGACTCCGATCTTTATACGGAGATTATCTGCGACGGCATCCACCTCCATCCGGCCTTTGTCCGCCTGGTGGCAAAGATCAAGGGGAGTGGCCGCTTGATTGCCGTGACCGACGCCATGATGGCGGCAGGCTTGGAGGACGGGGACTACTCCCTGGCCGGTCAGGCGGTCAGGGTCAAGGAGGGTCAACCCCGTCTGGCTGATGGCCGGCTGGCGGGCTCCACCCTGTCCATGGACCAGGCCCTGAAAAATCTTATGACCTTTACAGGCAAAAGCCTGGGAGAGCTCATGCCCGCTTTTTCTGCCAATGCGGCCTCTTTCTTGGGCCTGGAAGCCAAAAAAGGACAGCTGGCCCCGGGCTATGATGCCGATCTACTCATCCTGGGCCCGGACTACAGGCTTGGCCAGGTCTTCTGTCGGGGGCAGATGATATATTAAAGCTTGGTGTCGGACCCTTATTGTCATCTATTAAAGGGAGAGTTAGCCATGGCTGAAGCCGGAAAAATCAAAAATCCAAGAGGGGATTACGGGGGCGCCAGTGTCCTGGTGGCTGGCCAGGGGCCCTTGGCCCTGCCCCTTGTCCGCTTTTTGGCGTCAGCCGGCCTCTCCAACTTCATCCTTTTATCCCTGGCAGATCACAGCCATCCCAAAGAAACAGATGACCTGATCCAGGCTATCCGGACCCATGGTCAGGGGGCCTCCATCCACCTGGTCCAGGTGGCCAGCCTTGACAGCCAAGACTATCTCTTTCCCCAAAATCTGGACCTTGTCCTCGACGCTATGGGGCCCGGGGAAGACCACCAGGCCCTGGAGTCAGCCTGCAGGGTCCAGGGCCTTCCCCTGGTCCTGGCCTTTGCCTCTGACAGCCTTCTCTTGACCGGGCTTTTGGACCCTTATGCCGGGAGCATGGAAGGCCTCTTCGGCGAAGAGGGCATTTTCAGAGAAGGCAGTTCAGGGAATGTCTGCGGTGGGGAAGTCCATGATGCCGCCCGGGCGGCAGGTCAATTGGCCCTGGAGGTCCTGTCGGGCCGGGCCGCCTTCAGGGAAAGCCAGCTGCAGGTCCATGACCGGGTGACCTGCCTGTCCAGCCAAATTCCCATGCCGGTCAATATCCCGGTCTATCCCCGCATGGTCCTGATCGGGGCTGACCAACGCAAATTGGGCAAAACCAGCCTCTGCATCCAGCTGGCCCAGAGGCTGAGCGACCGGGGGCGGCCCGTCAGGGTCTTGAAGATCGATAATCAGGGGTCAGAGGGCCTGACCCGCCTGATCCGGGAATCCCGGGATGAAGGCAAGGCCTCCATCCAGGCCCTCTTCCAGGCCGGCAGCCAGGCGGTCTGGCGACTCCTGGCCAGGGAAAATGAACTGGCCGGAGCCCTGGCGGATGCGCTGGCTCAAATTTATGAGACAATGGATCAAAAGGGCGTCCTGCTCTGTGAATCCAATTCGGCCCGCCGGTTTTTACAACCGGGTTTATTTATTCATCTCATGTCTCCCCATGGCCAGGTCAAGGCTTCGGCGGTGAGGACAAGAAGACTGGCCGACCACTTGCTGATGTCGCCTTTTACGGAAGAAGCTATAGACCTCCTCATGGAGAAAATTACGTAATAAAAGATGGAGTAGTCAAAAGATGGCAGTAGAGTTCAAAGTTGAAGAGCATGTCATGGAGATGGAAGCCTTCCAGGAGGACCTGGATAAGCTGAGGGGGAAGCGGGGCATGCTCATGCAGGCCCTCCACCTGGCCCAAAACCGCTTTGGCCATATCCCCATACCCGTCCAGGAGGTCATCGCCCGGACGCTCAAGGTCCCCATGTCCACCGTCTACGGTCTGATCACTTTTTATAGCCGCTTTACCCTGGTCCCCAAGGGCAAGTGTGAGGTGTCTATCTGCATGGGGACGGCCTGCTATATCCAGGGGGCCAATGAGATCCTCCAGGAATGTGAGATGGCCCTGGGGATCAAGAATGGCGAAACAACTGAGGATGGCCTCTTTTCCCTTTCCACCACCCGTTGTGTCGGGGCCTGTGGCCTGGCACCGGTGGTCACTGTCAACGAGGAGGTTCATGGCCGCATGGACCTGCAAAAGATGAGGGCCCTTTTGGCTGAACTCAAGGAAAGCTATGAAAGTGAGGGGGAAGGGGCATGATGATGACCTTGGAAAAACTCAACGAAATCCGTCAGGCCACTTTTCAGACCATGAACCTGAGGGGCCTGCCCTCTGACCGCTTGACCGGACCCTATAAGTGGTCGGTGGTGGTCTGCATGGGGACGGGCTGTACCTCTTCGCGTTCCCCCCAGATAAGAGAAAGACTGAAAGCCCTGATCGAGCGCGACGGCCTGGCTGACCAGATCGAGATCGTGGGCTCAGGTTGCTTCGGGCTATGTGAAGCCGGCCCCGTGGTCATCGTCCACCCCGGCGGCACCTTTTACAGCCATCTGGAGGTCGAGGACATTGACCGGATCTACCAGGAGCATCTGGTGGAGGGCCAGCCTGTCCTGGACCTCATCTATGAGGATGCCAAGACGGATGAGGGCCTTTTGGCCTATTCCCAGGTGCCCTTTACCGCCCATCAGGAGCGGATCGCCTTGAGAAACTCCGGCCATATCGACCCTGAAAATATCCGGGAGTATATCGCCCTGGGTGGTTACCGGGCCCTTTACCAGGCGCTGACGGAGATGACCCCCGAGGAAGTCATTGAAGTCGTGACCGAATCCGGCCTCAGGGGCCGGGGGGGCGGCGGCTTCCCGGCCGGCAGAAAATGGCTCTTCACCCGCCAGGCTCCAGGCAAGGAGAAGTTTGTCATCTGCAATGCAGACGAAGGGGACCCGGGTGCCTTTATGGACCGCTCCATCCTGGAAGGTGACCCCCACACCGTCATTGAAGCCATGATCATCGCCGGCTATGCGGTGGGCTCCCACCAGGGCTATATCTACATCCGGGCCGAATATCCCATCGCCGTCCATCGCCTGGAGATCGCCATCCGGGAGGCTGAGGAACTGGGCCTTTTGGGTGACAATATCTTCGGCAGCGGCTTCGACTTCCATATGGAGCTCCGCCTGGGTGCCGGCGCCTTCGTCTGTGGCGAGGAGACTGCCCTGATCGCCTCCATCGAGGGGCAAAGGGGCATGCCCACCAGCAAGCCCCCCTTCCCGGCCAATGAGGGCCTTTGGGGACAGCCCACCCTGATCAATAACGTGGAAACCTTTGCCAATATCCCGGTCATCCTGGACAAGGGGGCCCAGGCCTTCCGCCAGATCGGGACTGACAAGTCCCCGGGGACCAAGGTCTTTGCCCTGGGCGGCAAGATCAAGAATGTGGGCCTGGTCGAGGTGCCCATGGGCATGACCCTGCGACAGGTCATTGAGGATATCGGGGGCGGCATCCCCGGAGGCAAGAAGTTCAAGGCAGTCCAGACAGGGGGCCCCTCGGGCGGTTGTATCGGCGAGGACCAGCTGGACACCCCCATCGACTTTGACAGCCTGACGGCTGTGGGATCCATGATGGGCTCCGGCGGCATGATCGTCATGGACGAGGATAACTGCGCCGTGGACGTGGCCCGCTTCTACATGGACTTCATCGCCGAGGAATCCTGTGGCAAGTGCACCCCCTGCCGTGAGGGAACCACCCGGATGCTGGAGATCCTGGAGGACATCACCGAGGGACGGGGTGACGAAGACAGTATCCCCCGCCTGGAAAGACTGGCCAGGACGGCCCAGCGGGCCTCCCTTTGCGCCCTGGGTCAGACCTCAGCCAATCCCATCTTGTCCACCATCGCCAACTTCCGTGAGGAATATGAAGCCCATATCAAAGAAAAAAGATGTCCGGCCGGTGTCTGCCAGGCCCTGACCACCTTCTTTATCACTGACAAGTGTATCGGCTGCACCAAGTGCGCCCGTAACTGCCCCGTCTCCTGTATCGACGGCAAGGTCAAGGAACTTCACGTCATCCGCCAGGATGAGTGCATCAAGTGCGGCATGTGCCAGCAGGTCTGTCCGGTTGATGCCGTCATCCGCCGCTAGTCGAGGGGGCGGCCCATGGAGCCTGAAGAAAAGAAAAAAAGGCCTCTCTTTGGGACTGCCCTGATCCTGGCCGGTGGCCAAAGTTCCCGTATGGGCTTTGATAAGCAGACCCTCCAGCTGGAGGGCCAGCCCCTTGCCATCCATATTGCAAGACAGCTCAAGCGGATTTTCCCCCAGATCCTGATCGTCAGCCAAAGGCCTGACCTCTATGAGGCATGGCTGGATCAACTGCCGGGATTGGCCCTCATGTCTGACATTTATCCCGGCCAGGGACCCATGTCGGGAATCCATGCCGGCCTCTTGCAGGCGGAAAGTCCCTTTGTTTACGTGACCGGCTGTGACATGCCCCGGGTCTCTTCCGATCTCATCCTTCATATGATGTCCCGTTTGAGGACAAGCCAGGACCATCCTGTCGGGGCCATGCTGAGGCGGGAATCGGGTCATCTGGAACCCCTTAATGCCTTTTACGCCAAGGGGCTGGCTCCCTTGATGGAAGCCCGTCTCAAGGCGAGGCAAAGTGGCCTTCAGGCCTTCTGCCGGGACCAGGCCTTTGTCTGGCTGACAGAGGAAGAGCTGGCTCTTCGGGATCCGGGCTTTGAAAGTTTTGAGGACTACAATCAACCCTCAGATCTGGATGGCCGGCCCCTGACCTTTGATCCGGGCGACTTCAACCGTCCGACCGACAAGGTCCGGCTGGTCAGGGTGACCCGGGAGGGTGAAGAGCTGGTGGACGATTGGGTTATCCGGGAGGTCCTCTGCAGTCTTTCTCTTGACGGGCAAACCCAGGCCCTTTTTCACTGTCTGCCCCAGGGGCTGGAGGATCTGGTGACCGGCTGGATCAAGGTCAAGGGTTTTTTGGACCAGGGCAAGGCCATCGACTCCATCCGGATCATAGGAGATCCTGTCCTGCCCGATCAATTCCTGGCCCAGGTCCGCTTGAAAATGGCTGATAAGGTCGAGGCTGAAGAAAAAGATTTAACGCCAATCCCCCATTTGACCCTGGACCAGGTATCCGGGCTCATGGAGGCCTTGGAAAGCCGGGCCCGGCTCTTCGCCCAAACAGGGGGGAGCCACAATATGGTCCTGGCCTCCATGGACAGTCTGGCCATCCTGGATCACGCTGAAGACATCTCCCGCCACAACTGCCTTTACAAGCTCCTGGGCAGGGCGGTCCGGGAGGACCGGGACCTGGCTGAGGCAATTCTGGTCACCTCTTGCCGGCTGACCCGGACCATCCTGGACCTGGTCATCTCCGGGGGTATCCGTCTGGTCATCTCCCAGGCAGCCGTCACCTCGGCGGCCCTGGCAAAAGCCCGCCAGGCAGGTATTCAGCTGATCGGTTTTGCCCGGCCGGGCCGCTTCAACCGCTACCTGTAAATCCTTACTTTCGCCCGTCTCTTAGGGCCAGGGCTAACTCCGGATCATCGGTCATGATGGTATCCACCTTCCGCCAGAGGGCATTTCGAATGAAGAGGGGATGGTCTACCGTCCAGACCCGGACCTTGAGGCCCTTGCGGTGAGCCTGACGGGTCATCCAACACCAGATTTGATTGACATAAAGGGGATGGATGGCATCCAGGCCATGCTTGCTGACCTTGCCGACCACGGAAGGCAGGAATGTCTGGTAAAGGAAACCCACATCCAGATCAGGAGCCAGGGACTTCATGTGAAGGACACTGTCGAAACTGAAAGAGGAGATGATGACCCGGTCCCGGAGGTCAAAGCGGTCCACTAAAGCCAGGACCTCCTCCTCCATGCCTTGATAGGGAACCACCGTATTTTTCAGCTCCAGATTGACCAGCATATCCGTCTCCTTGAACCAGTCCAAAAAGTCAGACAGGAGGGGAGCCGACTCAGCCGGGGCCTGGGGTCGGTAATGGGCCACATTGAGCCGGGCCAGTTCCGGGTAGGTCAGATCCTTGAGCCAGAGGTCCTGGCCGGTCAAACGTTGAAGATGCTCGTCATGACAGATGACCAGCTGGCCGTCGGCCGTCCGCTGGACGTCCAGCTCGATGCCGTCCAGGCCCATGTCATGGGCAGCCTTGAAGGCGGACATGGTATTTTCGGGGTAATATTTCCGGACCCCCCGGTGGGCGAATAGCTTGGTTTTCATGACCATCTCCTAAAAAAACGCCGGGAGAGACTTCCCGCCCGGCGTTAAACACATGTATTTGTCTTCTCTTTAATCCAGATCCAGGAGGGCCTCCTCCATGACTTGGGGGTCATGGGGCTGGGCTTCACCATGCTTGACAAAGAGGGTACAGGCCAGGGCCAGACCGAAACAGATGACCGCATAGATGAAGAGGCTGTTGTAATCCTGGGTCAGGTCCCGGATGGCTCCGAAGAGGATGGGGCTGACGATGGAGGCGCCAAAGGAGAAGAAGTAGTAGTAGCCGGTAAAGCGGCCGATCTTGTCATGGGAGGCCAGTTCGACCACCATGGGCAATGAGTTGATATTGACACAGGCCCAGCCGAATCCCGCACAGGCCAAGAGGCCGATGACCACGATCTGCTTGATCAGGAGGGAGGATGCGCTGGTCACGTCAACACCCACCGCAGACAGGATGGGGTTGATGAAGATCATGGGCAGCATAAAGCCGATCAGGAGAAAGAGGCCGGCCATGATGGTCTTTTTGCGGCCGCGCTTGCCGGCGATGAGTCCGGCCGGCAGGGCAAAGGCCACAAAGGTCAGGGAGAAGGAGGTCAGCATGATGGTGGCAGTACCGGTGCTGACATTGAGGACATTGGTGGCAAAGAGGGTGAAGAAGGTCTCGATGGCATTGTAGGCGCAAAACCAGAAGAAGATGGCGCCCAGGAGCAGGACCAGGCTGACCCTTTCAGCTGAGGTCAGCTTCCGGTCCAGACCACCCTTATCCTTGATATCGGACAGTTCTTCTTCCTCCGCCAACATCTGGGCGAAATCCGCCTGTGTCAAACGCTTGCCCACCGATTCGCGCTGGGCCCTTTTCCAGGCTTCGCCGACCGGTTCCCGGATGAAAATAAGGAGGCAGATCAGGGCCAGGACCATGATGATGGAACCCATGCCGAAGGTCAGGCGGCCGCTGCTGTCCATATTGGCCAGGATGCCGCCGGCCAAAAAGGCAATGATGCTGCCGATTCCGCCCATGAGGTTGATGACGCCATTGGCCTTGCTTCGCAGGATCCGGGGGGTCAAATCGGGCATGAGGGCGATGACCGGTGACCGCCACATGGACATGATCAGGTTGAAGCAGATGATGAAGGCCATCATGAGTCCCAGGGACTTGGCCCAGGGGATCAGGGTAAAGAAGATGGCGGACAGGGGTATGCCGATCATGATCCAGGGCATCCGGCGACCATAGCGGGTGAAGGTCTTATCGCTGAAGGCGCCCACCAGGGGCTGGAAGATGATGCCGAAGATATTATCAATGGTCATGATAGTCCCGATCACCACCGTGGAGAGCATGAAACGCTCTTCCAGGAGGACGGGGACCAGGCTGTTATAGATGCTCCAGGCAAGGGAACTTGCCAGGAAGCCGAAGCCTAAAAATAGGGTTCTTTTGTAATCGAGTTTATGGGCACTTTGCGACATAGACACCTCCGAAATAGTCTCCTCAGACAATCCGGGACAGCAGTCGACAAAAATTGTGACTGATGGTCACCGGACACACAAATTCATTGTAGCAAAGTTCCTTATCTTTAAAGGAGGTCCTCATCCCATTGCCGGATCTGGCCGTTGGCGTGCTCTTCAATGGTGGTCCGGATGGAAGCCGCCAGGGCCCGGCCACCCGATTCACTGATGACCACGGCCGCCATGCCCAGGCAGAGGGTCTTCCAGACATCCTGGCAGTCCACCTCCTTGACCGACAGGCGGTGGCGTCTTTCCAGGCGGTCGATCAGACCCTGCCTGACCCGGCGCTTGTCCTTGAGGGAATTACACCAGGGAAGATCAATGACAGTCTCAATGACAAGTACACGCATGGCTCATGTCCTTTCAGATTTGCCCCGGCTCAATCCCCAGGGTCATGGAGGCCAGGAAGGATGGTTGGTCGCCTGCACCGGACCTGCCTTCCAGGTGGATTAGGCCTGGTTTTTCCAGGTCTTCCCGGGCCAGGATGGTCAGCTTTTCCAGATAGTTGGTCTCGGCCATAAAGTGGATTTGGACCCTCTTGATCCGTAGCCTGTCCCGGCAGGGATCCAGGTCCATGGCCTGGACGGCAGTGTCAAGGGCCAGGCGCAGGTAATGGGTATTGTGAAGGTGTTGGTTGAAATCAAGATCCCCATAGGCCACCTGGTAGGTCAATCTTTGGCCCGGTCCGTCAAAGTCTTCCAGGGCTGACAGGGGAGGTATTTTCATGGATGACTGGCCCTGGGGGTCACTTTTTTGGTAAAAGAGGTCCATATCCAGGGCAGTGGCCGGCCTCAGGGGCCGGTGACTGCCCAAGGAGCAGATGATCCATTGGGATATCCCCTGGCCGAAGCAATGGGCCTCATCGGCGCGATTTCGATAGTAGCGGTTCTTTCGATAAAAGCGGATGCCCTCATGGCCCATGGACCAGGATTCGATCAGGACCTGGTCATCGCCCACAGGCAGGTCGCCGGTCAGGCGGATGTCCTGGGCCAGGAGGATCCAGCAGGCATCCCGGTCGTAGAGATTTTCTGATGTTGCCTCAAAGTGGGCGCAATTTCGGTCGTCACAGTCCTGGGCATAGTCCATGAGTCGGTAAAGGTGGATCCGGCCCCGGGAATCGCAGTCCTGGAAGCGGACGCGATAGGGTCTGATACTGGCATTTTCATTGATCATGATGTCCTCCGGCCCTGGTCCGGTCTCCCCAAATGACTGACCCGGCCGCTAACCAGTCTAGCATGTGGCCTCCTTTGATTTAATAACTTGCTCATATTTGAGTGACATACTATCCTTACTTTGTCGGAGGGTATGAGGAGGTCCTGGCGCCAAATGGGCCAGCCTTTCTTACCCATCCCCTTCTAGGAGGCTTTGAATGAAAATTTTCGAATATCTTAAGTCACTGGAGGATGTGCCCGGCTATAAGGGGCTCTTCCGCCTGATGGAAAGACTGGGCCAAGGCACTGCCTTTGAACTCCATACCGCTCAAGGGATAGAGGAGATTTCCTACAAACAGTATCTGGGTTTGATCGACGAGACCGCCAAGCGGATGACCGCATTCCTGGCGGAGGGCCCCCTGAGGGCGGCCATAGATGAGAAGGAAAGAAGCCTGGAGCCGGATGATCCGGGACGCCGGGGCTGGCTGGGTATCAAGCTGAAAAACAATCCCTCTTTTGGCATCTGCTTTTGGGCCGCCATGGCCGCGGGCCATCCCACCGTCCTGATCGATGCCAGAGCCAGTGATGCCTTGACGGATTCTCTGGCAGCAGAAACAGGGATTATTGCCCTGATCACCGACGAGGAGCGGGAGGGGCCCGCCCCCTATCCCCTTATTCATTGTGACCAGGTCATGCCCGACTGGCAGGACAGCAAGGTCCGGGACCACTATGCCCGTGACGGCCAGGGCGAGGCCAATCTGCCCGCTTCCCAAAGGGAGAATTGGGCGGGTCATATCACCCTTTGCACCAGCGGGACCACCGGGACTTCCCGTTGCTATGTCCATGACGACAAGGGAATCACCAAACAGTACACCATTCTCAAACATCTCTTGCCCGTGACCGATCGTTTTGCCCGAGACGGGGTCAAGGAAAAGGCCATAGCCTTTATCCCCTGGCACCATGTCCTGGGCTTTATCGTCTGCTTTATCTTCCCCCAGTCCTTTGGCAACTGCATGGTCATTCCCCAAAAGGCTTCACCTGAATCCATTGTGGAAGCCTGCAGGGAGAGCGGCGTCACCCAATTTGTGGCCATCCCCGCCGTCTGGAACGGGGTCGCCCAGCTGGTCAAGAAACGCTTCATTGAAATGAGTGGCAAGACCGGCCAGGATTTTGACAATATGATCGATCTCTCCCTCTCCTATCAGGAGGCCGGGGTCGACCTGCCCCTGCCGGTTGAAGGGATCTTGCAGATGATCCGCCAGCAGCTGGTCGGTGATGCCCTCTATATCGCCGTCAGCGGGGGAGGCTATATCCTGCCCGAAACCCTCCGCATCATCAACGGCCTGGGCTACTACCTGGTCAATGGCTATGGCATGACAGAAATCGGCATCTATACCGTGGTCAACAGTGAAGTCCTGGCTGACCGCCTGGACGGCAGCGTGGGCAGGCAGCTCTACCCCGACTCCCTCAAGCTCATGCCCCTGGAAGGGGATGAGACAGAGGAGGCCTGTGAGCGGGGCGAATTGGCTGTCCGTTCAGAGGTGGTGGCCTCTGGCACCTTGAAAAAGGGTGTCTTCCAGGCCCGGGACCGGGACGCCTGGTTTCCTACCGGCGATATCGGCCGCCTCTGTGATGGCAAAGTCTTCTTGGATGGCCGGGTCAAGGACATCATCCTCAAGGCCGATGGCGAAAACCTCTATCCTGATGAGCTGGAGGGTGCCTTTTCTACCATTCCCGGCTTCCAGCGCTATGTCATCTTCGGCCTGACCGAGGAACTCTACGATAAGACGGCACTTTTAGTGGAACCCGTGGAAGGCGCCGATCCCCAGAGCCTGGCCGAAGCAGTGGCCGAGATCAACCTCAGCCTGCCCCTGCGGCAGAGGGTTGAAAGATTCTTTGTTTCCGGAAAACCTCTGGACCTGTCGGCCTCCGCCAAGGTTAAAAGAGGGCCGGTAGCCGAGGCCGTGGCCGCCGGTGAATGGCCCCTGACTGAATATCCGCTCTCGGCCCCCAAAAAGGCGCCTGAGCCGGACATCACCCCCCAGCTGGAGTCTGTGCCCCCATCCGCCAGTTATTTCACCCCCGAGCTTGCAGGGGATCCGGAATTTTATGAGGTCCGAAAAGCCGTCCAGGCCATGGTGGCCGATGTCCTCAACGTAGAGGTGGAGACCGTTGAGGCCGATTCTTATTTTTCCCAGGATCTGGGTGGTGACAGCCTGCAAAGCATCTCCCTTCTGACCCAGGCCGAGGTCAAGTATGGCCTGGCCATTGACGAACGCCTTTTCAACCGCGACCTGACCGTCAACGACATCGCCGCCCTGGTTTATCGCCGGATCCGGGGGGAATTTGCCGATGGCCTGGCCGGCCGTCAGGCAGAGGCCTGCCGGGACCCCGAAGAGGGCCTGGAAGTGAAACGTATCCGCACCTTTGAGGAAACACCGGAATACCAAGCCTTTGCCCTCCGCCGCCAATCACTGATGGCAGCCCTGGAAACCTTCGGCAACCCCTATTTCGTGGCCCAGGATTCCTCCCTTCGGGACGTCTCCTATATCGGCGGCCGCAAGATGCTCAACTTTGCCTCCTACAACTATGTGGGCCTGTCGGGCGACCCGGAGGTCAATGAAGCCGCCAAGGCCGCCGTCGAACAGTATGGGACCTCTGCCAGCGGCAGCCGGCTGATCGCCGGGGAAAAGACGGTCCACCAGGATCTGGAAAAGGCCCTGGCCCGCTGGAAGGGGACCGAGGACGCCCTGGTCCTGGTCGGGGGCCACTCGACCAATGTCACCTTCGTGGGTAACTTCTGTGGGGACCGGGACCTGATCCTTTACGATATCCTCAGCCACAACTCCATCACCGAGGGGATCCGGATGGCCCAGGCCGACGCCAGGCCCTTCCCCCACAATGACACCAAGGCCCTGGAGCAACTCCTGAAAAACAGGCGGGATCGCTATGAGAAGGTCCTGATCATCATTGAGGGGGCCTACAGCATGGACGGGGACGTGGCCCCGGTGCCGGAATTTGTCCGCCTCAAGAATGAATATGATTGTTTCCTCATGGTGGATGAGGCCCACTCCATGCTGGTCCTGGGTGAGACGGGCCGGGGAGTGGACGAATATTTCGGTATCGACCCCAAGGAGATCGACATCCATATGGGTACCCTGTCCAAGGGCTTTGGAACCTGCGGCGGCTATCTGGCCGGCAGCCATAACCTGATCGAATATCTGCGCTACAATCTGCCCGGTTTCGTCTTCTCGGTCGGCATCAGCCCGCCCCTGGCGGCCGCCGTCCTCAAGGGCATTGAGATCATGGAAAGGGATAGCAGCCGGGTCCGCCGTCTCCACCAGAATATCCAGTGCTTCCTGGAGGAAGCCCACCGCTATGGCATGGACACCTGCCTGGCCGGGGAAACCGCCGTCACGCCTATCATGATCGGACCCGACGAGCTGGCCTTCATGCTGTCCAAACAGCTGGAGGAGGAGGGGATCATCGCACCCCCGGCCGTCTTCCCGGCTGTGGCCAGGGGCCAGGCCCGCCTGCGCTTCTGTCTGACCAGCGAGCACAAGGAAGAGCAGATCAAGGAGGCCCTGGCCACCCTCTACCGGCTCATGAAGCCCTATCCGGGTTTACTGAAGACCCATGAAATTGAGGATTCTCAATGACGAATCTGTTTGATAATTTGGCTGACGAGTATGATCAGTGGTATGAAGACAACCCTCTGATTCTGCAATCGGAGATTGAAGCCATAAGGCAGGTGACACCCCCTTACAGGCAGGCCCTGGAAGTGGGGGTGGGGACCGGACGTTTTGCCTCAGCCCTGGGAATAGGTCTGGGCCTTGAGCCCTCACCACCCATGGCAGCCCTGGCAAAGGCCAGAGGCATTACTGTCGTCCGGGGAAGAGCCGAGAATTTGCCTTTTCACGACCAATCCTTGGACTGTCTCTTCATGATTACAGTTGATTGTTTTCTCGCTCAGCTGGCTCCTGTCTTTTCGGAATGCCTGAGGGTTTTAGAGCCAGGCGGCCACCTGGTGATAGGTCACATTGATATTGATGCCCCCCCGGGAGAGGTCTACTTGCGGGAGCAGGACCAGGACCCCTTCTTTCGGGAAGCCAGCTTTCGTGGCAGTCGCCAAGTCCTGGAGGCCTTGGATCAGGCAGGTTTCCAGGTCCAAACCATCCGACAAACGGTATACAGCTTTGACAATGTTATCCACCCAATAAAGGAGGGACATGGGGAGGGGGTTTTTGTCGCCTTATGCGCTTTGAAACCATGAAGAAGGATACGGTCTATACTATTTACTGGTTCTTCGCCCTGGCGCCTTTTTTGACGGCCCTGCCCCTCTTCTTTCTCATGCCTGAAAATGTGGCCGCCCGCTATTATGCCCTGGCCATGATCGAAAGGGAGGGCACCCGCTGGGAGCTCTTCCTGATTCCCCTGGGCTGGCTCCTGGCCCATGTGGTCGTTCATTTTGTCTTCCGCCTCCTGGAAAGATCCATGGATGACCTGCCCATTACCCTGGCCATTTCCCGGATCCTGACAGCCGGTATTTTTTGCGCCCTGGCCATCACATCGGAATTGTTTTTGTATCGATCGGCCATGATGGTATTCTGAGAGGGGATCTGGAGAGGAGCCAAGCCATGAAGACAAGGTCAAAGACGCCAGGGAAAAAGCAAAGCTGTCTTCAGATGCTTTTTCTGATCTTCCTGATCCTGGGCCTCTTCCTGACGGCCTGCGGACAGGCTAAACCCGGTAAATCCCCGGGGGACAAGCTGGAAGTCGTGACCACCATCTTCCCTCCCTACGATTTTGTCCGCCAGTTGGGCGGCCAGAGGCTGGAGGTCTCCATGCTCCTGCCTCCGGGATCGGAAAGCCATACCTACGAGCCCACGCCCAGGGAGGTGGCCCGTATCGCCTCCTGTGATCTTTTTATCTACAATGGCGGGATTTCGGATAGCTGGGTGGAGCGACTTCTGGATGCGGCTGAGATCGACCCGGATAAGACCGTCCGCATGATGGATTTTGTGGAGCTCCTGGAGGAGTCCCATGAGGGTATCCTGGATCACGACCATGATCACGATGACGACCCCATTCCCCACCTACACGAATACGATGAACATATCTGGACCTCGCCCAAAAACGCCCTGCTCATCGTCTCGGGGATTGCCGACCGCCTGGTCCAGGCGGACCCGGACAATGCCGCCCTTTACCAGAAAAATCTCCAGGACTATAAGGGACAGCTCCAGGCCCTGGATCAGGCCTTCCAGGCAGTGATCGACCAGGGCAGGCGGCGGGAGATCATTGTGGCTGACCGTTTCCCCCTCATCTATTTCACCAGCCATTACGGCCTGGATTATACGGCGGCCTTTCCCGGCTGTGCGGCCGAAACCGACCCCAAGCCCCGGACCGTCGCCGGCATCATCGACCGGGTCAAGGCAGAGGCCATCCCCTACATCTTTTACATCGAATTTTCCAATGAGAAGCTGGCTGACCTGGTGGTTGAGGAGACGGGGGCCCAAAAGCTCCTCTTTCATACGGCCCACAATGTGGCCAAAGAAGACCTGGACAAGGGAGCCAGCTATCTGTCCATCATGGAAGGCAATCTTGAGAATCTGAAGCGGGGTTTGAGTGAATGAGCCGGCTTTTGACCCTGGAAAAAGTCTCCTTCGCCTACGACCAGCGCCTGGTGACCCGGGACCTCTCCTTCAGCCTGGACCAGGGTGACTATCTGGCCATCATCGGGGAGAATGGATCGGGCAAGACCACCCTCCTTCTGGGCCTTTTAGGGCTTAAGGAGCCCTCTGCCGGGACCATCCAGCGAAGCCAGGCCCTGGGGGACCACCGGATCGGCTACCTGCCCCAGCAGACACCGGAGCAGGGTGATTTTCCGGCCACCGTCCATGAGATCGTCCTGTCGGGCCGGCTCAACCGCCATGGCTTCATGTCCTTTTACAGGAAGGAAGACAGGGAGGCGGCCTGGGCGGCCATCCGGCGTTTGAAACTGGAGGACCTGGTCAAACGATCCTTCCGGGAGCTGTCAGGCGGACAGAGGCAGCGGGTCCTTTTGGCCCGGGCCCTGACGGCAGCAGAGGGTTTGCTTTTGCTGGACGAGCCAGTGGCCGGCCTGGACCCCATTGTCTCCCATGACTTCTACCGGCTGATCCGTGAATTGAACCAGGAGGGGGTGACCATCGTCATGGTCTCCCACGATATTCATTGCGTGACCCGTAACTCCTCCCATGTCCTCCATCTGGGTCATGAAGAGACCTATTTCGGGACGACTGAGGATTATATGAAGAGTGCCCTGGTGGCCTCCTATCTGCCCGATCGGGAGGGTGCCTGACATGTGGCAATTCTTCTCGGACTTCTTCTCTTTTTCCTTTCTTTTGAGGGCCCTGATCGGGGGTTCCCTCCTGGCCCTTTGCGCCTCCCTGCTTGGCACCAGCCTGGTTCTGACCCGCTATGCCATGATCGGGGACGGCCTGTCCCATGTGGCCTTCGGAGCCCTGGCCCTGGCCATGGCCCTGTCGGCAGCCCCCTTGGCCATCGCTATCCCGGTCGTCATGCTGGCCGCCTTTCTTCTTTTGCGCCTGAGCAGCAGCAGCCGGGTCCGGGGGGATGCGGCCATTGCCATGCTCTCCTCAGCCAGCATGGCCCTGGGCGTCATCATCATTTCCCTGACCTCGGGTATGAATACCGATCTTTACAGTTTTATGTTCGGAAGTATCCTGTCCATGAGCCGGGCCGACCTGACCATGGCCCTGATCTTGTCGGGCCTGGTCACCTTGCTCTTTGTCTTTTCCTACAACAATCTTTTTGCGGTGACCTTTGATGAGAATTTCGCCCGGGCTTCGGGCATCAGGGCCGGCCTTTGGAATGCTCTCCTGGCGGCACTTGCGGCCATCACCATTGTCCTGGGCATGAGGATCATGGGGGCTATCCTGATTTCCAGCCTCATCATCTTCCCGCCCCTGACAGCCATGCGCCTTTGCGGCAGTTTCAAGGGGGTGACCCTGGTATCCGCCGTCACATCCCTGGTCTGCTTTGTCCTGGGACTCTTTTTATCCTATGCCCTGGACCTGCCGTCAGGCCCGGTCATTGTCCTGGTCAACCTGGCCGCCTTCCTGCTCTTTTCCCTCATCCGCCTGGCCCAAAGGCAGATCAAGCCCCGTTGAGGGCAGGCTCAGATCCCGGACCACCTGGGAGGCCATGAGAAAGCCAGCGACAGGGGGCAGGTAGGGCAGGCTGCCGATCATGCCCTTTTCGGCCCGGGGCCGGCTGGGTTTTTCCTTGGAAAAGACCACCTTTATTTTTTCCAGATCATAGGCCCGCAGGGCCTGGCGGAGTCGCTTGGCCAGGGGATCGGTATGGGTTTTGGATAGATCGCTGATGCAAAGGGCGGCAGGATCCAGCCGGTTGCCCATGCCCATGGACGAAATGACGGGGATAGCCAGATTGACGGCCTGGGCCAGGAGATCCGCCTTGGCATCCAGGGAGTCGATGGCGTCCACGATATAGTCAAAGGGGCCATGCCGGGTCAAAAAGTCAGCCAGCTGGCCGGCCTCCAGTCTTTTGTGAAAGCTTTGGACCCGGATGGCCGGGTTGATATCCCGGATCCGGTCCTGGGCCAGAAGGCACTTGGCCTGCCCCAGGGTGGATTCCAGGGCATAGAGCTGGCGGTTGAGGTTGGAGGGGCTGACCTGGTCATAGTCCACCAGGACCAGCTGACCAATGCCTGACCGGGCCAAAGCCTCCACGGCCCAGGACCCGACGCCTCCCAGACCAGCGACCAGGACCCGGGAGGCGGCCAGTTTTTCCATGGCCCCCTGGGGTAAAAGTGACCTTGTCCGGTCATGGCGGTCTTCCCTCATGCTCATCTTGTCCTTCCCTCCAAAGCGTTTGCTTTTCAAGGCCTGGCTTTCTGGTATTATATACGGTGTTCTGTCCGGGGGACAGGACCTGAGTGTCTGAAATAGGAGTTACCATGAAAAAAGTAGATGTTGCCATCATCGGGGCCGGCCTGGCCGGAATTTTCGCAGCCTATGAGCTGGCCAGCAAGCGGCCTGACCTGCAGATCCTCCTCCTGGAGGAGGGCGATCCCATCGCCGCCCGCCAGTGTCCCATCCTTCAGGGCAAGGTGCCCCGTTGTATTCATTGCAAACCCTGTGCCATCATGCGGGGCTTCGGCGGTGCCGGTGCCTTTTCTGACGGCAAGTTTAACTTTACCACTGAGTTTGGCGGCTGGTTGACGGATTATCTGGATCCGGCCCAGGTCATGGATCTGATCGATGACGTGGACCAGGTCAACCGTCAGTTCGGGGCCACCAATACCATCTATTCGACGGCGACACCCGAGGCCGAGGTCATCCGTCGCCGGGCCCTGGCCCATGACATCCACCTGCTCAACGCCCGGGTCAAGCATCTGGGAACCGAGAACAATCGCAAGATCCTGGAAAAGATCTTTGACTGGCTGGATGAACACGTGGAAATGTCCTGCCGGACCAAGGTGGAGACCATCATTCCCATGAAAGATGGCAAGGCGGTGGACCACCTGAACGGGGTCCAGCCCGATGCCTATGAACTGGAAACCACCAAGGGCCGGGTCAGCTGCCGGATCCTGATTGCCGCACCGGGCCGGGCCGGGGCTGAATGGTTCACCAAGGTCTGCGACAAGCTCCACCTGCCCCTGATCAACAACCAGGTGGACCTGGGCCTGCGGATCGAATTGCCCGCCCTGGTCTTCAAGGACATTACCGATGCCATGTACGAGGCCAAACTCAAATACATGACCCGCCAGTATGGGGATATTGTCCGCACCTTTTGCATGAACCCCTATGGCTACGTGGTGACAGAGAACACGGACGGCATCATCACGGTCAACGGCCACAGTTTCGACGACCCGGCCATGAGGAGTGACAATACCAACTTTGCCCTCCTGGTCAGCAACCGCTTCACCGAACCCTTCAAGGAGCCCTACCGCTATGGCAAACACATCGCCTCCCTGTCCAATATGCTGGGTGGCGGGGTCATGGTCCAAAGACTGGGCGACCTGAGGGACGGGCGGCGGACCAATGCCCACCGCATGTCCAAGAGTTTCGTCCGGCCCACCCTGGAGGCCACGCCGGGAGACCTGAGCCTGGTCCTGCCCAAGCGCCATCTGGACAATATCATGGAGATGCTGGAAGTCCTGGATAAACTGGCACCGGGGACGGCCAATGCCGACACCCTCCTCTATGGCGTGGAAGTCAAGTTTTACAGTGCCCGCCTGGAGCTGACGTCCGAGTTTGAGACGGGTTTGCGTAACTTCTTTGCCATCGGTGACGGGGCCGGTATTACCCGGGGTTTGTCCCAGGCGGGAGCCAGTGGTCTCCACGTCGCCCGGACGGTCATCAAGCGGCTGAATGGACAGGCCTGAGGCAGTCCCGGACCCCCTGATGTGATAAAATGGGTGAAACTGTTCCATCCCTATGTGAGCTGTTTCAAGAGACGAGTATTTGGCAGACATATTTGACAAATAAGACGAGAAGGAGATAACTATGGGCTTATTGAAAGCAGCAGGAGGTGCGCTTGGAGGTGTATTAGCCGACCAGTGGCGCGAATTCTTCTACAGCGACGCGCTGGCAGATGATGTCATGGTCCAAAAGGGCCAGAAGCGGACCTCTTCAAGAAGCAGTAACGTCAGAGGTGAGGAAAATATCATCTCCAACGGATCGATCGTGGCGGTCAATAACGGCCAGTGCATGATCATTGTCGAGCAGGGCAAAGTGGTCGATTTCAGCGCAGAGCCGGGTGAATATATTTATGACACCTCGACCGAGCCTTCGCTCTTTTATGGCCCCCTGGGCAAGAATATCGTGGAAACCTTCAAGAAGATCGGCCACCGCTTCACCATGGGCGGCGACACCGGCAAGGATCAGCGGATCTATTACTTCAACATGAAGGAAATGATGAGCAACCGCTTCGGCACCGCCAATGCCGTGCCCTTCCGGGTGGTTGACAGGAATATCGGCCTGGACGTCGATATCGCCATCAAGGCCTTCGGTGAGTATTCCTACAAGATCGAAGACCCCATCCTCTTCTATACCAACGTCTCCGGAAACGTCGAGGAGCCTTACCGCCGGGACCGCATGGACAGCCAGCTCAGGGCCGAGCTCATGAACGCCCTCCAGCCGGTTTTTGCCAAGATCTCAGCCATGGGCATCCGCTACAGCGAGCTCCCCGGTCACACCGAGGAAATCGCAGACGTCTTGAACGAAGTCCTGTCTGAAAAATGGCGGAACCTGCGCGGTATCTCCGTTGTCTCCGTGGGCCTCCAGTCAGTCAAGGCCTCCGAAGAAGATGAGCGCATGATCAAGGAACTCCAGAAGAGTGCCGTTTACCGGGATCCCACCATGGCGGCCGCCGGCCTGGTCGGCGCCCAGGCAGACGCCATGAGGGCAGCCGCCTCCAACGAAGGTGCCGGCCCCTTTATGGCCTTTGCAGGCATGAATATGGCCCAGATGGCCGGAGGTGGCCAGGCAGGCCAGCTCTTCCAGCAGGGCGCCCAGCAACAGGCCCAACAGCCGCCTCCGGCAGCCGTCGTGGGCAGCGTCAGCGCGACAGATGTTCCCGTCTGGAAATGTGACGAGTGTGGCAAGGCTGACAATACCGGCAAATTCTGCGCCAATTGCGGCGCCCCCAAGCCGGTCGACGATCACTGGGTCTGCGAGTGCGGGACCACCAATACCGGTAAGTTCTGCCAGAATTGCGGCAAGCCCCGTCCGGTTGTCAAGTCCTATAAGTGTGACAAGTGCGGCTGGGTCCCTGAGGATCCCTCACAGCCTCCCAAGTTCTGCCCTGATTGTGGAGACATCTTCGACGAGAGCGACGAAGTCTAAGCAAGCAAATTAAGATAAAGGACGGTCCACCGGGCCGTCCTTTCAAGGGATCCTTCCAGCTCATGAGGTGTGGCTGGGGGGGTCCTTTTTTTATTGGTCCTTGTCTGCCAGGGGGATGCCCTGGAGGAAGCCGAAATCGGGGTGGCGGATCTTGCCTCCCTTGGCATTGAGCTGTTGACTGACCAGTTCCGTGGCCTGGCTTTCCAGAACATCGATATAGTGGACGATGGCGGCTGCCACCGTGGTCGGCCGGTCCCCGTACTGGCCGTGATGGCCGGCGATGACCGACTGGACCTGGCGGTAAAAGGGCTCATCATAAGTGGAGAGGATGGCGTCTTTTAATTCAGCCAGGAATTCAATCCCCCGGACCCGGTGGTTGGCAAACCAGTATTCAGCCACGTCCAGGTCCTGGTATTCGAAGATCTTGCCGATGTCATGCATGAAGATGGAAAAGGTCAAAAGATCGGCGCTGGCGGAAAGCTCCGGGTTATTGGCCAGGATGGCTGCCAGGATACGGAGCATCTTGGTGGTGTGGTTGGCCAGGCCCCCGATCACATTGTCGTGGTGTCGGACAGCGGCACCCTCGATCAGAAAACGGCCTTCAAGGGAGGGGTGGCTGAGGGCCAGCTTGACCAGATCCCAGCAGTCCCGGGAGACACCGACCGCATCCAGGCGTTGGCGGACATCGTCCAGACCCTGGAGAAGCTGGTTTTGAGGGATACCGCCCATAAAGTCATGGCGGGTCAGCTCCTCGCCCGGATAAAGGTCCAGGCTGCGGACGGTCAGATAGGGCCCGTTGAAATCGGAACCCACCGTCTCTGCCATATAGATACCCGGCCCGTATTCGATGACAATCTGGTAGATAGCCTTGTCCCAGATACGGAAGGTAAAGATCTGGCCCTTCAGATAGAACTCCCCGGTCATATAGTCGTCCCGTTTACCTGAACGAAGGTCGGGTTTGCTGTTTATAAGTACCAGGCCGCGGGAGACTCGTCCCCTCTCAATGGCCTGTGTCAGATCCAGTATATCCATGGTTTTCTCCTTTTCCCCATGATAACATCCCCCCCTGGCCTAGGGCATGGGCCGGACGCTGACTCCGCCCCGTTTGACCTCGAAAATAGCGTCATAAAAGGGAGCTGTATCCTGGAAGATCACATGGCTGACAGAGACGACCGTCACCCCCTCCAGGGCCAGCAGGGTCTTTTCGATCCGGCGGGCCACTGCCTCATCAAGGCTGGCAAAGGCCTCATCCAGGAGGAGGAGGTCAGCCTGGGCGATCAGGCCCCGGGCGATGGCGATCCGGGCCCGTTCGCCGCCTGAGAGATTGCGGCCATTGTCTATGATCTGATAGTCCAGGCCTCCGGGCAGAGACTCCAGAAAGTCTGACAGACCGGCGGCTTTGACCGCCTCCAGGATAGCCTCCTGGCTGTAGTCCTTGAAGAGGGTCAGATTGTGTCTCAGGCTGTCGTCGAAAAGAAAGACCTGCTGTTCCACATTGGCCAGGTGCTGGTAGTAGTCGGTCCGGTCAATCCTGGCAAGATCGGTCCCGTCCAAAAGGATCCGGCCCTGGTCAGGTTTGAAGTACTTGCGAAGGAGGCGGAGGACCGTGGACTTCCCGCCGCCGGAAGGTCCCACCAGCATGTACTTGCCGCCCGCCTTGATGTCAAAGGAGGCCTGGTCCAGGACCTGATTGTCCCCATAGGCAAAGGAGACCCGGTCGAAACGGAGCCTGTCCTGGAAACCAGGGAAGTCTTCGGTCTCCTCAATGATCTCCTGATTGGCCAGGACCTCCTCCATCCGCAAGAAGACAGGCCGGACAGAGGCAATCTGCGGCAGCCTTTCTGCCACCATGTAAAAGGCATTGATGATCTGGGAATAGCCATTGATGACCAGGACGACACCGCCCGCCGTGACCAGGCCTGAACGGACCGTCAGCATGGCGGCAACCAGGAGGATGGCGATCATGATGGAAAAGAAGAGATTGTTACGGAAGAGGACCCTTGTTTCGGCCTTGTCCAATTGGAACTTCTTGTCCTGGACCCCCTGGCTTTTGGTCAGAAAATCGGCCTCGATTTTTCCTTCCAGGGCATTGTTCTTGATGATCCGGAAGGCCGACAGGACCTGGCGGACATAAATGGTGTAATCCTTGAGAAAGTCCGATCTCTCCCCCTCGTGCTTTTCAAGACCCCGCCCCGAACGGACGGCAAAAAAGGAGACGATGGCAGAGGGGACCAGGGCCAGGAGGGCGACCAGCCAATTGACATTGACCAGGATGACCATACCCCCCAGGGCCGAGAAGGCCCGCCGCATGGCCTCGTAAAGGGAGAGGAAGTAGCGCTGCTCCACCGTATTCATGTCGTGGGTGATATTGGACAGGTAGAGGGCCAGATGCTGGTTTTGGAATTCACTGATATTTTTCTGGAAGACCCGGTCAATATAGCGGCCCTTGATCAGGCTGTTGGCCCGGCGGAGGTAAAGACTCCGGACCCAGGCGGAGAAGAGGTCAGAGGGGATAAAGAGGAGGACAAGCAAGAAAAGCTTGGGCATCAAGCCAATGATGACATCCACTTGACCGGCCATAGCCGCATCCAGGCTCTCTTTGAGCAGGAGCATGAGGACGACATTGAGACCGCTGTTGAGGATGGCCGGGAGGGCGGCGGGCAAGAGGAAGACCCTTGCCTTTCTAAGGCAGGCGGCCAGGTCGGGCGGCAGGGGGAGGCGCTTGTCTTTTTTCGGTCCCTTGGTCCTGGCCATTCAGATCACCTCCTGGAAATAATCCTTGGCCTGCCAGCGGGAGACCTGGCCGGACTCGATCTCCAATACCTGGTCATAGTTTTCGGTCAGTCCCGGGTAGGTCCGGTGGGAGATGGCAATGACAGTGGCCTCCAGGTTCAACAAGGTCTCTTCCACATGGCGGCCCAGGGCCTCATCCAGGTTGGAGGTGGCCTCGTCAGCCAGAAGGAGGCTGGCCCCCTTGATGACCGCCCGGGCGATGGCGATCCGTTGGCGCTCACCACCCGACAAGTTCTTACCATTCTCTTCGATGGGGGTGTCCAAGCCCAGAGGCAGGCGGTCCAGGAGCTCTTCCAGACCCGCCTGCTGGATGGCCCGGTCCATGTCGGCCGGGCTGTAGTCAGCATAGAGGGTGATATTGTTGGCCAGACTGTCTTCGAAAAGAAAGACATCCTGGTAGATTTCGGCCAAAGCCCGGTTGACCTGGAGGATATCCAGCCCGGATAGTTCCCGACCGTCGTAGAGGATCCGGCCCTGGTAATCGGTGTAGACGCCGGCCAGGAGATTGAGCAGGCTTGTTTTCCCCGAGCCCGACGGCCCCTTAAGCAGGGTTTTGCTGCCCGCCTTGAGCCGGAAACTGGCCTTGTGGAGGACCTCCTTGTCCGGATAGGCAAAGGTCAGGTCCTGGACGACCAGGTCTTCCTTGAAGGAGAAGGGCTCTTTTCCCGTCTCCAGCAGGTCCGGATGGCCTTCCTCCGGCCCCTTGACCAGTTTGGCAAAGATGGACTGGCTGGCCTTCAGTTTGTTGAGGTGGGGGAAGATCTGGACCATGCTCCAGATGGCCCTTTGGGTGATCTGGGTGATGAAGATACCGGCGGCCAGGCTGATCTCCCCGGCTGCCAGCCGCCAGGCCACATAGGTAAAGGAAAGGATGGTAAAGACCAGGCCCAGACTCTCCATGAGGCCGGACTGGAACTGGTCCAGGAGGTTGAAGCGCATCTTGACCCCCTCCAGGGCCCTGACATAACCCATGGATTTGACCCGGAAGCTCTCCTCAACCCCGTTTAATTTCAGGATTTCAAGCCCCTGGTAGACATTGGACATGTCCTGGGAAAAGGCCTGGTTGGCCTGGGATTCTTTTTCCTTGAGGCCGACAACCCCCTTTTTGAAAAAGTGGCCGACCAGGGCCACCGTCAGGGTGGCCAGGGCGCTGAAGATGGCATAAGACCAATCGATAAAGCCCAGGATGACCAGGGCGGCCAGGGTCAGGCCAGCGTTGAAGATGACATTCAAAAAGGAGAGGAAGAAGTCGTTCTCGATGATATTGATGTCATTGACCAGATGGGACAGGTGCTGGTCCCGGGTCTGCCGGGCAAAGAGGCGGACCGGCAGGGCCATGATCTTTTGAAAACTCAGGATGCGGATGTCAAGAAGGATATCCCGCATGAAGCCGATTCTCAGTCGCCGGGAGAGCCAGAAGAAGGCAGAGAGGCTGAGCATACCTCCCACCAGAAGGCTGATGCGGAGGCTGAGCTCCGTCCCTGTCCGGGCCTCTGCCAGGGTAAAGGAGAAGCCGAAAAGCACATCCTGGAAGAGCTGTTGGATGATGGGCAAAAAAGAGGCGGCGACATAGATAAGTAGGCCCCGTCGCCGGCGCCACATGAGCTGGTAGAGGCTGATGTCGTCTTTATCGGTCATGAATCCAGGCTGAAGTCGGTCACAGTTTCCCAGGGCGTCTCGGGATAGATGTAACGGTGGACCGGGGGCATGCAGTTATAGACCCGGTCCACATCGACGGCCCCCAAGCCGCCGGCCAGTTGCCGGTAGGTCCCCTTGAGGAGGACAGCTTCCATATCCAGGTTGAGGGCGTAAAGAGAAGCCCGGGCCCCTTCCTTCAGACCCTGGGCCAGTTTTTTGTAGGGGGCCAGGGTGAAAAGGATACGGGAGTCGGAGACAGACCGGGCCTGGATGAGGGGGAGAAGGCGGGGGTAGCCGTCAGGGGCGGTGAAGCCCAGGAAGAAGAGGGTCCCCAGCTTTTTGGTGTGCTGACGGGTCCAGGCATTGAATACGGCTGACCCGGGCCCTTTGAAAAAGGGAGAGGCGGCCAGAACCCGGACCATATTAGCCCCGATGCCAGCTAAATTCAGCTTCCGCCTGTCTGAGATCTGCCGCAATTTGGCATAGTGGACCGTATGGACCCCGAAGTAGGTGTTGAAGCGGTAAAGGGGCATGTCATTGTAGATGATATACTCCTCACCTTCAGTCTTTTTATCATAAAAGTCCATGGTCCCTGTCCAGAATGCCTGGGACAGGCTCATGATCAGGAAGGCGGATCGGGGTTTTTCGTGAAAGAGGCTTTTGCTCTGGCCCTTGATGAACTCACCCAGGGTCATTTCGTCCTCACCCCGGTTCATGAGGGAGGAGAGCAGGCTGATATGGACATCGTCTGCTTCATCATGGCAGGCAACCAAGGCCACCTTGTAGGGGGAGGCAAAGTCCCCGGCATCCCGTTCCAGATTGATTGTCTTCATCGTCTTTTCTTCTTCCTCTTAGTTTTCCAGGCGGGTATTGCCTGTAGCCCTGGCCTGGGGGCAGCCGCTGGCCCGGGCCAGGGCCTCCAGCTCTTCCATGCGGGCCCGGGTCATGAGGGGGACATCCTGGAAAGCCCAGTCCCCGCCCAGGCGTGAATATTTATCGGCACAAAGATTATTGAAGGCGCAAAGCTCCCAACGTTGGACGCCCTGACCCAGGAGGGCGGCGATGGCCCGGATATTGTCGTCACTGTCAGTGGCCCCGGGGATAATGGGGGTTCTGACCCAGACGGCGTAACCATGCTTGTCTTGCACTTCCATCAGATAGCGGAAGTTGTCCAGGATCAGGTCATTTCCAACCCCGGTCCATTGCTTGTGGGCCTGGCTGTCCGCCAGTTTCAGGTCGTAAAGCACCAGGTCCGTCCAGGGCAGGACCAGATCCAGGGCCTGGCGGCTGCAAAGGCCGGAGGTATCAAGGGCCGTATGGACACCGGCCTCCTTGAAGCGTTTCAAAAGCTGGGCGGCCTCCTGGGCCTGGCCCATGATTTCGCCCCCGGACAGGGTGATGCCCCCCTCCTTGCCAAAGTAGGCCCGGTCCCGGATCAACTCATCAAAAAGGGAGTCAAGGCTCCGGTCCTCCCCCCGGCGCTCAATGGCCCGGGCCGGGCAGGCCTCATAGCAGCGCATGCAAAGATCACAAAGGGTCCGGTCTATGACCAGGCCCTCAGGGCTCATGTCCAGGGCCCCCTGGGGGCAGACCGACAGGCAGGTCCGGCAGCCGATGCAACGCTCGCCCAGCCATTCAAGCTGGCTTTGGGGGGAGAGGCTCTCGGGGTTATGGCACCAGGCACAGGTCAAGGGACAGCCCTTGACAAAGAGGGTGGTCCTGAGGCCGGGCCCGTCTTCGGTGGACATGCGTTGAATATTGAGTATGCGCATCATCATCCCCGCTCAGTACTGGAGGTGGCTTTCGCGGGCGATGATCTCGTCCTGAAGCTCTTTGCCAATGGAGGTAAAGTAGGCGTTATAACCGGTGACCCGGACCAGGAGATGGCGGAATTCACTGGGGTGGGCCTGGGCCTCTTTCAGGACCTGGGGGTCCAGCATGTTGATCTGCAGGGCGGTGCCCCCATTTTCACAATAGCCCTTGAGGAAGGACTTGAGTTTGGTCAGGTGTTCAGGACCCCGGACCAGGGAGGCATTGAAGGTGATGGTGTGGCTGGCCCCGTTGGGGAGGACATTGACATAGTCGCCGCAGTCGGTCTTGCCGCCCAGGGCTGTCCCCACCGAGTTGCTGTTGGCAGTAGGCCCCAAGAGGTCAGCCCCGTTGGAGGGACAGATGGCATTGGAGAGAAACTGGTTCTCGGTCCGGCCATTGGCCGAGGCCTTCATGATGTAGCCGGCCCCGATCCAGTAGTTCCAGGACAGCATGCCCGGCCGGAACTGGCGGCCGGTTGACCGGGTCTTATGCTTCCAGACTTCATCGGCCCAAAGGACCATGACCTCCTTGGCCAGGGCATCACTTTGGGGATCATCCCGCCCGTATTTGGGGGCCCGGTGGAGGGCCTGGGCCTGGAGGATTTCATGGCCCTGCCAATTGTCCTTGAGGGCCTGGACCAGCTCCTGGAGGCTGCAGAGCTTCTGGTCATAGACCAGGTATTTGACAGCCAGGAGGGAATCCACCGTGGTGGCAAAGGTGACCCCTTCCATGGTGGTATAGGAAAGTTCAGCCCCGCCCTGGGTCACATCCAGGCCTTTTTCGGCGCAGCCCTTGACCAGGACCGACAGGTAGGGGGTGGGGTTGAAGTCAGCCCGGATGGATTCGCTGAGTTCATAGGTGTCCACCATCTTCTGGACGATGAAGCGGGTTTGCTGGACATAGGCGTCAAAGAACTTCTCCCAGCTGTCAAGCTGGTCCAGGCTGCCGGTCCGGGGCCCCTCCTGCTTGATCTTGCTCCATTTGCCGGTCATGGGATCCTTATAGGGAAGGAGGTCAGAGCCGTTGGCATAGACCAGCTCCAGGGCTTTCAAGAGATTGATATTATTGTCGACCGTACCTGACCGGTCATTGCCGGCCATGGTGTTCTCCAGGCAGCCCACGGCCGCGTAGTCGTGGACATTGCCCTCATGGATCAGGTCTTCCTGGCCTGACCGCCGGGCCTGGAGGAGCATGCCGGCTACCGAACGTTCGTCAAAATTGAGCAGGAAGGGGGCCCCCTGGCTGCGGGAGACCATATCCACGATCTTGTCCAGGAGTTTTTCCGGACTCTTGCGGTGGAGGCGGATATTGGGTTTGGGTTCCAGGATGGGGCTCATGTCGTCGATGACTTCCAGGAGCAGGTAAGTGAGCTCATTGGTCATATCTTCCCCGTCGGGTCCCAGGCCGGAGAGGTTGAAAAGCTGACCGAAGCCGGCCGTGATACCCTGGTTGCCTCCCACCCGGATCTGGGCGTCATAGGCCGTATTGCAGTGGACCCAAAAGCAGCCCAGGATATCCTTCATCTCCTCATGGGTCATGCCTTCTTCTATGGATTTTTGATAGTAGGGGTAGAGGTATTGGTCCAGGCGGCCAAAGGAGACGCCCGGCCCCGGGTATTTTTCATCCGACATGACCAGCATGTGGGTCAGCCAGAGGGACTGGACGGCCTCATGAAAGTTGCGGGCGCCCTCCCAGGGGACCCGCCTCATATTGGCGGCCATGGTCTCAAGTTCGGCAGCCCGGACAGGGTCGTCCTCTTCCTCTGCCATTTGCTGGCAAAGGTCGGCGTATTTGCCTGCCAGTTCCCTGGGCATGAGGCAGGCCGTCTTCATGGCCCGAAGGACCCCGCCCCTGGGTCCTGCCTGATCCTGGGGGGAGAGCTTGTCATACTCGGTCTCAATCGCTTCCAGGGCCTTCTTGAAGCCGTCCTTGACGATCTTGGCATAGTCGGGGATCAGGTGGCCGCTGGTGGCACCGCAGTTGCCATAACCGTGGGCATTCAGGAAAAAGACCGCCTGACGGGCTTCCTGGACCCGGCGGTTGCGCGCCTTTTGCTGGGCCTTATCCAGGCACATGGAGTACTGGAGATTGAAGCGGGCCCCGCAAAGGAGGTCTCCGGGCAGGATCTCAACCGGCATGTGGCGGGTGACGACCTCCCGGGTAAACCAGGCCTTGCGCTCGGGAATGGACCAGGCGAAAAAGTCCGCCGGGATGGCCACCTTCTGGGCACTTTGTTGGCAGGAGACCACGAAAGATTTCAAGAAGGCATAGGTCTCGGGGACAATGAAATAGGAGATTTCGTCGAATTGGACATCCCAGGGGGTCCCCGTTGTATAGACCGTGTATTCATTGTTCCAAGGCCTGTCTGTTCCCTCAAAATAGTAGTCCCTCAGCCACTTGACCCGGTCTGACAGTTGACCCGGTGTCTTGATGGCCTTGGCGTATTGATTCTGACTCATGAGGAAATCCTTTCCCGCTGGACCGCGGACTCCAAAGGAGGGCATATTTTCAAAGAAATATGCAAATTAATAAGCTGAAATCATTATAGCCCAGGACAGGCTGCCGGCAAGGGCTCTGCCGGCATCAGTTACAGGCAGGCAAAGTTGTTGACATATGTCCATAACCCGGCTAGAATGAAGGCAGTAAATGACATATGTCGATAATCGACAAGCATATGAACAAGCATAAGGAGGATAAGATTATGCCAAGAAGAGATGGAAGTGGTCCCATGGGACGTGGACCTTTGACAGGCTGGGGCATGGGCCCTTGCTGTGATGATGGTCCTTATGCCTACGGCCGGCGTGGTCGCCGCCCGGGCTACGGTTTCAGACGGGGATTTGGTCGGGGAATGGGTGGAGGCTATGGCCGGGGTTTTGGTCCGGGCTTGGTCGATATGCCCTACGACGACCGCGATGAGAAAGAGATTTTAAAAGAAGAGCGCCAGCTCCTGCAGGAGAGGCTGGACTACATCGCCAGCAGGCTGGAAGAAGAGTAAACTGGAGGGAGGCCAGGCAGACAGTGCCTGTCCTCCATCACATTCTGGAGTAGTGAACCATGGCAAGACCCATGAAATGGCGGCGCGTCTGTCAGTTGCCGGAGACCACCCGTTTCGGACCCCTGGGAGCAGGGGCCGGTCAGAGGGAACGTGTCCGGATGACGGTCGATGAATATGAGACCATCCGTTTGATCGATTGGGAAGGTTTCAATCAGGAAGAATGCGCCCGGCAAATGAATATTGCCCGTACCACCGTACAGGGCATCTATGTCAAGGCCCGACAGAAATTGGCGGATTCGCTGGTCAATGGTAAATTATTGATTATTGAAGGAGGCGAATACCGGCTGTGTGACGACCAGGACAGCGCCTGCGGTCCCGGATGTCATTTCCACCACGGAGGCGGCAGACGCATGCGTGGTAATCGGGGCCGGCGCAACTGATTATGTATTCGGATAAAGTAATCGACCATTTCATGAGTCCCAGAAACGCCCATACCATGCCGGATGCCCACGCCGAAGGAAGTGTCGGCGACCCTGCTTGTGGCGATTGCCTGGTCATCTATCTCAAGGTAAAAGATCAAAAGATTGACGATATCAGTTATCTGGTCTTCGGCTGCTGCGGGGCCATTGCGACCGCCAGCATGACCACTGTCCTGGCCAAGGGCAAGACCCTGGATCAGGCCCTTGAGATCACGGAAGAAGACATCATAGAGGCCTTGGACGGCCTGCCCGAGAGCAAGATCCATTGCTCGCTTCTGGGCGTCCAGGCCCTCCGCCTGGCCATCAAAAATTATAGAGAATCAGAGTCCATGAAAAGAGGAATGAATCATGAAAATAGCCATACCGGTTGATACAAAGAGCCCCGATACCAAAGTCTGCATGTCCTTTGGACGTGCCCCCTACTATCTGATCTACGACAGCGAGACCCAAGACAAGGTCTTTATCCAAAATACAGCCGCCCAAAGTGCGGGAGGGGCCGGCATCCGGGCCGCCCAGCTCTTGGCTGACCAGAAGCCGGAAGTGCTCCTGACGCCCCGTTGCGGTCAAAATGCCGCAGACGTCGTCCAGGCCGCCGGGATCAAGATCTATAAAACCGAGGGCAACTCGGTTGAGGAAAATATCGACCGTTTCCTGGAAGATAAACTGGAAGAGCTGGATGAGATTCACGCCGGCCTCCACAATCACTAGGAAGCGCTCCATGAAAATTGCCCTTTTGAGTGGGAAGGGGGGGACCGGCAAGACCCTGGTCTCCGTCAATCTGGCCCGGGTAGCCGGCCAGTCCGTCTACCTGGACTGTGATGTTGAGGAACCCAACGGCCATCTCTTTTTCAAGCCTCAGATCCATGAGGTCCAAGCCATTACCGTAAAAATCCCCCGGGTGGACCAGGACAAGTGCGACGGTTGCCGCCTCTGCGTGGATTTTTGTAACTTCAATGCCCTGGCCTATATCCAGGGTCAGCTCCTGGTCTTCGAGGAGATCTGCCATTCCTGCGGCGGCTGCCAACTGGTCTGCCCCCAGGGGGCCATCACGGAAAAGGACAAGGCCATCGGCCGCCTGGAGCGGGGACAAGCCGACCAGGTCCAGGTCCATACCGGCATCATGAATCCCGGTGAAGTATCCGGGACTCCCCTGGTGGAGGCCCTCTTGGAAGGCCTGGACCAGGAGGCTGACCTGCCGGTCTTCATCGACTGCCCCCCGGGCAGCGGCTGCCTGGTCATGGATACGGTATCGGGGGCGGATTACTGCGTCCTGGTAGCTGAGCCCACCATCTTTGGTGCCCATAACCTGGAGATGGTCACCCGCCTGGTCAGGCTCATGAAAAAGCCCCTGGGTGTGGTCCTCAATAAATACCAGGACCAGGACAACCCCATCGAGCCCTTCTGTCAGGAGGAGGGGATCCCCATCCTGGCCAAGATACCCTTTGACCACCAGCTGGGTCTGATCAACTCCAAGGGACAGATCATCGTCGACCATGACGCCTCCTACCGGGATCTTTTCCAGGCCCTCCTGCAAAGGATAGAAGAGGAGGTCCGGTCATGAAACAACTTTTGATCTTGAGCGGTAAGGGGGGGACGGGGAAAACAACGGTCCTGTCAGCCTTTATCCGCTTGGCCCAGGCCAAGACCTATGCTGACTGCGATGTGGATGCCCCCAATCTCCACCTGATTACCGGCCAGCAGGCTCCACCGGCCAAGCGGGATTTTTATGGCCTGCCAGTGGCCAAAATCGACCCCGACCTTTGTATCAACTGCGGTGACTGTAAAAGCCATTGCCGTTTCAAGGCCATTTATGTTGAGGACAAGCATGTGGTGGACCCCTTTGCCTGTGAAGGCTGTTCGGTCTGTGAATGGGTCTGCCCGGTCGATGCCATCCGCATGGAGGAAGCCGCCTCAGGTGAGCTCATGCTCTACAAGGAGGATGACCAGGTCTTTTCAACCGCCCAATTGAAAATGGGCAGCGGTATGTCCGGCCTTTTGGTGGCTGAAGTAAAAAAAGAGATGCGTCAGGAGGCCCTGGTCAAGGATCTGGCCTTTATCGATGGCTCTCCCGGGATCGGCTGTCCGGTCATCGCCTCCCTGTCCGGGGTGGACATGGTCCTGGTGGTGTCCGAACCCTCCCTGTCCGGGATCAGCGATATGGAAAGGGTCATCGACACGGCCCTCAAGTTCGGGACCACCATCGCCGTCTGTGTCAACAAATACGACACCAACCCGGCCATCACCGAGGACATCCAGTCCTTTTGCCAGAGAGAAAATCTGCCCTTTGTCGGCTTGATCCCCTTTGATCCCAAGGCCGTGGACGCCATCAACCAGGGTATGACCATCGTGGACATAGACTGTCCCTCGGGCCAGGCGGTCAAGTCCATTTTCGACAAATCCATGGCCATTCTCCTGGACCTTGAGGCCTGAGCAGATGCGGATCAAGACCCTGATCGAAAACACCAGCCCCTGCCAGGACCTGGCCTGTGAGCACGGCCTCAGCCTTTATCTTGAGGCCCGGGGCCATAAGATCCTCTTTGACACGGGGGCCAGTCCTGGCTTTGCCCAAAATGCCATAAAAATGGGGGTGGACCTTTCCCGGGTGGACTTTTTGGTCATCTCCCACGGTCACTACGACCATGGGGGCGGGTTGAAAACCTTCCTGGAAGTCAACGACCGGGCCCGGATCTACCTCCATCCCCTGGCCTTCCAGGGCTATTATGCCAGGCGGCCCTCAGGTGACCTCCGCTATATCGGCCTGGATCCCGACCTGAAAGATCATGAGCGGATGGTCTTTACTGGCAATGACCTGACCCTGGCCCCGGGCATCCGGATCTTTTCCCGGGTCCCCCAAAAAGAGGACTTGCCGGCCTCCAACCGCCATCTGCTCATGGAGTCGGAAGGGCAGGTCCAGGACGATGTCTTCGCCCATGAACAGCATATGGTCATCGAGGAAGAGGGCAGGACCCTCCTCCTGACAGGTTGCGCCCACCGGGGGATTGTCAATATCCTCCAGCATTTTCACCAGCTGGAAGGCCGCTATCCTGACTATGTCATGGGGGGCTTTCACCTGTCCAAAAGTGAGGAGGATCACGATCCGCCCCGGGAAATTGACCGGATCGCCCGCTTCCTCCTGGAGACGGGCGCCAAGTATTATACTGGTCATTGTACGGGCCTGGCCCCCTACCAAAGGCTGAAAGAACGCATGGGTGACCGGATCGACTATCTGTCGACCGGGACCATTTTGGAAATCTAGAGAAAAGAGAATGGAAAAGATGAGCGACAATTGTAATCAGGACTGCAGCCAGTGTATGGAAGACTGCCAGGATCGACAGGAAGAGGCTTTCGACTTTACCGAGGAGCTCCATGAGCTCAGCCAGGTGAAAAAGGTCATCGCGGTCATGAGCGGCAAGGGCGGGGTGGGAAAATCCCTGGTCACGGCCCTCCTGGCCAAGGCCATGCAGGAAAGAGGCTACAAGACAGCCATCATGGATGCCGATATCACCGGATCCTCCATCCCCAAGATGCTGGGCCTGGAAGGGCGGGCCAAAAGTAATGAGCTGGGCCTTTTCCCGGTCAGGAGCCGGACGGGCATCGATGTCATGTCCATGAACCTCCTCCTCCAGCAGGATACCGACCCGGTCATCTGGCGGGGCCCCCTGATCGCCGGGGTGGTCAAGCAGTTTTGGACTGACGTCATCTGGCGGGATATCGACTATATGTTTATCGACATGCCGCCGGGGACAGGGGATGTCCCCCTGACCGTCTTCCAGTCCATCGCCGTGGACGGCATCGTGGTCGTGACCTCCCCTCAGGAGCTGGTCTCCATGATTGTCGAAAAAGCGGTCAATATGGCTGCCATGATGGAGGTGCCGGTCCTGGGCCTGGTTGAGAACATGGCCTACTTCCGTTGCCCCGATAATGGCAAGGACTACGCCCTCTTCGGGGAAAGTCAGATCCAGGAGGTAGCGGCCCGTCATAAGCTCAAGGTCCTGGCCCGCCTGCCGGTCGACCCCAAGATCGCCCAGGCGGCCGATAAGGGAGAGATCGAATACCTGCAAGGGGATTGGCTGCAAGAAGCCGCCGATCGATTAGATGAAAAGGAAAAGGAAGACAAGATGAAAATTGCAGTAGCCAGTGAAGGCCAGACCATTACCCAACATTTTGGTCATTGCCAGAATTTCAATATTTATGAGGTCCAGGATGGGACAATTGTCCAGAGTGAATCCGTGCCCAACCCGGGCCACAAGCCGGGTTTCCTCCCTAATTTCCTCCATGACCTGGGTGTCAATGTCATCATCTCAGGTGGGATTGGTGGCGGAGCCGTGGATATCTTCTGTGAAAAGGGGATAGAGGTCGTCGCCGGTGCCCAGGGTGAGGCCCGTGCCGCCGCAGAAGCCTATCTGGCCGGGACCCTGGATGCGACGGGGACCATCTGCCGGGACCACGATCATTAGGATAAATCAAGAGACTAAAAATAGTAAGACCCAAAACAAGGGGGCCGTCTCAACTGAGACGGCCCCCTTGTCATGGCCAAAGAGTCAGGCTGAAAGACCGCTTGCCCTAGTACTCCATGACCCGGGGCAGCTTGCCTGCCTGATCGATCCAGTCCTGGATCTGAGAGAGGGAGGGAGGTTTGCGGACCAGCTTTTTCGCCTCATTGATCTCCATGATCT
>CAZKLG010000011.1:0-6038 GCA_964553675.1 uncultured Mageeibacillus sp. | reverse complement strand
GAGAGGGAGGGAGGTTTGCGGACCAGCTTTTTCGCCTCATTGATCTCCATGATCTTCTGGTAGAGATTCTCGGCATTCCGCCTGGCCAGCTCAGGTACCGTATCGACCCCGGCCTCTTCCAGGAGGTCGGAATACTGGGAGCCGATGCCCTTGACCCGGTTGAGGTCAGCGTGATTGGTCCAGGTCAGGATCAGTTTTTCTGAAATCCCTGACTTTTCTGCCAGTTCCATGCGCCCTTTTTTGCTGGCGCCAGCCTCCAGGAGAGCCTCCATGGAGCCCACCCCTGCTTCCATCAATTTTGCCTCGTAGACTTCTCCGATGCCTTCAATGTAGGACAGTTTTGTCATAGGCCACATCCTTTCCGAAAACAAGCCGACTATTACTTGAATGAATACTAGCAAAAAAAGCCTCAAAGGCTTGCCCCCGTAACAAAAAGGCTGTTCTTCCTTAGAGAAGAACAGCCTTCCTGCATCAAATCATGAGATTTCCTATTGGGGCATTTCCAGGGCAGGTTTCTTTTTTCGTTGCCAGGCATGCATGGCCAGGGCCAGGGCAATGACACCGTAAGAGACGAAGACCCGGAAGTATTCACCGATCATGGCATTGTCGAAGAGGACTTTGCCGGCTTCAGGGGCGACAATAAAGAGGGTATGGAAGAGAATAACTCCCGTAATGGCCTGCTTGTTGGTCGCCTTCTGGACCGAGGCACCGCCTACCAAGAGGGCCGCAATGGCGAACTGGCCCACCTGGAGGTGAGCCCCGTAGGTGGCAAAGGTACCCAGGTTCTGCAGATAGATCAGCTGTCCCCAGCTGGCCAGGACCGTGGAGATGATCATGGCCAGGACCCGGACCTTATCCACATTGATGCCCGAGGCGTTGGCGATGACCAGACTCTGGCCCACCGTCCGCATGTTCTGGCCGATCCTTGTGGACAAGAAGAGCTGGTTGAAAACGCAAAGGCCGGCAATCAGGGCAAAGGGCAGGACTGCGATGGTCGAGCGTGTCACGATCTCTTCGATGAAGGGGATGTAGGTCAGAGCATAGAGCAGACCTGCTGCCAGGATCATCAAGAGGGGCCGTCTGGCCTTGAAGTTGGGATCGGGCCGCAGGCGCTGGTTGACCAGCTTCCAGAGGCTGTAGAGGATCCAGATGGCACCGCCCATTTCGATGGCGCTCAGGACTGTCAGCCGGTCGGTCATCAGGTAGGCCTCGATCGCCGGGACATAGGTCAAGCCATAGAGGAGGCCTGCCAGGGCCAGGATGACCAGCTGCTTGACAGGGAATTTTTGCTTGTTTCGCAGCTGGGTAATGATGCGGATGACCGTCAGGAGGGCCAGGACAATAAAGAGGATCAGGATCAGGTCCACCATCTTGACCAGATCCAGGGCATACTTCATGTTGCCGGTCAGGTCGATGGTGTTCTTGATGCCGATACCGCCAGGGATGATCAGGCCATTGGTTTTGACCGGAAGCACGCCCCCCAGGATGTAGAGGAAGAAGAGCTGGTAAAGCCCGTCTGCGAAATAACCCAGGATCAGGCCTGCGATCATTTCCGCCCCCTTCATCTTGTTGAAGAGCCGGCCCACCCCGAATCCAAAGAGGACGGACAGGGGGGTGGCGATCAGGAAGGCGACCAGCATACCGGTCATGCCAGCCAGACCCCAGTCGACGGCAAAGAAGAGGGCCACCTGGGCGGCGATGGCACCGATGACGATACTGAAGTTGAGTCCCATACCGGCCAGGACCGGGATCAGAAGGGAAAGGACAGTAAAGCCATTACGGCCGAAGCGGACGAAGACGTTCTGGACCACGAAGCTCATGGTGTTGCCGGAAACAAAGACTGCGCCTATGCAGAGGGCAACAAAGAGCAGCATGACCTTGTTTTCAAAGAGCCAACTCAAGACCTTTTGCAGCGGCGTCTCTTCTCTCATCAAAATGACTTCCGGCACGGAAACTTGGGATTGATTGTTGTCATGATTATTTTTCAACCTGGTTTCCTCCTTTCGTTTTCGACAGAGCATAGAGGATGATGCCGTTGGAGATGATGATCCGAAGGACTTCTGACAAGGTGCTGCCCGAGGGCATCAATTTCTTGATGACCGGCAGGGAGGTGGTCAGGATGCCCTGGAAGAGCAAGGCACCCACGATGACGTTGGAGATACTGGCCCGCCGGGTGGTGGCACCGCCGATCAGGATGGCCGCCACACACTGGAAGCCCATCATGAGGGGGGCATTGTAGAGTTGTAAGAAGCCAAAGACCTGGGCGTACATGATGATGCCGATGGCACCCAGGACCGTGGACAGGACCGTGCCCAGGATCCGCATATGGTCCACATTGATGGCATTGGACCGGGTGAAGAGTTCATTCTCACCGGCGGCACTCATGGCGAGCCCGGTCTTGCTTTTCAAAAAGAGCCACATGAGCAGGCACATGAAGAGGAAGAAGAGGATGACCCCCATGGGGACCACCACACCTCCTACTTCAAAGGCCAGCCAGCGCAGGTAGGGCGGCATCTTGGCCACCACCTGGGGGTTGCTCATGAGGCCGCCGAAGCTTTCTTCCAGACTGATGGTATTCCGCATGCCTTCACCAGCGATGGGCCAGATCAGGGTGCCCGATTTATAGGGCAGAGACAGCCAGACGATGTTGGAAAAGGCGATGGCGGAAAAGCCTACATAGGTGGAGACGGTCATCTCCGAGCCCTTGACCCGGTTGAGCAGGATCCCGTAGGCATAGCCCAGGAGGATGGCGATGGGAATGGCAATCAGGAGGGCGTTGGTCAGATCCGCCCAGGGCCGGGTCAGACCCTTTTGGAAGGAAATTTCGATGGCAGAGGTGCCACCGATCAGACCGGCCACGATGCCCAGGGAGATACCGAAGTTGAGACCGATGCCACTTTGTACGCCGGGGACCATGGCCAGAATCAGGATGCCGAACATGGACCAGCGGCGGAGGACATCGCTGAAAATATCGGTCAGTTTGAGTCCCATAAAGGGGGAAACGACGATCAGCAGGACAAAAAAGAGGCCGATGATAAGCCGGGGCCAGCCGATGCGCCGGATGAAGTCTTGTGCTCTATTCATGGGCTCCCTCCTCTTCTAGTTCGGCCATGGACAAGCCAGACATGGCCAGACCGAAGGCAGCGTCTGAGGCGTCAGGCGGCAGGATCTCCGCCACTTTACCCTCTGAGACGATGGCAATCCGGTCGCAGACGGAGCGAAGTTCCACCAGTTCTGAGCTGATAATGATGATGGTCATGCCCAGCTCTTCATTGATTTTGACCAGGTGTTCCAAGACCAGTTTCTTGGCACCGATGTCAATCCCTCGGGTAGGTTCGGCCACGATCAGGATTTTGGGATCCATGGACAGGGCCCGGGCCAGACAGACCTTTTGCTGGTTGCCTCCCGACAGGCTACCTGTCTTTTGCTGGGGGCCGGTGCAACGGATATCCAAAAGCTCGATCATCTCCAGGGTGTGCCGCCTGGCTTTACCATGGTTGAGCATCTTGAAGGGGCCGATTCTCCTCAGGAAACGATTATGGATCTGCAGGGCAGAAAAGATGATATTGCGCTCGATGGATTCACCCAAGAGGAGGCCCACGCCCCGCCGGTCCTCCGACACAAAGGAGACCCCGTGTTTTAAGGCAGCGCCCAGTTTATCCAATTGAAGTTTTTCATCAAAGACCAGGACCTCCCCTTCTGTGGGGAAGAGTCCCATGATCCCGTTGATGACTCCGATCTTGCCTTGGCCTGCCAGGCCGCCAAAGCCGAATATCTCACCCTTGTAGATGGACACGTCCATGTCCTTGACCTGTTCGCCCGGCATCTCAACGCTGAACTGCTTGAGTTCCAGGGCCAGGGTGTCCTGGTCACAGACCCGGCAACTGTCGGTCACATCCACCAGTCGTTCGATGGTGCGGCCGATCATCTTGGCGGCAATCTCCACCACGCTCAGGTCCTGGGTCCTGGCCTGGTCGACCAGTTCGCCGTCCCGGAGGATGGTCAGACTGTCGGCGATGGCCTTGACCTCGTCCAGGCGGTGGGTAATGAAGATGATGGCGATGCCCTGCTGGGCGATCAGTTTCATGATCTCCAGGAGGCGGTCGGCCTCACTTTCAGTCAGGACCGCCGTCGGTTCGTCGAAGACCAGGAGCTTGATGCCTGTCTTGTCGATCTCGCGGGCGATCTCTACAAACTGTTTGTAGCCTATGGGGAGTCCGGCTACCTTGACATAGTCTTCAATATTCATGCCGATCCGGGACAGGGCTTTTTTGGCGTCCCGGCTCATGGCCTTGCGGTCCAGGATGTCCATGGAAGGGCCCAGCAGTCTGGACAAAATGGTGGGCCGGCCGATTTCACGGCCTACCTTGATATTCTCGGCAATGGTAAAGTCCGGAATCAGCATGAATTCCTGGTGGACCATGCCGATGCCGTGATCCATGGCCTGGTGGGGATTCATGATGTTGACTTTCTCACCGGCAATCTCGACCTGGCCCTCAAAGCCGCCTGTCGTATGGATGACCGGCATGCCGAAAAGGATATTCATCAATGTCGATTTGCCAGCTCCGTTTTCTCCGACCAGGGCGTGGATCTCGCCCGGTCTGACGACCAGGTCCACCTCTTTCAGGACCCGGTTGCCGTAGTATTCCTTACTTATCCCTTTCATGGATAGAATAGGTGGCCCATCCATTTTTCTTCTCCTCCACTCCAGTAGTTGTCAGGGCAAAGAGCCCTGGTCCTTCTGGATCCTCTTTTTCAAAAAAGCGCACCGACCCCAGTCCGGAGCCGGCGCGCTATATGAATCAGTCAAACATCATTCACATGGTCAACAAATTCAAGGCAACTTAATTGATGTCCTTGCTGAAGTCCACGAAGGGGGCCAGCAGCAGGTAGAAGTTGTCCAGCTCGACGCCTTCTTCGGTCACATAGTTGGAGATGACAATCTCACCGGCATCGTAGGATTTGGAGACTTTATCGATGGCCCGGGCCAGGGCGGCCGGGTCGTGACGGTCGGTGAAGACACCTTCGCAGAACTCGATGGCATATTCCACACCGGCTTCCAGCATGAGCATGTTGATGGGGACACCCCAGGTGGACATGCGGCTCTCCTGACCAGCTTCTGCCAGTTTTTCCTTGATGGAGCGGAGCATGTACTTGACGTCGCCTTCATGGCCGGCCACGTCGATGTTGAGGGCCGCCGGATAGGCGTGGTAGGGGCTGGGGCAGCACTGCTGCGGATAGATGGCCCCACCCTTGAGGATCTCACGGATCAGGGGCTCTTGCAGGCCGCAGTTGGTGGAGAAGAAGGCCGTATCGGGACCGAACTCAGCGATCTTTTTGGGCACGTCTTCCACGATGAACTGCTGGGCGCCCGAGATGCCGGCGTCACCGGTCGGGTCGGGTGCTTCAACGTCCATGAACTCGATACCCAGCTTCTCGCAGGTCTCGATCATGATCTGGCGGCGGGCTGCAATGGTCTCATAGCCCAGGTGACGGGGGAAGGAGTAGTGCAGGAGACGGGTTGCTCCCATACGAGCGGCTTCCTCAGGGATGGTGCGGCCCATGGAAAGCTCGTCGACCAGGAGGCTGATGTCAGCCTTTTCTGACATGGTGTCCGGGGGTTCGGCACAGACGCCCGTAATGAAGAGCATGTCGGGCCGGGTCTCACGGACCTTGTCAATGGCCGCCGCGGCGCCCGGTACAGCCTGGACAAAGACGATGGCCTTGACGGCGTCGTCGGATGCCAGCTGCAGGACACCCTGGATGACTTGTTCAACTTCGGATGAGAAGTTGTCGGGATAGGTGGCAGTGACAATCATGTCGCCGTAGAGCTCTTTCATCTTCTGAGCGGCCTGGTACTCTTCCTCACCCTGTGAGACGGTGCCAGTGTAAACAGCGATCTTGTAATCACCAGAAGGTTCGACGGGTTCAGAACCAGCGGGCTGGCTGTCCGTCGGCTTGGGGGCGTCAGTGGGATCGCTTCCGCCGTCACCACGACAGGCGACGATGGAGAAGATCATGAGCACCGCAAGCAGGGC
>CAZKLG010000010.1:38981-45495 GCA_964553675.1 uncultured Mageeibacillus sp. | reverse complement strand
TCCCTGCCCTTGATCAGGGCAATCCCATAGAGGGAATAGGGGGAACCCTCCTCAAAGAAGAGAATGTCCAGGTCCACCCCCTTGTTGATCTCGGTCACCGTCTGGGCGGTCATGGCCAGGCCGATGGCGGCCTCACCCTGGACCAGGGCATTGACCGGTCCCGAACCTGAGGAGGTGTATTGGAGGATGTTGGGGGTCAGGCGGTCAAAGTAGGCCAGGGCCTGATCCTCCCCCCAGGCATTGACCAGGGATTTGAGGAACATATAGCCGGTACCCGAGGCCTTGGGGCTGGGCATGGAGATGAGGCCCTTGTAATCTTCCTTGAGCAAATCTTCATAGGAGAGGGGCAGGGCTAAGCCCTTGTCTTCCAGGATGGCCCCGTTGATGGCGATGCAACCGCCGTTTCGTAAGGTGGGCAGGTAGCGCCGGCTGTCCGGGACCAGGTCCTCCAGGTAGATGGAGCTGTCATAGGAGGAGAGGTCGGCAAAAAGATCCTCCAGCCTGCCCAGGTAACCGTAATCCAGTTCAAGGGAGATATCGCATTCCGTGTCCAGGCCTTCGGCCTCCAGCTTGGCGGCATGGGTGCCGGTGGGCAGGTATTCCAGAAGGATTTCATGCTGGGGAAATTTTTCCTTCAATCTTTTTTGAAAATAGTCCACCCGGTACTCTTCGCTGGACAGATAAATGACCACCCGCTTACCCCGGGTCTCCCCGCAGGCGGTCAGGCTTAGTAAAAGAATCAGGGCCAGAAAAGTGCCCAGGAATCGCTTCATAAATCACCTCATGGATCAGTTCATTGATTTAGAGAATAGCACCTGTTTTGAACATTTACAAACCATTAAGGCTCATTTTTACAGATTATGCGTTCATTTAGCCGGGGAAACTCTCCTGCTTGTGACAAAAGACCCCTAAAAGCGGGCCTGACTGCCCCCCTGGCCTGCCCGGGGCCGGTTCAAAAAGCAGGCCCCCTTGTGATAAGATGGCTGGCAGGTCTTTATGACCGGGGATGGAAAGAAGGCAGCCAGGTGAAGATGATCAATAGTCTATTGGGCACCCCCCTGGGTTACTTGATGTACCTTTGCTTCCAGGCAGTCAAAAACTATGGACTGGCCATCCTCCTCTTTACCCTGATCACCCGCCTGCTCATGCTCCCCCTCTCTTTCATGTCCCAGAAAAACGCCCTGGTCATGGCCCGGATCCGGCCTGCCCTGGACGATATCAAGCAAAGGCATTTCGGCAACAGCGGCCTGATCCTGGAGGAACAAAAGGCCCTCTATAAAAAGGAGGGTTACAGCAGCTTCAAGAGCCTCCTCCCCCTCCTGGTCCAGATCCCCATTATTCTGGGCCTGATCCAGGTCATCTACAATCCCCTCCAGCACCTGCTCCGCCTGGACCCGGCCACCATTGAGCTTCTGACCCAAAAGACCGCCCAGTATCTGGGCCAGGTTCCGGAAAGTCTGGGCTCGGGCAGCCAGCTCAGGGTCCTGGAAGTGGTCCAGGCCAATCCCTCCCTCTTTTCCGGTATCAAGGGCCTGGAGGCCATCCTGGCCATGGAGACCCATTTCCTGGGGATCTCCCTGACCCAGGTCCCCCGCCTTGCTTCCTTGACCTTCCTGGCCCCGGTCCTCTCCGGCCTATCAGCCCTGGCCCTGGCCCTCTACCAGAACAAGTACTATATCCTCCAGCAGGGGCAGGGCCGCCTCCGCAAGGCCCTCATGACCCTCTTCCTCCTGGCCTTCTCCTTCTTTTTTGCCCGCATCCTGCCCGTGGGGGTCGGCCTCTACTGGATTGCCGGCAATTTGCTGGCCATCGGGGTCCTGGCCCTCAGCAACCTCATCTACGATCCCCGCCCCTATGCTGACAATCTGAAAGAGACCGGCAGGCCCCGCCTCAGCCAGGAAGAAAGACGCCAGGCCCGGATGGAAAAAAAAGGCAAGAGGCAAAAGCAAAAACTTGACCGCAAGCGTTTTGCGGCCCGGACTCAGAAGGAATTGGTTTTCTATTCGGAGGGCAGCGGCTTTTACAAGTATTTCTTTGGCTTCATCGACTATATCCTGGACCATTCAGACCTGGTCATCCACTATGTGACCAGCGACTACCATGACCGGATCTTCCAGGAGACCAATCCCCGGATCCAGACCTACTACATAGGTCCCCTGGCCCTGATCCAGTTCATGATGCGGATGGATGCCGACATGGTGGTCATGACCACCCCTGACTTGGAGACCTTCCACATCAAACGTTCCCTGGTCAAAAAGGACGTCGAATATGTCTACATCGACCATGGTATGGCCAGTTTCCACCTCATGTACCGCAAGGGGGCCCTGGATCATTTTGATACCATCTTCTGCTATGGGCCCAGCAATATCGCCGAGGTCAGGGAGACGGAAAAACGCTATGGCCTGCCCCCCAAGACCCTGGTCAAGACCGGCTTCCCCCTCCTGGATTCCATGCTGGACAGCGTCCAGGCCCTGGGACCTGTCCAGAACCAGCCCCCGGTCATCCTGATTGCCCCCTCCTGGCAGAAGGATAATATCCTGGAGCTTTGCCTGCCGGAGACCCTGGACCCCCTCCTGGCGGCCGGCTACCGGGTCATTGTCAGACCCCATCCCGAATTCATCAAGCGTTTTCCGGCCAAGATCCAGGCCATCCAGGACCAATACAGGGATTGGGAAGGCGACCGCCTGGAGATCCAGACCGACTTTTCTTCCAACAAGACCGTCTACACGGCCGACCTGGTCATCACGGACTGGTCCTCCATCGCCCAGGAATTTTCCTATGCCACAAAAAAGCCCTCCCTCTTCATCAATACCCCCATGAAGATCCTCAATCCTGAATGGGAGGAGATCCCCATCATCCCCCTGGACATCTCCCTTCGGGATCAGATCGGCCTCTCGGTCGACCTCCAGGACCTGGACCGGATAGGGGACCTGGTGGCCGGCCTCCTGGCCGACAAGGCCGGCTATGAGGACCGGATCAGCCGCCTGGTTTCCCGGAACATCTACGATGTGGGAGATGGAGCCCGGGCAGGCGGCGCCTACATCATCCAGACCCTGGAGGCTAAAAGACAGGAAAAAGCCCCTCCAGAGATCCTGGAAGAGGAAGACGGGACAAGGGATCCCCTGACGGACGTCCAGGCCCTCCTGTCCAACCTGCCTGTCCATTCCCACCGGCTGGAAGACCTCCTGGACCAGCCCCTGGAGGACCTGGATCCTGACATCCGGACCCATGGCCAATACCTGCTCTGGTTGGTCGACCGGATCCAGGAAGCGTCAGATCAGGAAAGGGAGGAGACATGATGATCAAGCGACTGGTCCCCCTCTTTCTCCTGGCCGCCTTCTTTTTCTTTTCCAGGCCGGTCCAGGCCTATATTGACCCGGCTACCACCAGCTATCTGATCCAGATTGTCTCGGCCCTGGTCATCACCCTGGGGGTCTCCTTCGGCCTCTTCTTCAACCGGATCCGGATCTTTTTCATGAATGGCCGGATCAAGCTGGCCCAGGCCTGGATCCGGATCAGCCGGCCGGGCCAGGTCAAAGAGACCCGGACCCGGCGGACCAGGCTGGACCAGGAAAGCCCGGTCGACAAGGCCGGTTTCCTCTTCTCAGACCAGCGCCCTTACAGGCAGCGCCTGGCCCTGGCAGGCCTGCTTGTGGCCGCCCTCTCCTTCAGTCTTTGGCTCTTTGGCCCCCTGGAAATCCTGGCCGGCAACCCCGCTGACTTCGCCTTTCCCTTTACAGCCCTCCTGCCCGGCCTCCTCCTGGGAGCCGGTCTCAGCCTCCTGATCGCCCTGCCCCTGGCCCTGATCAAGGGCCGGGTCTTTGACGGCCTCCTCTCCCTGGGCCTGGGTTTACTCCTTGCCTCCTATATCCAGGCCAACTTCCTCAACCGGGGCCTGGGCAAGCTGACCGGAGACGCCATAGCCTGGGAGGGTCTTGTCCAGGACATGTTGGTCAACCTGCTCATCTGGGGGCTGATCCTCCTCCTGCCCCTGGCCATCCGTCTTTTTTACAGGCGGGGCTGGTCCTTCCTGGTCAGGTTTTTGCCGGCCCTCCTCCTGGCCGTCCAGCTGATCTCAGGTCTGGTCCTCCTGGCCCGGGAACCGGCCCTGGTCAAGGCGGCCTCCCAGAGCTACCTGTCCACCCAGGGCCTCTATGAGGTTGCCCGGGAGGACAATATCCTGGTCTTCATCCTGGACCGCCTGGACAACCGCTATATTGACGGCATCCTGGCCCGGCATCCCGGCTATCTGGACCGGCTTGACGGCTTCACCCGCTTTACCAACAACAGCTCCCGCTACAGCCAGACCTTCCCCTCCATTACTGACATGCTGACCGGCCAGCCCCATTATTTCGAGGAGGCCAGCGGGGATTACATGAAAAAGGCCTGGAAGGAAAGTCCCTTCCTTCCCGGCCTTATAGACCAGGGCTATCAAAGCCGCCTCTATCTGACCTCCAGCCAGGCCTACCGGGAGGCCCAGGACCTGGAAGGCCTGACCCTCAACCTGGCCCGGGGCAGGATCAAGGCCGGCCAGGGAGCCCTGGGCGAATTTTTCCGCCTCTCCCTCTACCGGTCCGGCCCCCTGGCACTCAAACCCTTCTTCTGGACCTCCACTGACCGCTTTGACAAGCTGGTGACCAGCCAGCAGTCCCCTCCCCCCTACCGGATGGACGACCCGGCCTTTTACCGGGAGCTCCAGGCCCAGGGGCTGACCCTGTCAGAAGAAAAGAAGGCCTTCACCTTCATCCACCTCCAGGGCCCCCATGCCCCCTACAATATGGATGACAAGGGCCAGGAGGTAGAGGTGGGCCAATCCTCCTCCCTTCTCCAGACCATGGGCTGCTTTCACATCCTCTTTGACTATTTCGACCGTCTGAAAGCCCTGGACCTCTACCAGGATGCCACCATCATCATCACCGGCGACCACGGGGCCCGAAGCAGCGACACCCGTCTGCCGGAAGCCGCCATGGCCACCGGCCTCTTTGTCAAGCCGGCCGGTCAGGCAGGAAGCCCTCTGGTCATTAATCCAGCCCCGGTCTCCTCAGACAATTTCCAGGCCACCATCTACCAGGCGGCCGGCCTGGACGCCTCGGCCTATGGCAGGGGCTACTTTGATGTCTCCCCCCATGAATTTGTGGTCCGTCTGGTCTACCACCGCCTCTATGCCAGTGACAGCGGGCCTGCCCGCCTCCTGACCTATCAGATTGTGGGCGATGCCAATGATTTTGATGACTGGATCCTGGTCGAGGAAAAAGAGCTCAAGTAAGTTTTATACATAATCTTGCAAAATATACTATTTTCGACCTCTTGTATGGTATGATACCTCTTGGTAATTTCTATTACAGGAGGAAAGAATGAACAAAAGAATCAAACAGATGACAGTAATCGCCCTGGTGGCCCTCATGGCCCTGACCCTGGTCGCCTGCGGTGGCGGCGGTGGCAAGAGCGGTGGCAGCTATGCAGTCGATGATGTCAAGGCCAAGCTGGTCAGTGTCTTCGGCATCAATGAGTCCGACATCTCTGTCAACGACCGCGGCGCCACGGTCGTCCTCTCCCACGGTTCAGATGGCGTGACCCTGGACGCCTATGTCTTTGAGAAGGCCAAGGATGCCCCGGCCACCTTTGATCTGGCCGCTCTGGCTGGCAACTTCGAAGACAAGCGGATCGACAAGGACAACCACAAGGTCTGGGTTCAGGAATATGAAAACTGGGCCACGGGTGGTTCCGACTACGCGGTCATCGCCATGAAGGACAACTTCATCATCTCCTGCTTGAGTGAAGTCGAGCCCGAGACCGTCATTTCAGCCTTCGACCTGGGTTAATCCTGGGATCAAAAGCGCTCATGAAACCGCCGGCCAGGAGCCGGCGGTTTTTATTCGCCCGCTTTTCGGAAGCGGTCAAAGAAATCGTGGGATAAGAGGGGGTTGGCCGAGATGCCCGAGACCAGCTCCTCATAGCGGGCCGTGATAGCCTGGGCCAGGGGGAGGTCAGGATAGAGGGCATATTCCCGGTAAAAGTCATGGATATCCAGCTTGCTGTCATAGATCTCACCGGCGATGTCGGAGATAAAGTGCCGGCTGTTGGGCAGGGCGATGCCTGAGATCAGGGGGACCCGGTTCCAGATGACCCGCCAGGGGCCCAGGTCAGGGGCTGGCAGGGGCCGGCTGATCCGCCGCCGGCTCAGTCTTCGCTCGTTGTCACGGACGAAGCGGATATCTTCCAGGATCATGCAAAGATCAGCCAGGGCATCGGCAACCGAGGCCCGGGGATAGGTATGTTGAAGGGTCAACCAACCGGTCAGATAGAGGTAATGGCAGGCCCGGAGCCGGATGAGATTCTGGATCTGGGCCGTCTCTTCCCGGCGCTTGAGGCTGGCCAGGGTGCTGAAGAGCATGCTGAGGTCCCGGTAACTGAGTCCATCGGCCAGGGCCTGCAATTCCTCCCGGGTCCTGACCTCCTTCAACTGGGAGAGGAGCCAGGTGGCGTGGGAGGGGGTCTGGTTGGCGATCAGCTC
>CAZKLG010000010.1:0-38881 GCA_964553675.1 uncultured Mageeibacillus sp. | reverse complement strand
TCCCGGCCACTGCCGGCGCCCCGGATGACCTGGGGCAGGGCATCAATGGCATCCCGGATCTCAGCCGTGGTAAAGGTCAGGCGCTCCACCACCTCTGCCAGGCTGACATCATATTCTTCCAGGGTCCGGCTGACATAGGCGGCCGACTCCTTGGTGAAGTGGGTGGTGTTGTCGTCGATCTGCCGGTTGATCTCCTCCAGCATGCCCAGCTGTTCGTCCAGGCGCTCCAGGAGGATGGCGGCATTTTTATTGTGGGAGGCCGACATGCGGACCGATGCCTCGATGGCATTGGCACTTTCTGTGATGCCCTCCCCGATCTTGTCGGAATAAAGATGTAACTGTTCGGTCAGCTTCTGGATGTGGGAGGCCAGGTCAGTCTCCTCATCGGCATAAAGGGCCGACATCCTCTCGGTGGTCCCGGCCAGGATCTCCATGCTGTCAGAGACTGAGGCCATTTCATCGGCCAGGTCGTTCTTGGCCAGGGTCATGAGGCGGAGGGACTCCCTGACATCCTCATTGATGTCGGCATTTTCCTTACGGATCCGGGTCAGGGTGATGACCGATTCCTCCATCATGTCGGCACTGTGGGCGGCCACCTGGTGGAGGATCTGTAATTTGTCAGGCAGGGGGGCCAGGTGGAGGGCCAGGGCCTCTGCCAGCTGGCCGGAAAATTGGTCGGCCAGGTCGGCCATACCCTGCTCCTGCTTCTGGGCCAGGGACTGGGCCAGATCAGTCAGGGCCCTGTTGGCTTCATTGAGGGGGGGAGCCACTTCCTGGCTCATGATGTCACGGACCGATCGGTTGATGCCCTCGGCAAAGTCGCCGCTGGCCAGCTGGTCGGCCAGGCTGGAGAAGGCCTGGACCTCTTGGCGGATTTTCTCCCCATAGTCGATCATTTCGCTGACCAGGACAGCCACCCCGGTCATGTCCATGAAAACGGGCATGCGGGCGATCAGGGCCAGGCTGAGCCGGTCCCTTTCCTCTTCCAGGTCACCGGCGATCTGATTGCCCTGCCAGACAAGGACCAGGGCCGCGATCAGGCCCAGGGCCAGGAGGGCCAGGCCGGTACCCAGGACCCAAAAATGCAGTTGGCCATAGGTGTAGATGATAAAGGTGACCAGGGCGCCCAGGGCCGCCAATCCAAAGGCCAGGATGGCATAGAGGCCTCCCTTGGCCTTGGCCGCCTTGGCCGGATAAAGATGGAGGGAGGTCAGAACCGGTCCGGGATCGGCCAGCATCCGCCCCTGATAATGCAGATGGGAGATCTGGCCCAGGCTTTGGCCCAGGGGCTCCAGCTCCGAGCCGGCCAGGAGCTCCTGGATGGCATCGGCAGGCAAAAGATGTCCGGGCAGGTCGCCCTTGAGAAGGTGGACCCCCTTCTGGGTCAAGGCCCGGCCCTGGGCCTGGAGGGCCCGGTTTTTCATAAGACCGGCCATCATAAGGGCCAGCGTGACCAGGGCAAAGACCGCCGCAAGGATGGTCACCAGGTCATTTAGCGCAGCTTCTGGCATAGAATCACCTCAATCTTGGATCTGATCCTGGCGGGCCAGGGCCAGGTCAATCAATTCTCTCAGGACTTGGGCGTCCCCGTAGCCGGCAGCCCGGAAGAGCCGGGGGTACATGCTGATCTTGACAAAGCCCGGCATGGTATTGATCTCATTTAAAAGCAGGCGGCCATCCGCGGTCAGGAAGAAGTCAATCCGGGACAGGCCGTAGCAGTCCAGGGCCTCCCAGGCCCTGACCGCCATCTCCCGAAGCCCGGCCTCCTCCTCTTTGGTCAGAGGGGCGGGAATAATGAGCTGGGAGGCCGAAGAAGCCTCATACTTGGAATCATAATCGTAAAAGTCCCGGTCAGGGACAATTTCACCCACGGGCGACAAGGCCGGATCCCGGTAGCCACCCAGGGCGGCAATCTCCAGCTCCCTGCCCTGGACCCCCTCCTCGATGATGACCTTGCGGTCGCTTTCAAAGGCCAGGTCAAGGGCCTGGGCCAGATGGTCCGCTTCATTGACCCGGCTGATACCCAGGGAGGATCCCCCCCGGGCCGGCTTGACGAAGAGTGGGTAGGCCAGACCGGTCACCAGCTCTTCCAGGCCCTTGAGACCCAGGGTCCGCCAGCTGTCCAGGTCCAGCTCCCGCCAGGGGGTCTGGGCGATGCCCCGCTCCTTGAAGAGGCGCTTGGCCAGGGCCTTGTCCATGGCCAGGGCACAGGCCGCCAGCCCGCATCCGACAAAGGGGATGCCAGCCATCTCCAGCATGCCCTGGATGCTGCCGTCCTCGCCTTTGAGGCCATGGAGGACGGGAAAGACACAGTGGACCGGGTAGCTGATGGTCTGGCCCTGGTGCTGGGTGAAAAGGAAGGGTTTGCCGGCGTCAGGGACCAGGGTGGCCGGGGCCTTGGGGCCCTCTTCCAGCCAGGAACCCTCCCGCATGGCCCGGGTGGGCCCCGAATAGGCATACCAGCGGCCCTGGCGGCTGATACCCACAGGCAGGACCTTGTAGTCAGGACAGGTCTTCAGGGTATCGATGATATAGGCGGCCGAGGACAAGGAGACGTCATGCTCACCTGACTGGCCGCCGAAAAGGACGACTATATTCAAACTAGATGCCATCGGAATCTCCCAGGCTCTTCTTATTGCGGGTAATATTGACCAGGATATCGGTCAGGTGGTTTTCAAGATTGGTCATCATTTCGTGGGCATAGTCGATGGCGGCCGCCCGGATCTCCGCCCCCTGGCGGCTGGCGTCCTCGATCATGACCGAGGCATTGTTGAGGGCCTGCTGGGTCACCTCGTGCTCGTCGATCATCCGGGCCATCTGGACCTCGGCATCCCGCATGATGGTGTCAGCTTCCCGCCTGGCCTGGTTGATCAGCTGGCGGTTCTGCTGGAGGACCCACTTGGCCCGCTCCAGCTCTTCCGGCAGGCCTTCCCGGATCATGCGGACCAGGAAGAGCATCTCTTCCCTTTCCACCAGACACTTGTCAGAAAAAGGCAGGCTCCTGGCATCGATCAGCTCCACCTCCAGTCTCTCCAACAAGGTGGCGGCATTGCGGTCATCCCTTTGCCGGGCCGGCCTTTGAGGCGCCTGGCCTTCCGGTGCACGTCTTTCCTGATAGTCCTCATTCATCTTAAACTCCTCCCCTGTCGACGCCGGCGTAATGGGCCAGGATGTCGGCTTCAATCATATCCGGAACAAAATCCTTGATATCCCCTCCCAGGCGGGCGATTTCCCTGACCATGGAGGATGATATATGGCGAAGTTCCGACCGGGCAGGCAGAAAAACCGTGTCCGTCCCGCCCCCTATCTTCCAGTTGATCTCTGCCATGGTCTGTTCCTCTTCAAACTGGATAAAAGACCTGACCCCCCGCACGATGGCATCGATCCGGTATTGCCTGCAAAAGTCCACCAAAAGGCCGTCATACTCCATGACATGGACCTCAGGCATCTGGTCAACCGCCCGGCGGATCAGTTCAGTCCGGTCCTGGCGTGTCATGACCGGCTTTTTCCGGCTGTTGTCGAAGACGACGATCAGAAGCTGATCACAAAGGGGGGCCGCTCTTTGCACGATGCTGAGATGGCCCAAGGTGAAGGGGTCGAAAGTCCCTGGGAATACCATGCGGTGTTTGGCGTAGACATTGTCCTTGGCATACATGATGGGGTCCTTTTTATCTTTGGATCAAGCGTCATCCTTATGGCCTGTAAACTGGTAAAAGGATAGCATGCCACTGCCATACTGACAACTGCGAAGCTGGGTCAGAGAGGGGCCAGACAGGGGATCTGCGGCCTTTTGACCCTCCGATTCCAGGATCAGCAAAGCATCCGGAGCCAGGAGGGGGATCAGGCTCCTGGAAAGCTCCCCGGCCAGGTCAGCCACCAGCTGCCAGGGGGGGTCAAGATAGATGAGGTCGAAGGATTCACCGGCCTTGACCAGGGACCTGAGCCTGGCCCGGTAGTCACCGGCCAGGATCCGGGCCCCTTCTTCCAGCCGGGTCCGGGCCAGGTTGGTTCGGAGGACCTCCAGGGTCCGCCGGTCCTTTTCAACCATGACCGCCTCCCGGGCCCCCCGGGACAGGGCCTCCAGGCCGATCTGGCCGGTGCCGGCAAAAAGATCCAGGACCCTGGCCCCCAGAATCCGGTCACCGATGATGGAAAAAAGGGCCTCCTTGAGCCGGTCGGAGCTGGGCCGGCAGCTGTCCCCCGCCGGCGCCAGAAGCCGGGTACCCTTGGCCTTGCCTGCAATGATCCTTGGCATATCCCCTCCTCCTAGAGGCCCGGCCGGACCATCCGGTCCCCGTAGCGTTTTTTGAAGGCCTCCATGATGACCTGGTTGTCGGGCAGGGACAGGAGGGGGTCCTGGTCAAAGAGGCGGTCACAGGCGGCCGCCGCCTGGCGGAGGAGGTCGCTGTCCTCATAGAGGTTGGCCACCTTGAAATCGGGCAGACCATGCTGCTGGACCCCGAAAAGGTCACCCGGTCCCCTGAGGAGGAGGTCCTCCTCGGCGATATCAAAGCCGCTGTCATGCTTGCAAAGGACCCGTAAGCGGCTGCGGATCAGGGGGTCCTGGCTGTCGCTGACCAGGACGCAATAGGACTGGCGGGAGGAACGGCCCACCCGGCCCCGGAGCTGGTGGAGCTGGGAGAGGCCGAAACGTTCGGCATTTTCCACCACCAGGAGAGAGGCCAGGGGCTGGTCAATCCCCACCTCGATGACCGTGGTCGAGACCAGGATATCGATCTCCCCCCGGCCAAAGGCTTCCATGACGGCCAATTTCTCCCCGGCCTTGAGCCTCCCGTGCATGAGGGCCACCTGCCTGTCGGGGAAGACCCGGGTCAGGCGGGCATGGACAGCCTCGGCTGACTGGAGTTCCATGACCTCTGAATCCTCGATCATGGGACAGACCACGTAGACCTTGAGACCTGCCTCCAGCTGGCGGCCGATCAGGGCATCCACCCGGGACCGGTCTTTTTCCCCGGCCGTATAGGTCTTGACGGGCAAACGGCCTTCGGGCATATCCCGGATCTCAGAGATGTCCAGGTCCCCGTAGAGGATCATGGCCAGGGTCCGGGGGATGGGGGTGGCCGACATGACCAGGACATGGGGGACCCGGTCCCCGCTCCCGGTCAGGGTCAGGCGCTGGCGGACCCCGAAACGGTGTTGTTCGTCGGTCACACAGCAGGCCAGATTCTGGAAATGGACGTCCTCCTCCAGGACGGCATGGGTCCCTACCAGGATCTGGATCTGGCCGTCCCTGAGCCGCTCCAAAAGCTGCCGCCTCTGGGCTGCACGGGTAGCCCCGGTCAGGAGGGCTACTTCCAGGCCGGTCCCCTCCAGGAGACCCGTCAGGGTCTGGAAGTGCTGGCCTGCCAGGATGGTGGTCGGCGCCATGAGGACCGACTGGCCGCCTGCCCAGCCCACCAGGGCCATGGCGGCTGCCGCCACCAGGGTCTTGCCCGAGCCCACATCCCCCTGGATGAGGCGGTTGGCCGGCCTTTTGCGGCCAAAGTCCTCCCTGATCCTGTCCAGGGTCCGGGCTTGTCCCCGGGTCAGCTGGAAGGGCAGGCTGTCGATCAGGTCCTGGAGCCGGGCCAGGATGCCTTCATCCAGGAGGAGCTGGGGACCTGCTTCCTCCTGCCGGCCGGCCTTGAGCCGGCGGAGGCCTGCCAGGACCAGGAAGAGTTCCTCAAAGGCCAGGCGTTTTCGGGCCAGCTGGACCTCCTGGAGATTTTGGGGGAAATGGATACGGCGGATGGCAAAATCGGCCGTGGCCAATTTCTCAGCCTGGCGGATGGCCGGGGGCAGGGATTCCTCCAGGAAAAAACGGGGCTGGTCCAGGACGGCCCGGATGGCCTGGCGGAGATTGGACTGGTAGAGGCCGGCTGTCAAGGGATAGACGGGCAGGAAGGGGGGCATGGTCCCGGCCTCCTCGGCCGGCCTGAATTCAGGGTTGACCACGGTCCGGCCCCGCTGGGTCTCGATCCGGCCCCGGAAAAGATAGCTGGCCCCCCGCTGGATTTGTTTTTGGATCCAGGGTTGGTTGAACCAGACGGCCTGGATACTGCCGCTGTCATCGGCCAGCCGGGCCCGAAGATAGGTCAGTCTGCCCCGCCGGGAGAGGGCAGGCAGATTGTCCACCCTGGCCTGGAAGCAGGCCAGGTCTCCCTGCCTCAGGCTCTTGATTGGCTGGATATCCTGCCAGTTTTCATAGGAACGGGGCATATGCCAGATCAGGTCAGACAGCCTGGTCAGGCCCAGTTTGGAAAATAGTTTAAGTCTTTTATCGGAGATGCCGGGCAGGACAGTCAGGGATTGATCCAGCCAAAGCTCCCTGCCCTCAGACACAGTCACCCTCCTTGAGCCCGGTCATATCCAGACCTTGGCCATAACGGCAAAGAGACCGGATGGGGCAGGCCAGGCAGTCCCGGCAACGGGCCCGGCAAAGCGCCCGGCCGTGGGCCACCATCAGATGGCCCCAAAGGGTCCAGGTCTCCTCGGGCAGGACCTTCATCAGGTCCTTTTCAATCTGCAGGGGCTTGTCACTGTCGGTGAAGCCGATCAGGCGGCTGATCCGGCCACAGTGGGTGTCCACCACCACGGCCTGCTGGCCGAAGGCATCACCCAGGAGGAGGTTGGCGATCTTGCGGCCGACACCGGGCAGGGCCATGAGGTCATCTGCTGTCCGGGGGACCTGGCCCTGGTGCTGGTCCAGGATGGCCCGGGCCGATCCCTTGAGGGCCCTGGCCTTGGAGCGGAAGAGGCCGCAGCTTCGGATCAGGACCTCGATGCTTTCCTGGTCCGCTTGGGCCATGGCCTCCATATCCGGATAGGCCTCAAAGAGATCAGGAGTGATCAGATTGACCCGCTGGTCGGTACACTGGGAGGCCAGGATGGCGCCCACCATGAGTTCCCAGGGAGACTGGTAGTCCAGGGTACATTCAGCTTCCGGATAATGGGCCAGAAGCCGGTCGACAATCAGCCTGGCCCGGCTCACGGCCTGGCCTCCAGAAGATAGCAGGTCTTGACCAGGCTCCTGTCCTCGGAGGGCCGGTAGACCACAATTTCCAAGAGACTGCCCACGGCCTGGCCGTCCATGAAGGTCAGAAAATCCCGGGCACTTTCCATGACCTGGCCGTTGATGGAGAGGAGGATGTCCCCCGTGTCCAGGCCGGCTGTATAGGCGGCACTCTCCTGCTTGATGAAATTGATATAAAGACCGGCCGGATAGCCGAACATGAGCCGGAGTTCCTCTGCCTCCTGGTCCTCCAGGATGGTGATGCCCAGCTCTGCCTTGGATTCAGGCCTGTCGTCCGGGCCCAGCATGAGGCGGTCGACCACGTCCAGGACAATGGGTGAGGGGACGGCAAAGCCCTGGTGCTGGTTGTAGATCCGCTTCAGGTAGCCGCTGGTGATGGCCACCACTTCCCCCTCCCGGTTGACCAGGGGGCTGCCGGCATAGATGGGCAGGGTGGGAATGCTGGTCTCGATCAGGCCCACGGGTGACCCGTCCTCTTCCAGGGAAGTCCGGTAAAGGGAGGTGATGTAGCCTGCCGACAGGCCCCCCTCCTTGACCATGACAGGGGGGTAGCCGATGGTGAAGACGGCTGTTCCGACAGCCAGGTCAGGTTCCCTGGACAGGGGCAGGGCAGGAAAGATCAGGTCTCCCGGCTCCCGGATCTTGATCAGGGCCAGGTCCACCGTGGAATGAAAGCCGACCAGGGAGGCGGCAAAGGCCTGGGGCTGGTCCTTGACATAGATGCGGATGGAGGCGTCAGGCAGGAGCATGCCCCGGTAATCCAGGGCCCTTTCCAGGGGGGAGTAGCTGGTCACAATCAGGCCGGATTCATCCAGGATCAGGCCTGAGAAAAATTCTTCACGCTTGGAATAAAGGGAGGAGGCCGGGATGGTGACATGGACCGAGACCACAGAGGGGGCCAGGGTCTGGTAGACACCCGCCTGTTCAGGCAGGGGGTCTTCCGGGGGCTCCGAGGGATCCGTCTCAGTCGGGTCGGACTGGCTGGGGCTGGTCCGGGTCGTAGTGGTTGTGGTCGTGGTCCGCCGGCTGGTGGTCGGCGGGGTCAGGCTGGTCGAGGGACTGGTCTTGGTCTCCTCTCCTTCCTTGCCGGGGCAGGAAAGGGGCAGCAAAAGAACCGCCAGCAGGAATACGGCGATCAGGACGATCAGGCCCCGCCTATCTTTTCTCATGCTTCCAAGCCCCCTAACCCATCGGATTTTTAAGTAGTCTAGCCATTAGATATAGCCATTTTATGAACGATCAGGCCCGGTCAGCCTAGGGCCGGGCCACCGTGAAGCAGATCCGGGCCCCGCCCAGATGGCTGGACCGGCCGGCTTCAATCTGCTGGCCGTGACGCTGGATCAGGGCCCTGGCAATGTAGAGGCCCAGGCCCGACCCCTCCCCGCCCCGGGACTTGTCCGCCTTATAAAATCGGTCAAAGATATAGGGAAGATCCTCGGCCGGTATCCCGGGTCCGCTGTCATCCACGGTCACCGTGATCAGTCTTTCCCCTACTTCAACGCCCACCAGGATCAGGCCGTGGGCGGGCACATAGCGGATGGCATTGGCGATGATATTGTTGAGGACCCGCCTGAGCTGGGCCACGTCACCCACTGCCCGCAGGGGCGCCTCATAGCGGTAGTCAAAATTGACCTCCAGGTCCATGGCCTTGTCAGCCAGCATGGGCTCAAAGGATTGCTTGATCTGACAGATCAGTTCATAAAGGTCGAAGACCTCCTGCCTGAGGGAGGTGGAGTCATCCTGGCCGGCATCGGCGAAGAGGTCATTGACCAGGCCTTCCAGCCGGCTGCTTTCGGCCTTGATGATATCCAGGTAATAGGGGTAGCGGTCAGGCGGGATGGTGCCGTCCCGCATGCCCTCGATAAAGCCGCCGATGGAGGTGACAGGGGTTCGCAGGTCATGGGAGACATTGCTGAGGAATTCCGAATGCTGCTTTTCCCTTTCCTCAAATTTGGCAATCAGGGTATTGAAGGTCCGGACCAGGCGGGTCAGGTCATCCTCCCGGGACCGGGTCGGATCGCCCGCCTCCTCATCCTCATCCAGGGTCAGGGTCCCCTTATCCCCTTTCAGGGTGACCCGGGCTGACAGGTCCCCGGCATAAACCGCATTGGCCGTCTTGGCCAGCTGGGAGATGGGCCGGGTGATGTCCCGGGACAGCCAGACAATAATCAGGAGGGAGAGAAAAAAGGCCAAAGAAAAGGCCAGGGGGACATTGTATTCCAGGAGGAAGGAGGCCAGGCCTTCGGTCTGCTGGCGCTTGAGGAGGATGACCTCGCCCGTGTAAAGGTCCCCATGGCTGCCCACGGGGGAACTGGCCACCAGCCAGGCAGCCGAATCGGGCAAAAGGCTGGCAAAACCCGTCTTGTCACCCTGCTCGCAGTAGACCGCCCGGCTGTCATTGCGGGCCGTCAGGGGCAGGATGGGGTCCCGGCTCCTCTCTTCACTTCTTTCCAGCTGGGCCATGGTATCCACCGGGATACCGGTATGGTAGATGATCTCCCCATTGGCATTGACGATCCAGACAAAGGCCGCCGTCGACCGGGCAGCAAAGGCGATATGGCCGGTGATGTCAGTGGAGGTGAAGGTGATATGGGCCGCATCCATGCGGTTCTCGGTCAGGATGGAGAGTTCAATGGTATTGCGCTTGAGTTCTTCCTTGCGCTGGAGATTGGCGGAGACATTGTAAACCGTCCCGTAGACCAGGCCCAGGACCAGGAAGATGACCAGGATGGCCCCGGAAATCTTCAGCAGGGTTCGGGTGTAGATGGACAGTCTTGGTCTCACGCCTCATCCTTGTCCTTTACCTCGAATTTATAGCCCACACTCCAGACAGTCTTGATCTGCCAGAGGGGATGGTCGATGACATCCAGCTTCTCCCGGATCCTTTTGATGTGGACGTCCACTGTCCTCTGCTCCCCGTAATAGTCCATGCCCCAGATATGTTCCAGGATCTGGTCCCGGGTAAAGACCCGGTTGGGATGGGAGGCCAAAAAGAAGAGGAGTTCCAATTCCTTGGGCGGCATGTCCACCTCCTGGTCGCCGATCCGGACCGTATAACGGATCCGGTCCACCACCAGGTCGGGGAAGATGACAATATCCTTGCTCTTGCTCTCCTGGGTCTCCTGGCTGGCCAGAGGCTGGCGGATCCGTCTCAGGACCGCCTTGACCCGGGCCAAAAGTTCCTTGGGCTCAAAGGGCTTGAGGATATAGTCGTCGGCCCCCAGCTCCAGGCCGATGATCTTGTCCAGGGTATCGCTGCGGGCCGTCAGCATGAGGACGGGTACATCCGATTCCCGGCGCAGCTCCCGCATGATGTCAAAACCGCTCATGCCCGGCAGCATGAGGTCCAGGATGATGACATCGGGCGAGACCGCCCGGACCATGGGCATGACGGCATCCCCTGTATAGCAGGAAGAGACCTCAAAACCATCTTTTTCAAAATAGAGCTTGAGGAGTTCAGAAATATGCTTGTCGTCGTCAACAATTAAAACGCGTTTGGAATCATCCATCATTATCCCCCCGGGGCTGATCAGGCCAATCCTTTTGTAAGAGTTCTTCGATTTCTGAGAAAAAAGAGCGGATGTCGCCAAAGGCCCGGTAGACGGAGGCAAAACGGATATAGGCCACCTCATCCAGGTCCTTGAGTTCCTTGAGGACCAATTCCCCGATCTGGGAGCTGGTGATCTCCCGCCTGAGCGCATTGCCTGCCGCCCTTTCCACCCGGTCGATCACTTCCTCGATCTGGCCGGTGGTGACCGGCCGCTTTTCGCAACTCTTCATGATGCCGATCAGGAGTTTTTGCCGGTCAAAGGGCTGGCGGCTGCCATCTTTTTTTATGACCATGAGGGGCATGCCCTCAATCTTTTCATAGGTTGTAAAACGCCTGCCGCAAAGGAGGCACTCCCGCCTGCGACGGATAAAGCTTCCATCCTCGGCCGGCCGCGAATCAACTACACGGTCCTCATTCCCTTCACAGTTGGGGCATTTCATGGTCTCACCCGTCCTTTCTTGCGGGAAGTCCGGTGCATACAAGACGACCGGATTGTTCCCAATCCGGCCGCCCTTTCATGATTGATCCGGCAACCTGACGGCCGCCTAAAAAATCGCCTGACAGATCAGGAGCGATCCGAATCGTCGTCCTGGAGGAACCAGGGCAGGACCCTGCCCTCCCGGCTGGGACGCGGCCTTGCAGACTCACGCCTCTCGTCCCCCGGCGCTTCGTCCAGGACCCGGGGCGGGCTGACATTCTGTTTGGCGGCATTCTCGGTGGCCCGGTTGATCATATCCACCATGGCCTGGTCGGTCTGACGCTGGCTGCTGCGGCTGAAACCCGTTCCCCGGGTGTCATCCACTCCCCTGGCCTGACCGCTTCTGGGCGGGCGCAGGAAGTCGGGCAGGTCTTCCATGGTGGACCGGGATGTGGAAGTCTGGCTCTGCCTCTGCGGGATGCTGAAGGAGGGGGCCGCTGCCTGAGACTGGCCGGGCCTCATACCCCTGCCCTGGATGCCGTCACCGCCGAAACGGCTGGCAATAATGGTGATGACCAGGTCATCTTGCATATTCTCGTCAATGACGGCACCAAAGATGATATCGGCATCGGGTGAGACCGCTTCGCGGACCTGGGAGGCCGCCTCGTTGATCTCCTTGATCTTCATATCGTGGCCGCCGGTGAAGTTGATGATGATGGACTGGGCCCCGTCAATGGTGGTCTCCAGGAGGGGGCTGGTCATGGCCTGCTTGACTGCAGTGGCCGCCCGGCTCTCCCCGTTGCCCCGGCCGATGCCCATATGGCAGACGCCGGCATTGGTCATGACCCGCCTGACGTCGGCCAGGTCCAGGTTGATCAGGCCGGGCACCGCCACCAGGTCAGAAATGGAAGAGACACCATACTGGAGGACCCGGTCGGCAAGACCGAAGGCTTCATCCAGGGTGGTATCGTCAGAGGCGATTTCCAGGAGCTTGTCGTTGGGCACCACGATCAGGGAGTCTACATATTGCTGGAGTTCCCTGACCCCCTTCTCGGCATTCTGCCGTCTGCGGGAGCCCTCAAAGCGGAATGGCGTGGTCACCACACCCACGGTCAGGATGCCAAGCTTGTTGGCCACCTGGGCAATGATAGGTGCCGCACCGGTCCCGGTACCGCCCCCCATGCCGGCCGTGATGAAGAGCATGTCAGACCCTTCAATGGTCTTGGAGATCTCTTCAATATTTTCCTCAGCCGCCTTTTGACCCAGTTCAGGTTGGGCGCCGGCACCCAGTCCCCGGGTCACCTTCTCGCCTATCTGAATGGCCTCACTGGCCTTGGAATTCTGCAGGGCCTGATGGTCGGTATTGACAGCAATGAACTCAATGCCTTGAACGCCACCATCGATCATACGGTTGACGGCATTACATCCGCCTCCGCCTACACCGATGACGCGGATGGTCGCATAACCGCCACCGCCCATCCCGATGTCGAAAGTATAATCTGTCACTTTGGGCAACTCCTTCCGTCCTCACCTGGGTCTGTCCGCTTCCCCGGTAACTTGTCATAACAAGCTTACAACAAATAGGGGAAGAAAAACATAAGCGCTTGGTGAATCGACAAGCATGCTCGTCACATTCTAACGCAAGCAAAAAGCCGGCGCAAGCGGTCTTTGAGCATTTTGGCCAAGATCAGGGCCTTTCCAGCCTATGATGACATGTTTACAAGTTATCGATAACCCAGCCTTCAGAGGAGAATTTCCTTGGAAGCCGCATCGCTTTCCCCGGCTTCGCCCCCCTTTTTTTTCAGTCTTTTAGCCTCCAGCTGCTGGTAGAAGCGGCGGGAGAGGAAACTGACATTGCGGAAGATCCGGTAGGCAAAGATAAAGGAGACGATCAGGGAAAAATCGTATTTCAACTGATTGCCCAAGGCAGTCATAAGGACTGCAATCAGGACATTTGCGCCAAATTCGATCAGGAATTTACCCGGGATGAAATTCCCCTCCCGGATGGCGATCCAGGAAGCGGTCAAAGCCTCAATACCCACCAGGGTAAAGACGGCCAGATAGGCCACCAGACTGGCAGGCAAAAGGATATTTGAAAAGAGACCTAACAAGAGTCCCAGCAAGAGTCCGATGAGGATTAACAAGGGCCTGCCTCCTTAGATTTATCAGGCTAGGTCAGGATGTCCTGTCAAGTGAAAGATCACTTAATGACCATCTGGACGGAAAAAGGCGGTCTCCCCGCTTAGATCCAACTCCCCTGCCGACCCCTGAAGGATGTCCTCCTTGTCCAGCAGATAGCTGAGGAGCAGAAGTTTGTCCTGTAATAACCTGTTGTCTTCCAGTTTAACACGAATGTCACCCCCCTGTTCAAGGGGGATAAAGAGGTAGAAAAGTCGGTCAGTCAGCTGCCGGTACTGCTTGACTTCCTCCATGAGCTGACGGCCCTGGGGCAGGGTCTGGTCATGGCGGATGAGGGCGGCCGTAATCCGGGCAGCGGCCAGGAGTTGGGAGGGTTTTTCCAGGTCCAGGACCTGGCCTTCCCGGGCCTGACTCAAGAGTGAGCAACCCTCCAGGACCGGCAGGCTGAAGTCCCGCTGGTCAGTCAGTCGCAGGACCATATTGTCCCGGTCAACCAGGGCATAGCCTCCCGAGACCCGGATGGCCAGGATTTCCACCCGTTCCTGGACCTGGACATGGATGGAGGAAGGAAAAGAAAAAGCAACCTCAACCTGACGGATCAGGGGAGAAAGGGCCAGGATCTCTGCTTCGGCCTTGCCATAGCGGAGGGTCAGCCATTGGCGGAATGATCCCCCCAGGCCATGGACAAAATGCTGGCCCACTTTATCCTCCAGGACCTGACTGATCCGGGAGGCCTCCAGGAGACGGCTGCCTGTCACTGTCACGGTCTCTACCGTGAATTGGGGAAGGAGGGCGACCAGGGTGACCAGGACCAATATCAGGGCGGTCAGACTGAGAAGGCGGAGGGGCCAACCCATGAGGGCCCGCCTCCGACCTGCCCGCCGTCTCTTCTTCCGGCTTTCATCGCTGAAGGGTGAGGGTTGGAAAAGATCGGGATAGTCTGCCTCCCGCCGCCGTCTGGCCGAGGCGGAAGCGACACGTCTTCGGTCTTTGGGCTTGGCTTTGGGACTTGATCCAGTCCTTTTAGGGCTTGGGCGTTTCATGGTCAGTCATGGCCGCCGCAATGCCCTCTGCAATCCTGTCGGCAGCCTTGGGCGTTGCCCATTGGCCGGCCTTTTGCCCCATGAGGGCCAAACGGTCGGGATCCTCCATCATGGATTCGATGGAGGTCAGAAGGCTGTGACTGTCAAAGTCCCCGTCCTTTATGACCAGGGCAGCCCCGGCCTCTTCCATGGCCCGGGCATTCTCGGTCTGGTGGTCATCGGCCGCATAAGGGAAAGGAATAAGAATAGAGGGTTTGGCCTGGGCTGCAATTTCAGCACAGGTCATGGCGCCCGCCCGGCCGATGAAAAGATCACAGGCCGCAATCCAGGAGGGGGCGTCCAGGAAAAAACTCTCTGCCCTCAGGATGCCGGGCAGCTCCGAAATGGCTTCAGCGCAGCCAGCCTGGCTTTGGACCCCCACACTGACACTCATCCTAAGCTGGGGCTGACGGGCCAGAAGATCTGACCAGTCGCCCTGGTCGTCCATGCGGGAGACGGCCGTATTCAGGGTTCTGGCACCCAGGCTCCCCCCCATGACCAGGACCAGGAAGATATCCTCCCCGATACCCAGGACCTCTCTGGCCTTCTGCCGGTCCAGGTCAAAAAAGTCGGGTCGGACCGGGTTGCCGGAAAAGACCAGCTGGTCCTTTTCAGCAAAATGCCTGCGGCTGACCTCATAGGAGATAAAAACAGTCCGGGCCTTGGGCGCAAACATGCGGTTGGTCCGGCCGGGCACTGAATTTTGTTCATGGAGCATATAGGGGATCCGCTTGAAGCGGGCGGCCGCCAGGACCGGGGCCGAGACAAAGCCTCCCGTCCCCATGACCAGTTGAGGTTTCAGTTTTCGAAGGAGGGAAAAGCCCATGAAAAGCCCCCGGGTATTGCGGACCAGCCAACCCCAGTAACGCCTGTCCTGGCGGGAGGGCATATTCTGGGCCTGGATGGGTCGAAAGTCATAGCCTTCCCGCTTGACCATCTTCTCTTCCAGGCTGTCGGCCACACCACAAAAGACCAGGCGGACCGATGGCAGGTTCTCCTTGACGGCCGCGGCGATAGCCAGGGCCGGGTAAATATGCCCGCTGGTCCCGCCGGCTACCATCAATAGGGTCTTTTGAGGGTCAGATCGCTTCTTCATCTATTCCTGAGGCAAGCGGGTAGGTCTGCCCGCTCTTTCCGTTTATCTCATACAGCGTATCGCATGCTGTCCTCTTCCTCAAGCTGTTTTTGACTTTCCTTGCCTCTGCCGGCCTTGGATTTGCCCTTATGGACGATCCGGGCCAGGCGGGGGTCGGTCCGGACGGCCGACTTGGAGACGCAGAGGATGAGACCAGCCGAGAGGGCAAAGAAGATACTGGCGGTTCCCCCGTAACTGAAGAAGGGCAGGGAGATCCCCGTGGTGGGGATGAGACTGACGGCCACGGCCATGTTGAGGAAGGCCTGGATGACGATGAGGAGGGTATTGCCGGCAGCCAGGAGCATGGCCATCTGGTTGGAGGCATTTTTGGCCACCAGGATGCCGGTGACCAGGAAGGCCAAGAAGAGGAGGATGACGCTGATGACCCCGATAAAGCCCAGCTCCTCCCCGATGACAGGCAGGATGAAGTCATTGTGGGCCTCGGACAGGAAGTTGAGCTTTTGGGCACTCCTGCCTATCCCCTTGCCGGTCAGGCCCCCTGAACCCAGGGCAATTTCGGCCTGTTCAATCTGCAGGCGGTCATCCTGACTGGCATTTTCCCGGTCCTGGAAGGTATCCAGCCGCCGGGTCACATGGGCGAAGCGCTGGCCTACAAAGTCCACGGCTGACTGCTTGGTGACCAGGGGGTAGCCCAGGCCGAAGACCAGGGAGAAGACCAGGACCAGGAGGACCAGCTGGGTCAGGCCCAGGAGCTTGGATTTCAAGGGCAGGTCAGCCATGAAAAAGAGGATGCCGCTGATCAGGAAGATGATGATGGCCCCCGACAGATGGGGCTGGATCAGGACCAGACCGACCCAAAGAAGGACCAGAAGGGCGGGCCAGGTGACATCCAAGAAGGCCCGTTTTGACCAGGAAACGGAAGCCTTGGGCTTGCCCTTCATGCGGGCCTTTCGTCTGGCAAAATAAGCGGCCAGGAAGAAGACCACCCCGATCTTGGCAATCTCCGAGGGCTGGAAGCGGATGGGTCCCAGATAGACCCAGCGCCTGGCCCCATTGATGGATACCCCCCCTAAGCGGCAGTAGAAGAGACTTATGGTAACCAGGCCATAGACAATCCAGCTGTAGGCAGGCCGGGTCAGCTGGCGAAAATTGATGAGGCCTCCGATGCCCAGGGCCAGGAGGGTGCCAAGGAGGGTCAGGCCGGCCTGTTTTCGGGCCAGGGCCGTGGCGTCAGCTGCCAGGATCTCCCTGACGGGTGAATCCTGGGTCAGGCCCCCGGTCTGGGCCAGATCGGCCTTGAGATTGGCAGAGGACTGGATAAAACTGATGCCATAACTGGCAGAGAACATCATGAGGAGGCCGTAGGCCACCAGAATCAGCCAGACCACCAGGAAGGCCGTGGACATGTGGCGGTGGGACCGGTAGATCTTGCCGGCAGTCAAGGGTGGAAGGGAGACTTCCTGGCCACTTTTTACCGCCCTGTCCCTCATAGGCCCGGCCTCCACAGGGGTCCGGAGACCAGAAGGAAACCCAGACCGGCCCAAAGGATGCCGATCAGGGAGAAGACAGCCACCACCTTGGTTTCGGCCCAGCCCACCAGTTCAAAGTGGTGGTGGATGGGTGACATGCGAAAGATCCGTCGTCCGCCCGTGGCCTTGAAATAGATGACCTGGAGGACCACTGAAAAACCTTCGAAAAAGAAGACAAAACCCGTGATCAGGGACAGATAAGGCAGGCCCATGAGGACGGTCAAGAGGGTGAAGCCGATGCCCAGGGCCTGGGAACCCGTGTCTCCCATGAAGATCCGGGCCGGATAGCGGTTGAAGAGGAGAAAGCCCAGACAGCCGGCTGCCATGGAGGCCAGGAGGATCATGATGGGCCCTGGCAGGGGCAGCCTGTCATGGAGGAGGGCGGCCACGGCCAAAAGGCCCAGGGAGGCGATGGTCATGAGAGTGGACAGGAGGCCGTCCAGGCCGTCGGTGATGTTGACGGAATTACTCATATAGAAAAGAAAGGGGACCAGGAAGGCCAGGTAGAGGAACTTCCATCCCCCGCTGATGGCAATGGACCGGCCGGTCAGGGGCAGGAGGATGAAGGGCTGGACGGGCAGGAGCCAGAGATAGGCCACGGCAGCCAAAAGGGAGAAGAGGCCCAGGACCAGGGTTTTCTGCCTGACGCTCATGCCCTCCCTTTTCACCCGGACCTTGATGAAGTCGTCGGCAAAGCCTACCCCGGCAAAGAGGACAATAAAGGCCACGGTAAAAGTCAGGGGCCACATGCCCTTCCAGAGGAGGGGGGCCAGAAGACCCAAAAGGCTGAGGGGAATCAAAAAGAAGAGGCCGCCGAAGGTGGGTGTCCCCGACTTGGCCAGATGGGACTTGGGCCCGTTATGGCGGATGGGCTGGCTGGACACCTTGGCCCGGATCAGGGGCAGACCCAGAAGGCCGGTCAGGACGGTGGCGGCCAGGAGGGCCAAAGCGACCCAGAGGGCCCGGAGCATGTCAGCCTGCCAGGTCATGTCAGAAGCTCCCCGCCTCTTCCATGGCCTTGAGACCCTGGGTGATTCTTTCCAGTTCATAGTAGCGGGAGGCCTTGAGGAGGAGGAAATCACCCGGCTGGAGTTTTGACGCGATGACCGGCAGGGCCTCCTGGCAGGAGGGATACCAGCCGGCCAGGATGCCGGCCCCCTCTTCGCTGCCTAAAAGATAGTCCCGGGTAATCTTGGTCTCTTCACCGATCAGGAAGACCTGGTCCACCCCCGCCTGGAGGATCTCCACGGCGGCATCCACATGAGCTTCTTCTGAATAACGGCCCAGCTCCCTGAGCCCGCCGATGACGGCCACAAAGCGGCCGTGGTCCTCGGACAGGAGGGAGGCTGTCTGCAAGGCTGAAAGCAGGGATTCGGGCGAGGCATTGTAGGCGTCATCCATGATGTCCACCGAGCCCACCCGCATGACTTCCTGCCGGCTCTCGGCCGGTTGGTAACGGCTGGCTGAAGCCGCCGCCTCCTGCATATTAAGGCCCATGGCATAGACAACGGCCAGGCCGAAAAGGGCGGCCGGGATCAGGTGGAGGCCGGGGACCCGGAGGAAGATGGGCCAGCGTTCATCAGGGGTCAGGTTGGAACGGCCGATAAAAGAGAGGCCCTCCCGGTCCATGCGGACATGTTCGGCCCAAAAGACAGGGACGCCATCCCTTTCCAGCCGGCCCACATTATGCTGGCTGGCGATATACCAGACCGGCAGGGAGGGCTGCTCCCTGAGGACCCAGCTTTCCAGCATGGGATCGTCACCATTGATGATCAGGAGGCCATTGTCCTTCATGCCGGAAATGATGGAGGTTTTTTCATCCAGGATGTCTGACATGGAGCCCAGATACTGGGCATGGGACATGCCGATCTGGGTGATGACAGCGATATCGGGGGCCGCAATCCGGGAGAGGATCTCAATCTCCCCCTTGCGGGCCATACCCATTTCAGCCACCAGGGCCTGGGTCTCCAGGTCTGTGGCCAGAATGGTCCGGGGCAGACCCACCTGGTTGTTGTAGTTCTTGACCGACTGCTCGGCCTGGACCTGGGATTCGATCATCTGGGTGATCATGCGGCGGGTGGTGGTTTTGCCCACACTCCCCGTCACCCCGATGACCGAGGCCTCCAGGCTGGACCGGAAACCCCGGGCGATGTCCCGGTAGGCATCGCCGGTGTCATCCACCAGGAGGAGGTCAGGTGCCTGGGGATCACGGGCCAAAAGGTCCTTGAGCTCTAAAAAGGCCTCAGCGCCTCTTTCCATGACCAGCATGCCCGCCTTCTTTTCCAGGGCGGTGGTCAGGAATTGGTGGCCGTCAAAGTGAGGGCCCTTGAGGGGGATGAAGACTTCACCGGCCATGAGGGTCCGGGTGTCCGTAGATACCGACGAATAAAAGCGCTCAGGATCGGCCGCCCGGCTCTCTGTCTGGTAGAGGTCGCCGCCGGTCCAAAGCTTGAGTTGCATTGGCAAAAATCGTGTCATGCTTCCATGTCTTTCAGTCATTATTGGCCACTGTCAACCGGGGGAACTGCGCCAAAAAAGACCCTGACCACCTGGCCTCGCCTGACCATGCCCTGGGGAATGTCTTCCGCCTGGGCGGCCTGGTCGGGTGAACCGGTCATGTCTTCTTCCACAGTCGGCCTGGGCCGGGGCGTGACAGGGATGTCCTGCCCCTGGGCCGGGCCTGAAGGTATTCCGACAGCCTCAAGGCTGACTCCGTATTCAGCAGCAAGCCAGACCGATTCATGGTAGTTGCAACCCTGAAAGTCCGGCACAGCTACCCATTCTACTTCATAATCCCCATCGGGGTAAAGCCATACAGTGGTCCCCCGCCCTACCAGGCTTCCGGCCGCCGGCTCCATGCGGGACAGGGGCTGGTCGGGGAAAAAACCCTGGGGAGGCAGGACCGGGTTGAGGTTGAGTTGGAGGAGGGTCAGGGCCGCCTCACCCAGGGTCAGATGGGAGAGATCAGGCAGCTCCACCGGCCGGCTCAGATAGTCCAGCTCAGCCTTTGAATAGGCCTGATGGATCCCCTCCCGGTTGAGGAGGCGGGCGGCCACCCGGTTGGCTGCCCGGGCTGCCGAGGAGCTGAGGGTGATCCCTGTCTCCGGCTTGTGGATGGAGACCAGGACCACATACTTGGGATCATCGCAGGGGGCCAGGCCCACAAAGGAGAAGGTCCGCCGGTCATCGGCGGCATCAATGGCGGTCCCCGTCTTCCCCCCCAGGTTGAGGCCCATGGCCCCGAAGGTACCTGAGGCGGTGCCCTGGGTGACCACCTGGGTCATCATGGACCGGACCCGCTGACAGGTCTCCGGAGAGAAGAGGCGGTTGCCCTGGGCCAGGTCAAAGGCCTCCATGGTCTCCAGCCCATCCTCTGTCCAGGCCTGGCCCAGACGGGGGAGGACCCCATAGCCCCCATTCCCGATGACGGCAAAAAACCGGGCCAGGGAGACCGCGTTCATGGAGGAGGACTCCCCGAAGGTCAGGTTGGCAAAGTCGATGGGCATGGGCTTGCTGTGGAGATAGCCCGGCGCCTCGGCCGGCAGGTCGATCCCCGTCCGGTCATAGAAGCCCAGCTTGCGGATCCAGTCATAGTAAAGATCCTGGCCCACCCGCATGCCCAGGTGGACAAAGACCGGGTTGCAGGAGAGGCAAAAGGCCTGGGACAGGGTCTCATCCCCGTGACCGGCCACATGGTAGCAGGAGATTTCCTCGCCCTGGATGACCACCGGGTCATCGTTGAAGATGGTCTCCTCCCAGGCCACCCCTTCTTCCAGACCGATGGCCAGGGTGACTGCCTTGAAGACCGATCCCGGTTCATAAAGGTCGGTGATGTTGATATTGTTCCAGAGTTTGGAGGAAAGATAGTGGGTTTTCTCTTCAGAGGAAAGCTGCTCCCAGCTTTGGGGACTGAAACCCAAAGGCATGGCAGCCGGGTCGGCCGCATCATAGGAGGCCAGCTGGCCCATGGCCAGGATATCACCGGTCTTGGCTTCCATGACCAGACCGTGGACCCCCGCGGTCAGGCCGGCAGCGGCCCCTACCGAGGCCAGTTCCTCCTGGAGGATCTGCATGGCCTCCAGGTCCAGGGTAGAGACCAGATTCCGGCTCTCCACCGGGGGGCTGGAGACTGACTGGGAAAAGGGGATGACCCCCTTGGTGGTGTAGTTGTTTCGCTTTTCATAGCTGTAGCCGGCCTGGCCTGACAGGAGGCTGTCATAGGTGGCCTCCAGACCTGATACGCCGATAATCCGTCCGTCATCACTGACCCGGGTCAGGCCCAGGACAGAGGATCCCAGACCCTGATTGTTGTAGACCCGACGCTCCTCAGCATCAAAGCGGACCCCCCCTACCCGTTTGTCAGTCAACCAGTCCTTGAGCCGCATGGCATCGGTCTCAGCCACTTCGGTGGCAATGGTCACATAGGAGGTGGCCTCATGGCCCTTCAATTGCCTGCCCAGACCCGACCATCCCTTGACCTGGTCGGCCCGGATCTTTTCCAGGATCTGGGCCTGCTCCTCTTCATCCAGGCCCAGGAAGAGGCCCATCATGTTGACGATCTCCCCGTCCTGGACCTCCCGGCTCCTGGAGCTGACATCAGCCGGGGTCATGCCGACCCGGTAGACATAGGTGGAAAGGACCAGGGGGAAGCCATTGCGGTCCAGGATCATCCCCCGGCGGGGGCTGTCCTTGCTGGTCACATATTGCTGGCCGGCTGCCTTGGCGGCCAGGACCGGATGCTGGACGATCTGAAGCTGGTAGAAGCTCTTGAGGAAAAGGCCGGCTAACAAAAGAAAGACCAAGACAAGAAGACCGATCTTAAGATCGACTTTCCAAAAGGACCTACTGACGGCAGGTCCTCTTTTCGACATGTCTTTCTTACGACCTTTCATGAGAGACCTCAGGGGCTTTCCTGGCCCAGCACCCAGCTTTCAAGCAGATCCTGGCAGTCCTGGTCGGTCATCAAAAGCGGACTGTCAGAGAAGGCGGCCTGGCCCTGTCTCAGCTCCATGGCTGAGAGGACATGGACCTGACCGGCGCTGGCCTTTTGCATGCCCAGCTGGGCCACGGCTTCTTCCCGGGCCACATGGAGGGAGGCCTTGCCGGACACCCGGTCCTGCAAGATGACATTCTGTTCCTCCAGCTCCCGGATCTGCCGGCTGAGGCCGGCATTGAAAAAGGACATTTCGGTGATCTTGGCAGACCGCCAGACAGTCAGGCCCAGGGCCGCAGACAGGATGGCCAGGACCAGGACCAGACGGACCATGGACCGGGCATGGAGGCGGCCGGCTGCCTTGTATTCCTGGCGGACCGCCGCTTCCCTTTGCAGGGTCTGGCGCCGGGCCCGCTTTTGGGCTTCCACTATATCGGGCGATTGGCTTTTTTCCGGCAGGCCGTAAGGGACATAGTCCTCCAGGGGTCTGGCCAGGTTGCCTTCTTGGTAATAGCTCACAGCGCTTCTCCTTCGAACTCGAATACCCGCAGCTTGGCGCTTCGGGCCCGGGGGTTGGCGGCCACTTCCTCAGGAGAGGCCTCCAGGGGTTTGCCGGTGATCTGTCTGCCCAGGGATTTTTTCCCGCAGATGCAGTGGGGGAAGTCCCGGGGGCAGTCGCAGGGATCCTGCCAGCGGCGCATGGCCTGTTTGACCATCCGGTCTTCCAGGGAATGAAAGGAGATCAGGGCCACCCGGCCACCGGGGGCCATGACCTGGGGAATTTCGATCAGAAGATGGGCCAGCTCCTCCTGCTCCCGGTTGACTTCCATGCGCAGGGCCTGGAAGGTCTTGCGGGCCGGATTGCCTTCCCGCCTGACCTTGGAGGGGACGGCGGAGGCCACGATGGAGGCCAGGTCCAGGGTGGAGGTGATGGGTCTTTCCTCCCGCCGGCGGATGATGGCAGAGGCGATGGCATGGGCATAGCTTTCCTCCCCGTAAAGGCGGAGGAGGGCGACCAGGGAATCCTGGCTGATGGCAGCCAGAATATCGGCCGCTGTCTTGCCCTGGGACTGGTCCATCCGCATGTCCAGGGGTCCTTCCTTCAAATAGGAAAAACCGCGTTGGTCGCGGTCCAGCTGGTGGGAGCTGACGCCCAGGTCGGCCAGGAGGCCGTCCACCCGACCCAGGTCGCCAGGATCCAGCCAGGCGGGGAAGTCAGAGAAGGAAGCTCCAACCGTCTCAAAGACGGCAGAATGTTTGACTTCCCCCAGCCTGGTCTCCACGACCCGGAGAGCATCCGGGTCGCGGTCGGCGGCGTAGAGGCGGCCGCCGGCGCCCAGTCTTTCCAGGATGGCGGCAGAATGGCCCCCACCTCCGGCTGTCATGTCGATATAGAGACCACCGGCCTTGATGGCCAGGGCCTCCCGGGTCTCCTCCAGGAGAACAGGCAGATGCCAGGCATTATAATCCACGGATGTCATAGCCTGTCAGGTCCATATCAGCCAAGCTGCCCTCCTCCTCCTGACTCTTGTCGAAGAAGGCCTGGGAGCAGATTTCAATTTTGTCAAAGACGTCGATGAAGCAGATGTCTTCCCCGGGTTCCACCCCGATATGCTTCCACAAAAAACCAGGGACCGACATCCGGCCCTGGCCGTCAAAATCGCAAACAGTGGAGGCACCCAGGACATCCCTTTTCAGTTTTCTTATTTCATAGCCTGTGGAGGAGTTGTTGAGGATTTGCTCTTTGATGGCTTCAAATTGCCGGGGTGTGTAGGCGGCCAAATAACCCTGGTCGATTCCCTGGGTGACAATCAGGGCACCGTCAAGTTTTTCCCTCAGTTTGGCGGGTACGATCACGCGCCCTTTGGTATCGACGGTATGGGTATAACGCGCCATGAAAGCCTCCTCCTACTTTGTCAGCTATTCTACCACAATTCCCCACTAAATTGTCAATATCAACCACTATTCACCACTATTCTGACATAAGAAGACAAAAAAACCCCTTTTGAGGCAAATCTGGCCCGAAATAGGCCCAAAATAGTCAAGGTGGGAGGCTATTAGAGACTCTGGGTGGTCCGGTGATTGAGGGAATAGTTGAGAAGGACCCCTAAAAGGAGGAAGGAGGAGATCATGGCTGACCCCCCATAACTGATAAAGGGCAGGGGGATGCCGGTGATGGGCAGGAGGCCCACGGTCATGCCCATGTTTTCAATGAAGTGGAAGGCCAGGCCCGAGATCAGGGCCACCATGATATAGGATTCGTCAGGGGCTCTTTCGGCCACCTGGGAGGCCACCCGGATGGTGTGGACGATGAAGTAGAGGGCCAGGAGGATGACCAGGGAGGTCCCGATCAGGCCCAGTTGCTCAGAGATGGCCGGGAAAATGAAGTCCGATTCCTTGACCGGGACGCTGACCGTCCCCCCCGGATTGCCGGCCAGGCCCCCCGAGGCCACAGCCGCCAGGGACTGGTCGATATGGTAGGAGGCCGACTTGTCGTAGCCCCTGAAAAGGAAGGTCATGATCCTTTCCTTTTGCGAGGCATTGATGAAGAACTGCCAGGCCAGGGGCAGGATGACAAAGACCGTCCCGGAAAAGCCCAGGATGATGGTCCGCCAGCTGACCCCCCAGACGAAGACGGTGCTGAGGAACATGAAGAGGAGGACCAGGCTGGTGCCCAGGTCAGGCTCGGTCACGATCATGGCAAAGGGCAGGCCATAGATGAGGCCCAGGCGGGCAAAACCCTGGAGATTGGATATCTCCCCCTTTTTCATGGCGGCAAAGACCGGGCCTGCCAGCATGGCCACCCCGATCTTGGACAATTCCGAAGGCTGGAAGGAGCCGAAAAGCGGGATCTGGATCCAGCTGTCCGCCCCGGCCACCGGCCGGTAGCCGTCCAGCTTGACCACCAGGAGGAGGACGATGCTGACCAGGTAGATGAGGCTGCCGATCAGCCGCATGGTGGGCGGCTCAAAGAGGCAGAGGATGGAGGCCGCCACCATGCCGATCAGGACGGCGGCGATCTGCTTGTAGAAGTTCATGGGATAGTCGAAGATGACCGCCCCGTAGCCCTTGGCCAGGACCGAATTCAGGACCACCAGGCCAATGATGACCAGGGCCAGGACCGGGACCAGCATCTTGTAGTCCAGGTATTGGAAGAAGAGGTCAACCCGGGACTGTTTGGCCTTGCCGCCGGTCCGGGTCAGGGATGGATCGGTCCAGTTCATGTCTCGTCTTCAGTCGTCCAGTACTCGGGAAGACTGCCTTCTCCCCTGGCCATGGAGGCCATGAGTCGGTCGGTCTTTTTCCCCCGCCAGATGACCAGGGCAAAAAGGAGGGCAGAGGCCACCACCATGACTGCTGAGAGGACCTGGGAAATCCGCCAGGTCTGGCCCAGGGCATCAAAGGTCAAGGAATCGGTCCGGATGCCCTCGACAAAGAAGCGGACAATGCCGTAGAGGAAGAAATAGGAGAGGACGGTCATCCAGGGGCGCTTTTGCCGCTTGTGGATGACCAGGAGGATAGCGAAGATGGCCATATTGGCCAAAAATTCATAGAGGAAGGTGGGGTGGACGGGCAGGTTGGGATCCAGGCCGGGCAAGGGATTGGCCGGATTGGGGTTGAGGGCCGAAAGTGTCTGCCGGGTGCCTTCGGAGATCATGCCCCAGGGCAGATGGGTATTGGTGCCGAAGGCCTCCTGGTTGAAGAAGTTGCCCCAGCGGCCGATGCCCTGTCCCAGGGGGATGAGGACGGCCAGATAGTCAAAGATCCGGTGGAGTTTGACCCGCTTGATCCGGGCCACCAGGGTCACGGCCAGCATGCCCCCTATGACCCCGCCATAGAAGGCCAGCCCCCCTTGTCGAAAATCCAGGACAGCCGCCCAGGAGCCCCGGAACTGCTCCCATTCAAAGGCCACATAGTAGAGGCGGGAGCCCAGGAGGATGAGGGGGATCATCCAAAGGAAGTAATCCAGGATATCATCCCGGGTAAAATCGTATTTCTCGGCCCGGTAGAGGGCGATGACGATACAGAGGACCATGGCCAGGGTAAAGGTCAGGCCATACCAGTAGACGGTCAGATCCCGGCCAAAAAGACTGAGATGAAAGGCGGCCCGGTCAATGGTCAGGTCATGGATTCCCAGGCCGGGGAAGGATACATGATAGGTCAACAGGGCAGTCACAAGGTCACCTCCAGGTAAGAGCCATTTTATCACAAGCCATGAAGGGCCCGGACCTTGTCCAGGTCGGCCTGGATCTGGTCTTTGAGCTCAGCCAGGCTGGCAAAGGTCTCCTCCTCCCGGATAAAGGACAGGAATTCCACCTGGATGCTTTGACCGTAAAGATTGTCGGAAAAATCATAAAGATAGGATTCCACCAGGACACCCCGGTCCTGGCGGGGGACCGAGGGGGCCACCCCCAGGCTGGTCACGGCCGGCCAGGCCCTGCCCTGCCAATGAACCCGGGTCATATAAACCCCGGGTAAAAGACGGCTGGCATGGTCGGGATAGGGAAAGTTGGCCGTGGGAAAACCCAGTTTGGAACCCAGTTTCTTGCCGGGGATGACCTGGCCTGTCAGGCGGAAGGGCCGGGTCATCATGGCATGGGCATCCTCTACCAGGCCCCTGGCCAGGGCCTGGCGGATCCGGCTGCTGGAGACCTTGTCCCCGCCCCAGTCCACATCGCCCAGGATCAGGGGGGTCAAGGGCTGTTTTCGGGCATAGTCTTCCAGGAAGGCCACATCCCCCTCATTCTTCCAGCCAAAACGGGCATCCTGGCCCAGGGCCAAAATCTCACCGCCCATCTGGTCCCGGATAATTTGATCCAGAAATTCAAGGGGGGTCAGATGACAGAAGTCCGGGCTCAGGGGGATGAGAAAGACATCTTCCAGGCCCTGGTCAAAGAGGGCCTGGACCCGCTCTTCCTCGGTCATGAGAAAGACCTGGCCCAGGGGTTTGCCGTCAAAACCCAGGCCATCCGGATAGGAGAAGGTCAGGGCTGAGGGGATCAGGCCCCTGGCCACCGAAGCCTGGCGGAGGCGGCCGATCAGCTGCTGATGGCCCAGATGGACCCCGTCAAAGATCCCCAGGGCGATACCCCTTTTGCCTGCCTTGATGTCATCAAAAGCCCTGTAAAGTGCTGCCATCCTATCTCTCCTCCTGGAGCATATCCGGGGTCATGAAGACCCGCTTGACCCGTCCCCGACCCCCTTCTATCTGGCCAATGGCCAGGAGCCGGTCCTGGTAAAAGAAGGCCCGCCTGCCCTCATCCCCATCCCCCAGGGCCAGGGTCCGGCCATGGGAAAACTCCCGGGCCTGGTCCAGGGTCAGGTCCTGCCTGGGCCAGTCGGCGTAGGCCTGACCTGTATCCAGGATGGCCCCCGCCTCATCCAGGGCAGCCAAGAGGGCCCGGGGCTTTTTGTCCAATTCATCAAAGCGGGAAAAGAGGGCCTCCAGGGTCAGGGCCTGGTCCAGGTGAAAATGGCCCACCGACAGGCGGCGGAGCCAGACCGCATGGCCATGGCAGGCCAGTTTTTGTCCCAGTAAATCTGCCAGGGACCGGATATAGGTGCCCGAGCTGACCCGAAAATCGGCATAGACAAGAGGCCAACCCTGGGGATCTACCTGGACCTCATGAAGGCGGACCTCATAGACCCGGATGGGCCTCAGGGGTCTTTCCACCTCCCGGCCCTCCCGGGCATAGTGGTAGAGGGCCTTGCCCCCGACCTTGACGGCCGAATAGGCCGGGGCCTCCTGGACAGTCTCCTCTGTCAGGGAGGCCAGGGCCTCCTGCAAGCGTCCCAGTCCCCTGCCGCCAGGCAGGAAGTCCCGGCAGGCGGAAGGATCCGCCAGGCTATGGGTGACCTGGCCCTCGGGGTCCATGGTGGTGGTGGCAGAGCCCAGCTTGATGCCGCAGCGGTAGACCTTGTCCCAGGCCTGGATGGCCCCGGCCGCTGCCGTGGCCCGGCCGAAACAGATGGGCAAAAGGCCTGTCGCAAAGGGGTCCAGAGTGCCGGTATGGCCCACCCTTTTCATACCTAAAAGCCGCCTGATCCGGGCGACAACCGCCGCCGAGGTCAGGCCCGCTTCTTTGTCAATCAGGAGAATGCCTCCGGAAGATAGCGTCATGCCTCTTGACCCTGGGAGGAGCAGGCCATAAGCCAGGCCTCAGCCTCCCTGGCCATGAGGGCCAGGGCCTCCTCCATGGACATGCCCTTGAGGGACATGCCTGAGGCCTTGACATGGCCGCCTCCCCCAAAGGTCAGGGCAAAGGCCGCCGAATCAAAGCAGGAGTTGGAACGGATGCTGACCCGGATATGTCCACTGGCTGTCTCGATCAGGAGAAAGACCACATCGGCATTTTCCGAGGCCCGGATCTCCGAGGCCAGATTGGAGAGCTCGTCATCGGGGGCCCCCCGGGCTTCCAGCATGGCCCGGGTTACATGGGCCAGGAGAATCCGTCCCTGGGCCACCGGGGTGATGGTGGAAAAGATGTCCCCCTTGATCTGGAGGCGGGAGACCGTGGTCCGCTCGTAAAGGTTGTAGTGGAGCTGGGGCAGGTCAACAGAAAAGCGCTCCAAAAGAGAAGCGGCCTGACGCAGGCAGAGGGGGGTGGTGTTGGAGTAGGCATAACGGCCGGTATCGGTGATGGTACCGGCTAAAAGGAGGACGGCCATGACCGGGTCAAAGAGGGGCCGGCCCAGGTGCATCTCCAGATCCCAGATCATCTGGAAGGCCATCTCGCAGGAGGACGAAGCCTCAGGCTCGATCCAGTCCAGTTCCCCCATCTCTCCCTGGAGGACATGGTGGTCAATGGCCCCCCGAAGGGGACTTTTAAGGAAACAGTCTCCCCGCTCCCCCATCCGGCCCGCTTCATGGCAGTCCACGGCCAGGGCCAGGTCAAAGACCGGGCAGGCCTCCATGCCGGAAAAGACCTGGATCGCCTCCAGGCCGGGCAGATGGGTCAGGGAATCAGGGACCGCCTCGCTGGTCAGGACCGTGGCCTTGAGGCCCAGGGCCTCAAAGGTCCGTGCCAGGGAGACGGCGGCGCCGATGGCGTCGGCATCAAAACGCTGGTGGGGGAAAAGGCCGATATGGCCCCCTGCCCCGGCCAGGTCAAGTATGATCTCAAGCAGTCGTTTCTCCCGCTCCGCTGTCTGGCTCATGGTCTTCCTCCTCCTGGCGGCCGGCAGCCTCCAGGTCTTTTTGGCGGACCTGGCGGATCAGCTGGTCGATGGCTTCGCCATCCCGGATACTGCGGTCTTCAATAAAGGTCAGGCGGGGCACCTTGCGGGAGCGCAAGCTGGAGGCCAGTTCCTTCCTCAGGAAGCCGGTGGCCTTTTCAAAGGCCTGGGCGGCCCCTTGTCTGGCCTCTTCATCCCCGTAGACACTGTAATAAACCCGGGCATTGGACAGGTCACGGGACAGGTCCACTCCGGTCAGGGAGACATGCTCATTGATCCTGGGATCACTTAATCTGCGTCGGATGAGATCTGCCAGGATCCGCCTGACCTCGTCACCCATCCGGTCCGACCGCTTATTATGCATCCGCTTCTTCCTCCTTCATGGTGTAGACCTCGATATGGTCGCCCACCTTGATGTCGTTGAATTTCTCAAGACTGAGCCCGCACTCGTAACCGGCGGCCACCTCGCGGACGTCGTCCTTGAAGCGGCGCAGAGAGGCCAGCTTGGTCTCATAGATAACCACCCCGTCACGGAGGAGGCGGGCGCTGTCGTTGCGGTTGACCCGGCCATCGGTGACATAGCAGCCGGCAATGGTTCCCACACTGGAGGCGTGGAAGACATCCCGGACCTCCAGGTGTCCCACCACCACTTCACGGTAAACCGGCCCCAGCATGCCCTTCATGGCCCTTTCCACTTCCTCGATGGCCTCATAGATGACCCGGTAGAGGTGGATGTCCACATTGGAGTCCTGGGCCACCTGGGCAGCGGTTGCCGCAGGCCTGACATTGAAGCCGATGATGATGGCATTGGCCACCTCGGCCAGGCGGATGTCTGATTCGGTGATGGCACCCACGGCCCCGTGGATGACCTTGACCCGGATCTTGTCGGTGGTCAGGTTCTCCATGGAGGAGGTCAGGGCCTCCACTGAACCCTGGGCATCCCCCTTGATGATGATGTTGAGGTCCAGGGTATCCAGGTCGCTCATCTGGTCGAAGAGGGTGTCAAGGGACATACGGGAGGTCTGGCGCAGGGCCGATTCCCGGTCCTCGGTCCGTCGTTTGTCGACCAGATCCCGGGCCACCCGCTCGTTCTCCACCTGGTAGAGGATATCCCCGCCCTCGGGCACTTCGCCCAGGCCGATGATCTCCACCGGGGTTGAAGGACCGGCGGACTCGATCTGCTGGCCCCGGTCGTTGTACATCATGCGGACGCGGCCGGCTGTCGACCCTACCACCACGGCATCGCCCTGGCGGAGGGTTCCCCGCTGGACCAGGATGGTGGCCAGGGGGCCTCTGGAGGTATCCAGCTTGGCCTCGATGACCGTCCCCTTGGCCTGACGGTCGGGGTTGGCCTTGAGATCCAGGACGTCGGCGGTCAGGAGGATCATCTCCAAAAGCTCGTCCATGTTCTGGCCGGTCTTGGCTGAGACGGGCACCATGGTGGTCTGGCCACCCCAGTCTGAACCCATGAGTTCGTACTGGGCCAGTTCCCGCTTGACTCTTTCGATATCGCTTTGGGGCTTATCAATCTTGTTGATGGCCACAATGATTTCTGTATTGGCCGCCCGGGCGTGGTTGATGGCCTCCACTGTCTGGGGCATGACCCCGTCGTCGGCCGCCACGACCAGGATGGCGATGTCAGTCACCTGGGCCCCCCGGGCTCTCAGGCTGGTAAAGGCCTCATGGCCGGGTGTATCCAGGAAGGTAATGGGCCGTCCGTCCACCTTGACCGAATAGGCCCCGATGTGCTGGGTGATGCCTCCGGCCTCCCCTTCGGTGACGGCGGATTCCCGGATATAGTCCAGGATGGAGGTCTTGCCGTGGTCGACGTGTCCCATGACAACCACGACCGGCGGACGGGGGACCAGGTCCTTGTCGTCGTCATCGCTGTCGTCAAAGAGGATGTCCTCCTCGGTGATCTCAATCAATCTTTCGGCCTTGATGCCAAATTCAGAGACAATAATCTCTGCGGTATCAAAGTCGATCTCCTGGTTGATGGTGGCCATCATGCCCAGACCCATCAATTTCATGATCAGGTCTGCGGTGGACTTCTTGATGGCTTCGGCCAATTCCTTGACCGTCAGGGTCGAGGGCAGGGTGACCTTGGTCAGCTGGGCCACGGGCCGCTTGACGGTTTCTACCTCGGGCTCAGCACCCCGGGGACGCCGGCGTCTTGAACGGCGGTCCATGGCAGCCTGCTGCTCCCGTCGGCCACGGTCCCGGAAATCGTCGGTCCGGCGATCCCGTCCCCTCTGGCTGCGGCGGCTGGCCGCGCCCGGTTTCTGCATGGGGGATTCGGTGGCTATCGGTGCCGGCGGCACAGGACCTGCAGGCTGGCGACCCCTGGGGGCCGGTCCAGTCTGGGGGCGGAGTCCGCTGGATGGACGGCGGTCTTCCCGCCGGCTGTCGGGCCTGGCTGCAGGCCGTCTGCGTTCCACGGCCGGGGTATCCCGGTCGGCGCCCACATAGGAGCCTCTTTGGGCACGAAGGGGCTTGCCGTCTTCGGTGATAAGCGGACGGGGCCTGGCCGGTGCCGCTGCCTGGGCAGCCGGCGGGCTGGGCCGGGTAATCTGTTCCGTAATAGGCAGGGATCTTTCGGCCACGGATAGCCTTTCCCGCCTGGGGGCTTCTTTTTTGACCGGCTTGGCCGGGATGGGTGCGGGCTTGGGGGCAGGCTCCTTTTTAGGAGGCGCCTTGACCTCAGGGGCAGGCGCTTCGACCACCTTGACCTCAGGGACTGCTTCCTCAGCCTTCTTGGCCGCCACTTTTTTGGCAGGCGCCTTCTTCCTGGGCGCTGCTTCAGGGACCGGCTCAGGTGCCAGTTCAGGGGTAACCTCAACCGCCTCAGCCTTGACTTCCAGCCTGGCAGGGGCCTTGACAGGGGCTTCCTGGGGAAGTTCGACAGCCACTACCGGGACCTTGTCCTCAACTTCCACAGGCTTCTCAGCTTCAAGCTGGACAGGGGCAGGCGGCGCCTCCTCCTGGGCAGCAGGGGCCACTTCCACCGGCTCCGGGGGCTTGGCCTTGGGCTTCTTGACGATCTTGATGACGCCGGGGATCACCTTGCCCGAGATGCCCTGAATCTCAATGGTTGAGGGCACGGGCAGGTCTTTCAGATCCTGGTCCGGGGTCGGAGCCTCCGGCTCCGGCACCTCCTTGGGGGCAGGCGGAAGAGGCGCTTGTTCCGCCTCCATAATTGATTCGATGGTTTCCAGCTCCTTTTGGTGCCGGATCAACTCATCTTCTGTTATAAATCCTGACATGAGCCCTGAATTTGCTTCTTCTCTTTTCGCCATGCTCAGCTCATTCCTCCCCTTTATCCTGGGCGGTTCTGACCGCCTCATCAATCTCAGTCCATAAATGATCGGGCAGGGGCTTTTTCAAGGCCCGCTGCAGTGATTGTCTTTTCCTGGCTGCCTCCAGGCAAGCCTGATTGTAGCAAAGGTAGGCGCCCCGGCCCGGCAACTTCTGTTTGAAGTCCAGACTGACGCCTGCCTCCCCGCCTCCGGCGATGCGCAGGAGCTGCTTTTGGGGAAAGACCCCCCGGCAGCCCACACAGGTCCGAAGTACTTGTTTTTTCACCCCTTAGGCCTCCGGCTCATCCTGGTCCAAAGACTCGATGGTGTCCGAGAGGATGTCCAGGTAGTCGGCGGCGGAAGGCTGGTCATTGACCAGATCCTCCATGCTCTCTTCCTGGGCCTCCAGGTAGTCGTCATCCTCATCCCATTCGCCCCGCTCAGCCTCGTCGGCTGCCACGGCTTCTTCAAAGTCGGACATCCAGGCTGATTCCAGGAGCTCCCGGTACTGGGTTTCACTCTTGATATCGATCCGCCAGTCTGTCAGCTTGGCTGCCAGGCGGGCATTTTGCCCCTCCTTGCCGATGGCCAGGGAGAGCTGGTGGTCGGCCACGATGACCCGGGCGCTCTGCTCTTCCTCGTCCAGGACCACCCGGATGACCCGGGCAGGCGACAGGGAGGAGGAGATGAAGTCGGTGATGTCAGAGCTCCACTCAATGATATCGATCTTTTCCCCGTTGAGCTCGGTGATGACCGACTGGACCCGGGTACCCCGCTGGCCCACACAGGCCCCCACGGCGTCGATATTGCTGTCGTGGCTGGTCACGGCCATCTTGGTCCGGGACCCGGCCTCACGGGCGATATTGACGATCTCCACGATGCCGGCCCCGATCTCCGGGACCTCCTGCTCGAAGAGACGGCGGACCAGGCCCGGGTGGCTGCGGGAGACCATGATGACAGGCCGGTGGTCCCGCTGGTCCACTTTCAAAATGTAAAAGCGCATGTGCTTCTTGAAGGTATAGTTGTCCAGGCGGGACTGCTGGTTATAGGGCAGGACTGCCTGGGCCCTGCCGATGTCCACCAGGACCTCATTGCGGTCACGGCGCTGGACAATCCCCGAGGCCAAACCGCCCACCCGGCCGGAGAACTCGTCATGGATCCGCATCTTCTCAGCCTGGGCCAGTTTCTGGTTGATGACACTCTTGGCGGTCTGGGCTGCCAGGCGGCCAAAGTGGGAAGGATCCACCTCCCGGACCAGCTGGTCACCCAGCTCCAGGTCCTCGGACATGGCCTGGGCCTGCTCCAGGGACAGCTCGCTGTTGGGGTCCTTGACCTCCTCGACCACGGTCATGGGCTGGTAGACCCGCATTTCACCTGTCCGCCGGTCGATATGGGCCGTAATCCCGTCATTCTCGACGGGCTTGGGCTCGGATTCCTGTTCGGGCATAAGCTCCCGCTCCCGGCTCTTATCCCGGTCCTTGGACCGGATTTCAAACTCACGGCGGTAGGCCGCCACCAGGGCGTCCTCAATGGCCTCGACCAGGGTCTCCATCTCGACCCCGCGCTCTTTTTCCAACAATCTCAGCGCTTCGATAAACTCGTGGTTCATGTCTACTCCTTACCGGATTTATATGCCTTAAAATACAACTTCACGTTTAATGCTGGCGATGTCTTCCAGGGGGAAGCACTTGCATTCACCCTTGTCGTCCTCGACACCCACCTGATCCCCCTGGACCTTGAGTTTGCCCAGGAATCTTTTTTCCCCATCGACCGCCCGGTAGAGGCTGATCCGGGCCCATTCGCCCTCATGCCTCAGGCAGTCCTCCAGGCTGGTCAGGGGCCGGTCAAAGCCGGGCGATGACACTTCAAAGACGTCAAAATCGTCCAGACCCAGTTGATCCGAAATCATGGGGTCGGCCACTTCACTCAGCCGCTCGCAATCTTCTATGCCCACCCCGCCCCGCTTGTCAATGATGAGACGGAGGACGTTCCGGCCATTCTCATGCACATAGAGGGCATCCAGAAGGGCCAGATCAAGGGCTTCTGCCAGGGGACTGACCTGGTCCAGGATCTTTTTTCGGTTTTCTTTTCTTCCGCTCATTCTCTGCCTTTCGCGAAACGGGTCTTACGACGAAAAGAGCGGGACCCCCCGCTCTTTTTTTCACAAAATTCGCCGTGGAACCTATTATATCAGGTTTTATAGAAGGGTCAAGCCAGAGGCCTAGAGGCAGGGGCCGGAATGTTGTAAGCTGTCTCTAGTTGTCCAAGTCATTTGGATCAAAAATGAGGAGGTTGAGCTATGGCACTCTTAGAATACAAATGCCCCAATTGCGGGGCAGCCTTGCAATACGAGGCAGGCACCCAGGAGATGACCTGCCCCTACTGCGATTCCAGCTTCGCCATAGAAGAGCTGGGAGACCTGGCAGGAGACCTGGACCAGGACAAGGCATCCGAGGCCCTGGAATGGGCCTATGACGGCCAGGACTGGATGGCCGGTGAACAGGAAGGCATGGCCGTCTATGCCTGCAATTCCTGCGGGGGCGAGATCATCGGGGATGAGACCCTGGGCGCCACCTCCTGTCCCTTCTGCGGCAACCGGGTTGTCATCACCTCCAAGTTTTCCGGCAGCCTGAGGCCGGATCTGGTGGTCCCCTTCAAGCTCAAGAAGGAAGATGCTTTAAAGGCCCTGGAAAAGCACTACGCCGGCAAAAGACTCCTCCCCCGGGTCTTCAAGGACAAGAACCACCTGGATGAGATCAAGGGCGTCTATGTCCCCTTCTGGCTCTTTGACGCCGATGTGGGTGTCAGGGCCCTTTACGATGCCACCAAGGTCCGCCGCTGGTCGGATAATGACTACAACTATACAGAGACCTCCCACTACCAGGTCCGCCGCCAGGGGGACATAGGTTTTGACCAGGTGCCGGTAGACGGCTCCCAGTCTGTCGACGACACCCTCATGGAATCCCTGGAGCCCTTCCATCTGTCTGAGGCTGTGGACTTCCAGACCGCCTATCTGGCCGGTTACTTTGCCAACAAATACGATGTGGACGCCGAAACCTGCAGTGCCCGGGCCCATGAAAGGGTCAGGAACAGCGCCAGCTCGGCCTTCCAGAACACAGTCAAGGGCTATCATTCTGTCTCGGTCGATCAGGAAAACATCCGCCTGGACAAGGGCTATGTCCACTATGCCCTCCTGCCCGTCTGGCTCCTGTCCACCTCCTGGGAGGGGCAGAACTTTCTTTTTGCCATGAATGGCCAGACCGGCAAGCTGGTGGGCGACCTGCCCATGGACAAAAAGCTCCGCCGTTCCTGGTTCTTCAAGATCTTCGGTATCGCCGCCCTCATTCTGGTGGCCATCTCCCAGCTACTGGCGGGACGCTAAAAGGAGGACCCCATGCCAATGATTCAGACCTTATACCCCCTCCTCCTGGAGGTCTCCGACCCCATCAAGAGCCGGATCACGGCGGCCATCATCGCCCTCCTTCTGGCCCTCCTGATCGCCTGGCTGGTCACCGCCTCCTGGAAGAGCCAGCTGAAATCGGTCCGACGGGACAACTTCGCCGGCCACTATGTCCGCAAGGACAGCCTGGTCCTCCACCATCAAAGTGACGTCTTTTCCCACAAGCATGTGGACCGGTCCCCCCGGCCCAAGAAGAACGACTAGGACCCCGGACAAAAAGGAGATGACATGACAGACATGGAAAGGGCCATCCTGCTTTATCGCCGCATGGCCGACCGCCTGGAAAAAAGTGGCCGGGCCCCCCGCCAGGCCAGAGTCTATCGGGAGACCATTGAATTCATGGCCGACTGCCAGAGCCTGGAAGAAGCCATGGACAAGATCCGAAAGTCCCCCCTCTTCCTGGCCCCGGGTGCCGCCCTGGTCCAGGATAAGCTGGCCGCCCTGGGGACAGCCGCCCAGGAGATGGGCATGCCCGATCTGGCCCAGGTTTACCAGGACAAGATCCAGGCCATTGATGACGATATCGCCGCCCTCTACGAGACCGGCTATGAGACCCGGGCCCGAAATCTCAAGATCCCCTACCTGACCTCCCTGGAGGCCTGGACCAAAATCTACCAGGCCTACCTGACCCTGACCTCCCGGTCAGCCCTGGACCAGACCGGCATAAAAGAGGGCCAAAAGGAGCTCCAGGAGGCCCTGGACCAGCTGCAAAAACCCAGCGACCGCTGGCAGGATCTGGCCCATCTTCCCGCCTTTCGGGCCATGGTCCCGGCCCAGGATTCAGGCTACCAGGCCTTCCTCCAGGCCCTGCCCCGGCTGATCAACCAGGGTCCCGACTACCAGGGGGAAAGCCAGGCCATAGAAAATCTCTACCAGGAGACCCTGGCCCAGCTGAGCCAGGAGGCCCAGGCCGTCATGGCAGTGGGCCGGGCCAACCAGGCCAAGGTCCGAAGGGCCCAGGCCCTGGCCAAGGCGCCCTCCAGCAAAACGGGCAGCTATCAATTTTCAGAAGAGGAGGTCAAGGGCTTTGAATGAGATTATCCAAGGCATGGTCAAGGGTTACATGGACCTCTTTGACAACTATCAACTGAGCCCCCAGCTCCAAAGTGAGGTCCAGGACCTGTCCCGCCGCTTTTATGAACTGGGGCAAAGCATCCCCGATCCCACCCACTTTTACGGCCAGCTGGTCGAGTCCGGCCTCCAGGAGGAATACTCGGCCCTGATCACCCGGGCCGCCATGGCCGATATGGGAACGGCCGACGCCGACGGCAAGGTCAAGACTGACTACTCTGACAGCCCGGCAGCCCCTCCCCTCTCGGTCAAGGATTTTGTGGAGCAATACCGGATCCCCTATGAGGAGGTCAAAAAGGCCGGTTATCGGAAAAATGCCCAGGCCGCCTACGAGGCTATCCTGGACATCCCAAACCAAACCGATGACATGCTGGAAGCCCAGCTGATCCTGGAGGAGGAAGGCCTCCTTTGGAAGATCGTCAAAGAGGATGGCCTGGATATCTTCGCCCCCATCCTGGAAGCCATGGACCCCCTGCAAGAAGCCATGACCGCCGGTCTGGAACTCCAGATCCGGGCCTTCCAGGCGTCCCAATCAATTGAAGACCTGGACTACCATCTGGAAAAACTGGAATTCGAAAAATACGCCATGGTCTCCCGCTTCAGCTCCCGGATGTCCCTGACCATCCAGCTGACCGCCCTTCTCATGGACTATGCCGCCCACAAAATGACGGCCCAGTTATCCGGGGGCAAATCCCAGCCCGGCAGACAGGCCCTGAAAGCCATGATCGGTCAACGCTTGGCCATCCGGCGGACCCTGACTCTTTTAAAAGACCAACTCAACCTGACCTTTGACGACCTCCTGGACCAGGAAGCCCAGAGGATCTGGATGCTGGTCCCCCAACATGCCGACGAGCTGGGCCGCTTTAAAGTAAGCCTCCATCCCCAGAACCTCCAAGCCTTGAAAGAGATGGTCGACCAGGAGATCATGAGCGACCTGTCCATCATGGACCTGCTCCGACGCGAAAATGACCAGGTCCTCTGGTATGCCCTCCTGGGCCAGGACAAGAGCGCCTTCGAGGACAAGGCCCAGGCCATAGCCCAAAGCGAAAATGCCTCTTTGACCTACTATCAATATAAGGAGAGCCTGGACCAGTCAGCCGGCCCCCACATGCCCAAGAAGGAGACAAAAAGCAAGATCCCCTTGCAAGCTCAGGAGACCAGCCAGCCAAGTAGTGCCGCAGGCGCTCTCAAAGGATTCCTGAAGAAGCGTTTCGGTTAGAAGGCAGATAAAACCCATTAAAAAAGAGCCCCCTCAGGGGCTTTTTTTTAATGGCAAAACTTCTTAACCCCTCCGCCTGAAAGGCGACCTGACCAAATCCTTCTCGTAAGGATTCATACCAAAGAACCAGAAAGACAGAGAAAAGATGACCGTGTAAAGGAGGCCCATAGCAATGAGGAGGGGCAGCGGGTTGAGGTCCAGAAAGCGGACCATGAGGACACCGGACAAGATGGGCAGGACCAGGGCCGGGATGAAGCGGCCGATGGCCTTCCAGAAATAGCCCATGTCCAGGCCCAGCTTGTAGTGGTTGTAAAGGTTCATGATCAGGCCATTGCCCAGGATCATGGAGAGGCCGGTGCCCGCTGCCGCGCCCACAGGACCAAAGCGGATGGTCAAGGGGATACTGACCAGGAGATTGCCAAGAGCCATGAAAAGATAGGCCCAGGAGCGGAACTGGTGCTTGTTTTTAGCCCGCTGGATCTCGATACCCAGGGTCTGGATCAGGGGGATGGTGACAGGCAGGATCAGGAGCAGGGCCACATAGTAGGACTCCCCATAGGCCCGGCCGGCCCATTTCAAAAGGAAGGGCTTGCCAAAGAAGACCAGGACCGAGGCGGCAAAGCCCAGGATCATGAACTGGAGCCGGCCGATCCGGGTAAAGAGCCGGGTCAGTTCCTCCCCATCTTCCTCAGGGCTGGCCACGATCTGGTGGACCCGGGGGACAAAGACATTGGAGATGGCCAGGGACACCTGCTGGTAGTAGGTCTGCAAGGTGGCGGCCACCCCGTAGATGGCCACGGGGGCTGTCCCCCGGATGCGGCCGATGATGAACTTGTCCACATTCCAGTTGACCTGGTCGATGACCATATTGACGAAAAT
>CAZKLG010000009.1:0-47597 GCA_964553675.1 uncultured Mageeibacillus sp. | reverse complement strand
CCCCCGCTTACAGTAGATGTCACAACCGACAGGCTGCGTGCTGATATAACCACCAACCAGCTTGACAGTTTCATGGGTGTCAGACCGGCCAGGTAGGTCAGGATATCCTTGGGCGTCCCGGGAATAAACATCAAAATATACATGAGGGCATTGAGTTGTCCTGGCCTTTTGAACAAACGGACCTCATCAATTTTCTCAGGCTCAAAAAACAATTCAATGACCGGCCGGCCAAAGCGTTTGACCAAAAGAAAAATCAGGATGCTGGCGGCATAGATGGCAGCCATGCAGATGAGGGTCCCCTCCAGGGCACCGAAGGCATAACCGGCGGCCAATTCAAAGGGTTCACCGGGGATGATGGCCACCACCACCTGGAAGAAATTGGCAAAGAAGAAAAGCAGCCGGCTGGCCAGGGGATGGCGGGCCACCAGGTTTCTGACATTCAGGGGATCAGAGAAGAAGTCAATGGCCAGGTCACCCCAGAGGATATAAATGACCACAAAGGCAATCATGGTCAAAAGGATGAGGCTGATGGCCAGGGATTTTTGAAAAAGGCGTCGCTTGTTGGCCTGGAATAAATCCGAGGCGGGTTTCAGATTTTTTATCTTCTTGTCATAGGACGCAGTCATCCGTTTTTGTTCTTCCATCCCTCTTGATAAGATCTGCCGGTCAGGACGTGGCCCATGACCGGCTCGATTTGTTGCCATTCTAACATGAACTTGCCCGCTCACTGACTTCTTGTCTTCAGATATTGGTCCCCTTTTCCTGTTATACTTGTCCACTCATAAATAATCTTCCTGGAGGTTGGCAGGATTGGTAAGCGACCTGGTTAGCATCATCATTCCGGTCTATAATGCCCGAGCCTGGATCCAGCGTTGCCTGGAGTCCGTCCTGGCCCAATCCTATCCCAGGATTGAGGTCATTGTGGTCTGTGATGGTGCCAGCGATGGATCGGAGGACATCCTGAGGGCCTTCCTGGCCAAGGATGCCCGCGTCAAATTGATTTGCCAGGCCAACCAAGGAGTCAGTGCCGCCCGCAACAATGGCCTGGCCCTGGCCCGTGGCGACTGGGTATGTTTCGTTGACGCAGACGATTATGTCCATCCCGATTACGTCAAAAACATGCTGGAAGCGGCCTACATCTACCGGGCAGACAGTGTGGTCGTCAATTTTTTCATGGAACTGCCAAATGGCCGTCGTCTTCCCTATCCTTTCGTCCTGGCCCGAAAAAAACTAAGCGGCCAAAAGGCCCTTCAAAAATCTTTGGGGATGCTTTTTTTCCCCAGCTTTATCTGGAACAAACTCTTCCGAAGGAGCCTTTTCACTGACCAGGCCATCCGCTTCCCCTCCATCCTCTATGAAGATGCCCTGGTGGTCCCCCTCCTCTTTCTCAACTGCCAACGGGTCATCTCCCTCAAACAGGCCCGCTACTATTATGTCCGCCGGCCCGGAAGCCTGACCCATGGCTTCTCCCTTGTCCATGTCAGGGATTATCTGACGGCAGCCAACATGCTCCGCTACCATTTTTGGAAGGGGGGTGTCTGGGAAGTCTGGTCAAAGGATTATGGCCGTTGGTTGGATCGGATCATGATTCAGATTTTCCTCAGCCTCTACCTGTCCAAAGGATCCTTATCCTCCCCAGATCGAAAAGACCTGATCCGCCAGTCACGGGCCAATATTCAGGCCATGAAGCAGGCACCCAAGCCAGGTGACCGGCAAGAAGATTTGCCTTTCCCCATCAGCCCATCGGCTAGCTAGCCCATCATCTTCCTGATTAACTTAAGCCAGCCCGCCTTGTAGGGGTGATAGCGCATGGGCAGGTCGATCCGCTTGGCCTGCCTGACCATGCTTCGCATATGGCTGAAGGTCTCAAAGCCCTTGAAACCGTGATAGGCACCCATACCTGAATCTCCGACACCGCCAAAGGGCAGATTGGGTGAGGTCAGATGCATGATGGTGTCATTGATGGCCCCGCCGCCAAAGGAACAGCTGTTCAGGACCCGCTCTTCCGTGGTCTTATCGCTGGTAAAGAGGTAGAGGGCCAGGGGCTTGGGCCGGCTGCGGATGAAGTCAATGCACTCATCCAGATCCCGGTAACTGATCAGGGGCAGGATGGGGCCGAAGATCTCCTCCTGCATGATGGCCGAGCCCGGCTCTGTTTCATCCAGGAGGCAGGGGGCCAAAAAGAGTCGGCCGGCATCCCTGTCTCCTCCCAGAAGAATCTTTTGACCTTCCAAAAGTCCCGAAAGCCGGTCAAAGTGTCTCTGGTTGACGATCCGGGGATAGTCCTTGTAGTCCCCCTGGGGGAAGAAGGCTTCCAGGGCCCGGCCATAGGCCTGGACAAAGGCCTCCTTGACGGACTCATGGATCAAGAGGTAGTCAGGGGCCACACAGGTCTGACCGGCATTCAGGACCTTGCCAAAGGCGATCCGCCGGGCTGCCAGCTCCAACTTGGCTGTCTGGTCCACGATGACCGGACTCTTGCCTCCTAATTCCAGGGTCAGGGGTGTCAGATGCCTGGCGGCGGCCTCCATAACTACCCTGCCTACCCCAGGACTGCCTGTGAAAAAAATATAATCAAAGACCTGGTCCAGCAGGGCCAGGTTTTCTTCCCTGCCGCCCTCGACGACCGCTACGTGTTCAGGCGGGAAAAGATCCCCCAGGATCCGGGCGACCAGGCGGCTGGTGGCCGGGGCATAGGCCGAGGGCTTGAGGACACAGCAGTTGCCGGCTGCCAGGGCAGCCACCAGGGGATTGAGGGTCAGCTGAAGAGGATAATTCCAGGGGGCCATGATCAGGACCAGACCCCTGGGCTCGGCCAGGATAAAACTCCTGGCCGGCAGGAGAACCGGGGGGGTTCTGACCGGCCGGGGTTTGACCCAGCCGGCCAGTCTTTTCTCCATAAAAGAGATCTCGGCCAGGACGATGCCCAACTCCGTCATATAACTTTCAAAGGGCGATTTATTGAGATCAGCCTGGAGGGCCTGGTTGATCTCATCTTCCCGGTCAATCAGGCCCTGGCGCAGGCGGCGCAGGCAGTCCCGGCGAAAGGCCAGTGGCCGTGTCTGGCCACTACGAAAATAGTCCCTTTGTTTTTGCAGCAGATCCTGAAATGGCATGCCTGGCCTCCTTGGCTTTTCACCTTGCCTCATCGGCAATCCATGACAATCTTGACCACCCCTTCCGGATTCTCCATGGCCAGTCGGAGGGCCTTTTTATAGTCTGCCAGAGGAAAGTAATGGGTGACAAATCCTTCTACCGAATACTTGCCGTCCCGGATCCACTCCTGGGCCAGGTCAAAGGTATAAAGCCGGCGGCCGTCAATATTCTCCATACCATGGGCGTTGACGCCGATGACTTTTATCTCCTGCCACCAGATGGGCGATTCGTCGAAGGAGACCGCATTCATGTGGTGGCCGATTTTGACGAAAGTGCCCCGGGCCTTGAGCAGGCGCAGGCCCGTATGATTGGACCAGTTGCCGCCGATACAGTCGTAGACCTTGTCAAAGCCGCCGAAGAAATACTTATTCTTGCTCATGCCCGTGTAGACCGGACTTCCGCCTGTCGCCCGGCTGGTCGCCTGATAGGGATCTCCCTCCAGGACATGGTCAGCGCCCAACCGCTTGGCAAAGGCCTGCTTGAAGGGCACCCTTTCCATGATCCAGATCTGGCAGTCAGGCTCCAGGATCTTCAGGGCCTGGACCAGGCCCAGTCCGATGGTGCCGCAGCCCATGACCAGGAGCTTATCGCCCGGATCAGGCGGGACGCAGAGGGCAGAGTGGATGGAAACCGAGGCAGGCTCAACCATGACCGCCTCTTCATCACTGAGCTCCGGATAGACCTTGGCCAGGCCCCGGGCAGGATAAAGGAAGCTGTCCGACCAGCCGGCACCCAGGTCCGGCAAAGGCTGGGGCGGCGGGGCCCCGTAATTGAGGCAGAAGTTGTAGTTGCCCTCCTCACAATAGTGACAGCGGGGATGGATGCCCTTGGTATCACAACCGGCCATGTAGGCCCGGATGGTCACCCGGTCGCCGACCTCAAGGTCCTTGACCGCCGGGCCCACTTCACTGATGACACCTACATTTTCATGACCCAGGAAGGTCCTTTGAGATCCCGGGATGGGCTCAAAGGCCGAGTTAGTTCCGGTGGTGGCATTAAAGAAACTGACATCGGTCCCGCAAAGGCCGCAGGCCCTGTTGCGGACCCGGACCCAGTCGTCAGCCGGCAGTGGCGGGTCGGGGAAATTCTCCCGGTATTTGACGGCATTCAAGCCCGTGTAGAGCATCCACTTGGCATAGCGGCTGGCAAATTTGGTGGCCAGGATGCGAGGAATATCCTTGTCGAAATATACAGCTTTCATAAGGCAGGCTCCCTTAACTCAGCATGGCCTGAAGGACCGCCATATAATCGTTCAGATAACAGGCGTATTCGGGCGAGCCAATGGTCTCCACATAACCTCTTTCCACCCCTTCTACAAACTCCACCTCCTTGCCCAGAACCTTGAGGGCCCCCTCCACAGAGCGGAAGAGGAAGAGGACAAAGGGGCTGCGGCGGGTATAGACGCCGTGGCCGGACTTGGATTTGCCAGCCTTGACCCGAAGGTAGCAATCGATGAAATGGGGATTGCCCTCATGCTCCACCGTAAACTGATAGATACGGTCAGGCTGGCGCCTGACGAAGGCCTGCATGTCCGGGTCTCCCAGCTTGTTGTACTTGGAAAGGGCCCGGGTGATCATGTAGAGGCTGGCCTTGACCTTGAGGATGCGCTCCTCTTCCGTCTTGAGCTTGGCGTTGTCCCGGGTCATGATCTTGAGACCCATAAGCAGGCTGAGGAAGGCAGGCAGCAAAGACAGTCTGCCCCTGATTCTGGGCAAGGCCAGGCCCCCTTTCAGGAGGGCGTTCATTTTTTCCGGGCTGGAAAAGATCAAACTGAGATCTGCCTGATCCGCCGGCCCCTGGGTCACCTTGAGGCGGCCATGGTCGAAATCCAGCTGGCAGGCGATGAGCTCATCCCCCTGCCTGGCTCCAAACTCAACCCTGGCAACCAGATTTTTGAATTTTTCCCTTAGCTTGCTGTTATCGTCCAGCAGAACCTGCATGGTCGGGAATACTGCGTCAAGATACAACTTTGACGTCATGATCTCCTTGTCAGAAGACATCACACACCTCCCAGTCTAGTCGTCTGTCCAGTCTTCGTCTTCCTCGTATTCCCGGCCCATCATAGCCCGCACCTTATCGACGATGCCATTGGCATCCAGGCCGTAATGGGAGTAGAGGTCTTCTGCATAACCGATGGTGGCAAATTCATCCTGGATCCCGTGCTTGACGAAAACGCATCCCTTGCCACTTTCCGCAATGACCGATCCCACCGCATCGCCCAGGCCGCCGATGACATTGTGTTCCTCGATGGTCAGGATCCGGCGGGTTTCCTCAACCGCCTTGACAATGGCCTGGCGATCCAGGGGCTTGATGGTATGCATGTTGATGACCCGGACCGAGAGACCGTCTTCCTCTTCCAGGGTACGGGCCGCATTAAGGGACTGGAGGACGGCGATGCCGCAACAAATGATGGTCAGGTCATTGCCCGGACGCATGCAGATAGCGCGTCCGATCTCAAAATCGTAGTCCTCATCCGGGTAGCAGGGGGGCTCAAAACCCCGGCCGATGCGGATGTAAACCGGGCCGGGGATATCAATACAGGCCCTGACCGCCCGGGAGGTCTCGATCCCGTCCGCCGGACAAATAACAGTCATGTTGGCAATAGACCGCATGATGGCCAGGTCTTCGGTAGCGTGATGTGTGGTGCCCGCATGGCCAAAGGAGATCCCGGCATGGGTGGCAATAATCTTGACGGGAACATTCTGATAGGCGATGTCAGTTCTGACCTGCTCTCCTGCCCGGAGGGAAGCAAATACCGCCATGGTGGAGGCAAAGGGAATGAGACCGACCTTGGCCAGTCCGGCCGCGATACCCATCATATTCTGTTCGGCAATTCCCACATTGAAGAAGCGGTCGGGAAAAGCTTCACCAAAGTGGATGATGGCCGTGGTTTTTTCCAGGTCAGCGGTGACGCCGACAATTTTGTCATTATGTTTTCCCAGTTCGGCCAGGGTGCGCCCATAGATCTCTCTTGGGGTCATGGTCGCCGCATCATAGGCCGTCCAGTTGGTTCCTCTTACTACAGACATGATCAATCCCCCTATCCCTTCCTGATTGAGGCCTTAGCCCGCTCCGCCATCTCGGAATCTCCCGAGGCGTAATGGAAGAGGACGCTGTCCTCCATAAAATCGACCCCCTTGCCCTTGACGGTCTGAGCCAGGATGACGACTGGCTTTTCGCTGGCCGACCAGGCGGTGGTCAGGGCCTGATCCAGGGCCTCCATGTCATGGCCATCGATATCCAGGACCTCCCAGCCAAAGGACCGCCATTTGTCAGCCAGAGGTTCCAGCGCCATGACATCCTCAGTAAATCCATCAATCATGAGTCGGTTGCGGTCGACAATGGCGATCAGATTGTCAAGCTTGAAATGGGCAGCCGACATGGCAGCTTCCCAGATACTGCCCTCACAGCATTCGCCGTCGCCCAGGAGCACCACCGTCCGAAAGTCTTTCTTCTGATAGCGGGCACCCAGGGCCATGCCTACGCCAAGTGACAGACCGTGCCCCAGTGAGCCGGCCGAGGCATCACAGCCGATGACCTTGTTGCAATCGGGGTGCATGGCGAAGGGACTGCCGAAGTGATTAAAGGTCTTGAGCAATTCCTGGTCAAAATAGCCTCGTTTGGCCAGGGTGGGGATCAAGCCGGCCGCTGCATGCCCCTTGGACAGGATGAATCGGTCACGGTCCTCCCAGTCCGGTTGATCAGGCCTGATCTTCAGATGCTTAAAGTAAAGGATGGTCAGTATGTCTGCGATGCTGAGTGAACCCCCGATGTGGGCGCCGCCCGACCAGGTCATGACGTCGACCATGCTAAGTCGAAGGTCACGTGCCAGGTCTTCCAGCTCCGCTCTCTTTTCCGCTGCAAGTGCCATGAGTCTCCCTCCCTCATAATGGGCTGACCCGTCCCCAGACCGGGGGCAGGTCCTGCCAAAGTCATTATGTAGTTTACCCTATAAGGGAAAGGATTAACACCTGTTCTTTGGTGATTTGCGAGAATTCTTCGCGATATATTCCCTGAAAACCTGTCTGGGAGGCAGGCCTTTTATGAACCCATCAATTCCTGGTAAAGGTTTTCGATATCCGCCGGAGGTTTCAGCTTCAACTCCCTGGCCAGCCTTTGCTTGTAGGAGGTGTAGTAGTCTTTCATCTCGGCCCGCTTGTCCAGCATGGCATAGTATTCCAGACTCAGGCGGACACCCGGCCCGTCCAGGGGATTGAGACGGTTGAGGAAATCCAGACATTCAATCAGATAGGTGGGATTGCTGCCCCGGTCCAGTTCCTGGCGGGCCACCCCCTCGATATAGCGTTGAACCAGATTGCTGACCTTGATCCTGATTTCATTGGCCCAGGGGTAGTCTTCCTCGATCAGGAAATCCTTTCGGTAGAGTTTAAAAATGGTTCTGGCCTGCTCCTGACCTCTGTCAGCCCTCCGCAGAAGGCTTTGGACTTCTTCCAGGTCACTGACGACGGGCACCTTGAGCTGGTAGCTTTCATTGGCATATTTGACCGATTCAGGAAAACCGACTGCAGCCAGGCTGTTGCGGACCTGGTAGACGGTGGTATGGAGGAGGGCCAGGGCCTTCTGGCTCTCCTTATCCGGGAAAATCTTTTCCAGGATCAGGTCTTTGTGAATGGGGTTTTGCCTGTTGACCCACAGATAAAAGAAAAGTTCCTTGGCCTTGCGGGTCCGCCAGCTGACTGCCTTGCCGGCCTCATTGGTCAGGCCGGGATGATCCAGGCTGACCAGGCGCAGCCACTTGTCCCCCTCCTCCTTGCCGGGTTTTTTTCGCAGGGCCCGAAGCTTGGTGATCGTGCGCTTGAGTCTTTTTTCCTGAACCGGTTTCAAAAGGTAGTCGATGGCATTGACCTCAAAAGCGTCGATGGCATATTGAGAATAGGCGGTGACAAAGACAATGGGGACAAAGCGCTGGTTGTTAAAAAAGTCGGCTGCTGCCAGCCCGTTCAGACTGCCCATCTCGATATCCAGGAAGATGACATCCGGTTGGTCTTTGGAAAAGTTTTCCAGGGCGCTTTCGGGGTCCGTGTAACGACCCACCAGTTGGATATCCTCATAATCTGCCAGGAGTGAGGCCAGCACTTTAATGGCGGCCAGCTCATCGTCAACGATTATGGCTCTCAAGGTCATCTTCTTTACCTCCCGGAAGATAGATCCGAATAGTGGTCCCCTGGCCGGGATGACTTATGAAGTCTACCCTGGCCCCCTCAATCAAATGGATCTTGTTGAAAATATTCTGCATGCCCATGCGGCCGGTATCACCCTCCCGGATGCTGGCCAGCTTCTCCGCTGTCATGCCCACCCCGTCATCAGAGACGACAATCTCCACCTGTCCCCCCATTTTCCGGGCCAGGATTTTCAGAGTCCCTGGTCCATCCTTGGGGACAATCCCGTGTCTGACCGCGTTTTCAGCCAGGGGCTGGAGGGTCAGGGGTGGAATGCGGGCCTTGAGGTCTTCCTCGATCTCCAGGACAAGGTTGAGCTTGTCCCCGTAGCGGAGTTTTTCGATCTCCAGATAAGCATTGGCCATATCGATGTCGTTTTCAAGGGTGATCAGGCCCTTATGAAGGTGCAGATCCAGCTTACCCCTGAAGTAGAGGGCCAGGTTGCGGAGGGCGTCCCTGGACTTGCCCGAATCCTCGTAGCTGAGGCTGATGATAGTATTGATGGTGTTATAGAGAAAGTGGGGTGAAATCTGGGAGAAAAAGTACTTGAACTCCTTCTCCAGCCTCTCCTCAGTCAAGACGGTTGCCTGGACATATTCATTATTCAAACGATTGGCCACCAGCATGACCGTGCTGAAGAGCACAAAGAGCAGGATGGCCTCCGAATAGTAGCCCAGCTTGAATTCGAAAAGCATCTTGGCAAACATGGAGGTCCAGTAGCTGACCACCGAAGCCGCCACTACCAGGATATATTCGACCGCTTCATATCGCTGCTTCATGGCCTTGAGGAGAATATAGGTCAGGTAGCCGTAGGTGGCCGCACTGCTGACAACCGAGAAGAGCTGCAGGAGTTCAACCGGAAGGAGGCGGATATTAAGGACCACAATGACAGCAAAGATGCCTGAAAAGACGATGAGGTACTTGATAATCCTGACCACCAGAGGCCTGACCAGCCGGTCGAAAAAATGCTGGGCAAAAAGCAGGAAACAGAAGCTGGCCCCCATCATGCCGACCATCTGGATTGCCAGGCGACCGACAAAATTGTAGGAAATCAAGAGGCCCAGAACCTGGTTGTCCATGGTACTCAGATAGAGGCTCATGAAAAAACAGGCACAGCTGAAATAGAGGATGGCCCTGGCATGACTCCGCCTGGCATAAATGAAAAGGAAGAGGGCTCCGATCATGAGAAAGGAACCGGCCATGAACTGTTCAAAGAGTCTGCCCCGGCAAGTCATTTTATTGACGCCTCCGGGGCTTCCCAGATAGATGGAATTGATAATCCCCCCCTGGCTGTAGTAGAAGCTGGACACATGGATGATAATGTCAATCTCTTGGTCCTGGCTGACCATGGTGCCGGTACAATACTTGCTTTCAGGGAAAAAATGGTCCACGTCCCGGGCCACCTGCCCCAGGCTGGCCACCTCCCGGCCATTCATGAAGACACGGGCTGCAGCCCGGATGGTGGTGGTCTTGATGGCATAGACCTCTTCCTGGCCCAGCTTGACCCGGAGCCGGTAGCTCCCATAACCCTGGACCTGACCGCTGCCGTCATCCGACAGATCCCAGCGACCCGGCACCTGGATCAGGCGTCCCTCCGGATAGCTGTCCTGCCCGGGTTCAAGCAACTCGCCCGGGAAAAACTGCCACTCCCCATCCAGTTTGACTGGTTTGTCTGATTTGAAATCAAGTTGGCTCAGGTCCAGGACACCGCCCCGGGCCTGGTGGGGTGACTCCGAGGCCTTATAGTTGTCGACCAAAAGGAAGGTGATGGTGGAGGCAAAAATCAGAAGTGACAGTAAAAAAGAGATCAGGTAGCGGGGTTCGGCCCGCTTCAATTTATCAAAGAGGCTTGATACTTTTTTATCTTTTTTCCCAGGGAACCGGTCAATCTGATTCATAAGGCCTCTTCAATCCGTCTGGCGCATATCAAGGCGCCTACCTGCCACATATCCTGATATTACAGGAAGACAGGCCATCCTGAAAGCTGGACCGGCCCAAGGAAAAGGCCGCTTCCTGGAGAAAGCGGCCCTGGTCGCTAAAGTAAATCTCAGACCTAGAGGGTCTGTTGGGCAATCCCCTTGATATTGGACAGGACCCAATCGAACTCGGGAGCCGTCACGATGGAGAAACAATAGGAGCAGCGGGCAGACTGGGTCAGATCGATGGGGGCACCGCAATGGGGGCAGTTGTGGCTGACCGCCTTACCATCTTCCATGCCGACAGCTGTGGTCTTGGTCCCTGCGGTCCGGATCATGGTCCACTCATAGGTCAGGAATTTTTCCTTTTTTGGATCGCCGCTGACCAGCTTACCGCTGGCCCGGTCGATGGTATAGTCGGTAATCCGGCTGGTCAAACGCAGGGTCAGGTTGTCGTACTGCTCATCCTGGTAGAAGTGCTTGAGGGCTACATTCATGATGGCAATTCTTTCAATCCGGTTGATCTGGCCCCGGCTGATCAGGTCCTGCAGCTGGCGGGCCATCTGGCTGTAAAGGTCATCCGTCATCCGCACCCGCATGGGCTCCCAGTCCTGGGTCTCCCAGGCCCTTTGCATCTCCGAGTAGAGATTGGCCACCTTCTCCCGCATCTCAGCCTCGGTAAAGAAGGGGTCCACCAGACGGATCTGGTCGGCCACGGCCTGTGATTGCTGGGGCGAGATGATGCTGGTGGTGATGTGCTTTGACGAGGGCGACCCACCGGAGGATGTGGAGCCCTTCCTGGATTTGAGGACCAGATAGACAATGACAATGATGACGATGATCCCGCCAAGGGGAAAACCACTACTTCCTCCAACAAAGGAGCTGCCAGGGAAATCGTAACTGCTGTCGCCGGATCCACCCCAGCTGGGCGGATCAAAATCATAGTCGCTGTCCCCTCCGAAGAAACCGGCATCCGCCGGGCCCGGATAAAGGCGGACGGCCGCCTGGACAGGCGCAGACAGGAAAAGAAGGATAATGACGGCCACCAGGACCAGGGCTGGGATTTTGACCTTGACATGCATGGGCGATCAGGCCTCCTTAATCGATGCTAACAGTTTATACCAAAGAGGAGGCCCCCGCCACGGCTCTTGAGCCGGCCAGGACCTCCTCCGCTTAGCTTGATTCTATGCTCGATCAGTGGTTTTGTCCGCCTCCCAGCCTGTCGCTGCGATAAAGGCGGATCAAGGCCTGGGTGCCCAGATCTTCTTCTCCATCCTCAGCCATCCGCTCGTAGAGCTCCAGGACCGTGTGAAGCATGGGAAGGCGGGCTCCCCGGCCGGCCATCTCATCTTCGACAATCCGCATATCCTTGATAAAGTGCTTGATAAAAAAGCCTGGATCATGGTCGCCTGACAGGACCCTGGGCGCCATATTGCTGATCTGCCAGCTTCCGGCTGCCCCTGCACCAATGGCCCGCAGCATGGTGTGGGGATCCAGTCCCGCTTTTTCTGCATAGACGATGGCCTCGGTCATGGCGGCGGTGGCACCTGCCACGGCGATCTGGTTGGCGGCCTTGGTGTGCTGGCCGCTGCCGGCTGGTCCCATATAGACAATATTCTTGCCCAAAACTTCAAAGATGGGCAGGGCCCGGTCAAAGGCCTGGCGCTGACCGCCTGCCATAATGGAAAGGGTTCCCTCCCGGGCGCCCAGATCACCTCCGGAGACCGGGGCGTCCAGGATCTGGAGACCGGCCTTTTCGGCTGCTTCATAGAGTTCCCGGGCCAGGGCCGGTGAAGAGGTGGTCATGTCGATGATCAGGCTGCCGGGCCTGGCGGAGGCCAGGACGCCCCCCTGACCGGCAATGACCTGGCGGACGTCATCGGGATAGCCCACCATGGTGATGACCAGATCTGCCTCTTTGACGGCCTGGGCGATGGAGTCTGCACAGGAGGCCCCTGTGGCACAGGCGGTCTCTTGCGCCTTTTCCCGGCTCCTGTTATAGACAGAGAGCTCATAACCTGCCCGGCAAAGGCGGGCCACCATGGCGGCGCCCATGACGCCGGTCCCGATAAAGGCAATCTTTTTAATGGACATTCCCTGCTAGACCCCTCTTTCGGACATGATCAGATCAATCTGGTCAGGGTTGAGGCCCACCATGGCCTCGCCCAGGTCTTCGGATACCGCGGCCAGACGCTCGGGGTCATCGTAGTGATGACAGGCTTCCACAATGGCCTTGGCCCGGCGGACCGGGTCGCCCGACTTGAAGATACCGGATCCGACAAAGACGCCTTCAGCGCCCAGCTGCCGCATCAGGGCCGCATCGGCTGGCGTTGCCACACCACCGGCGGAGAAGTTGGGAACCGGCAACTTGCCGTGTTCATGGACATAACGGAGGAGTTCAATGGGGACTGCCAGATCCCGGGCCCGGACGTAGAGTTCATCCTCGCGCAGGGAGGCCACTTCACGGATCTCCTGGTTAATCTGCCGCATGTGCATGACGGCCTGGACAACATCACCCGTCCCCGGCTCGCCCTTGGTCCTGATCATGAGGGCACCCTCTGCCAGGCGACGGAGGGCCTCATCCAGCCCCCGGGCGCCACAGACGAAGGGCACCTGAAAGGCTCTTTTGTCGATATGGTAAAGATTGTCTGCAGGGCTCAGGACTTCACTTTCGTCAACAAAGTCGACGCCGATGGCCTGGAGGATCTGGGCCTCAACAAAATGCCCGATTCGGACCTTGGCCATGACCGGAATCTTGACGACCTTCATGATCTCCTTGACCATGCCCGGATCGCTCATGCGCGAAATACCGCCAGCCGCCCGGATATCAGCAGGGACCCGCTCCAGGGCCATGACTGCAATGGCACCTGCTTCTTCGGCAATCCTGGCCTGCTCGACATTGACCACGTCCATGATGACGCCGCCTCTCAGGCTCTCTGCCAAATTACGATCGAATTCTTTCATTAAAATCATGCCTCCATTCAGCTCTTATCAATTTATCAACTATGTCCAAAAAAAGCCTCCGATACCGGAGGTCTCCTGGCCTTGTCTGTTTTCCTTCACAGTACCGGCTCCAGTATACGCCGGTCACCTTCTTAACGCAAGAAATTGAGGGGGAGATCCCCGGTCCTGATTGACAGCAAAGAGGCTTATCGATATTATGTTATCGATATAGGAGGCTCTCATGTCATCACGCACTTTTTCCCTTCAAACCTTGCAGCGATTACCCTATTATCTGGACTACCTCCGGGAGGTTGAGACAGAGAACATTTCCTCTACTGCCCTGGCCTCGGAATTCGGTTTAAATGAAGTCCAGGTCAGGAAGGATCTGGCCTCGGTCAGCCGGCAGGCAGGCCAGCCCAGGAAGGGTTTTGAGACCCGGGCCCTGATCCGGGACATCGAAGAAGTGCTGGGTTATGGTCAGGTCGATGAGGCGGTCATTGTCGGGGTCGGTCATCTGGGCACGGCCCTGGCCAACTACAAGGGCTTCAGCAATTACGGCCTGAGAATTGTGGCCGGTTTTGACCGCCGGGTCGAGGAAGAGGAATGGCTGAATGGCATGCCCATTTTCCCGGCCCATAGCATGGTCCCCATGATCCGCCGGCTCAAGGTCAGGCTGGGCATCATCGCGGTCGATGCAGCCTCTGCCCAGGAAGTCTGCGACCTCCTGGTTGAGGCCGGTATTGAGGCCATCTGGAATTTTGCCCCCGTCATGCTTCAGGTCCCTGAGGGCATCCTCCTTCAAAACGAAAATATGGCCTCTGCCCTGGCAGTGCTCAGCCATCACCTGCGAAAATAAGGGGAGACCTATGGACAGTCACGATCTACCCTATAAATCCATCAACATCATCGACACCAACCTGGCCAACTGCGTGGACTGCTATCGTTGCGTCCGTGCCTGCCCGGTCAAGGCCATACGGGTCACAGGCGGCCATGCCCGGGTCGAGAGCGACCTTTGCATCCAGTGCGGTACCTGTGTCCATGAGTGCCCCCAGCAGGCCAAGATCATCTACCCTTCCCTGGGTGAGGTCAAGGACCTGATCGAATCGGGCGCCCGGGTCGCGGTCAGCATCGCCCCCTCTTTTCCCGCCGCCTTCCCCGGCTGGAAAAGCAACCGGATCCCTTCTGCCCTCCGCCAGCTGGGCTTTTTCTATGTGGGTGAGACAGCCGACGGGGCCGAGGCAGTCTCCCAGGAAAGCCTGAAACAGATGGACAAGGGCAGCATCTTCACCGCCTGCCCGGCTGTGGTCCGCTACATCGAGCAGGAAAGGCCTGCCTTCTTGGACCAGATGGTCCCCGTGGCCTCCCCCATGATTGCCCATGCCCGTATGCTGAGAGAGCGGCTGGGACCAGATATCCAGGTGGTCTTCATCGGACCCTGCGCCGCCAAGAAGCAGGAGATCCTCCGCCCGGAAAACCGGGGGGATGTCCAGGCGGTCCTGACCTTCACCGAGCTTGCCCAGTGGCTGGAGGAAGCGGCGATAGAGCTTGAATCCCTGGACCAGGAGGCTTTTGATGATGAGGGGGGCTATGACACAGCCCGCCTCTTCCCCCTGGAAGGGGGCATGCTGAAAACCTGTGGCATCGAGGCGGATGCGGCAACGGGTGACATCGTCCATCCTTGTGGCGCCGAAGCCATCCAGGCCCTCTTTGATATGCCGGTGGAGGAATGGACCTTCCGGGCGGCTGAGCCCCTCTTTTGCGAAGGGGGCTGTATCGGAGGCCCCGGCTTCCCCAAGGAGGCCAATCTCTTCCAAAGGCGGCGGGATCTCCTGGCCTATGTCAAGGACAAGACCCTGTCCCTGCCGGCCAGACCCCAAACCAGGATGGATCTGTCCAGCTCCTTCGGCAGAAAGCACAAAAGCCTCTCCCTGTCCGATGTCAGTGAGGAGGAGATCGAGAGGGTCCTCTTTGAAACAGGCAAGGCCGACCAGAGCCAGAGGCTGAATTGCGGTGCCTGCGGCTACCGGAGCTGCCATGAAAAAGCAGCCGCCGTCGTCCTGGGCCTGGCCGAGGCCTCCATGTGCATTCCCCAGATGAGGCGACTGGCTGAAAGGAAGCTGGATCACATCATTGACCTGTCGCCGGTGGGCATTGTGGTCCTGGACCAGGACCTCCACATCATCCACATGAATCCGGCCTTCCGGGACATGTTCCTTTGCACTGATATGGTCATCGGCCGGGAGATCAGCTACCTGATCAAGGCCGACAGCTATGAGACAGCGGCCAAGGGGGAGGAGAACGCCATCGAGGCTGTCCGGGCCAAATACGGGAAACGCTACCATGAGATTGTCTACCGGGCCGAGGACGGCAAGCAATACATCGGCTTTTACCTCAATCTGTCCAAGATCAAACTGGATGGCAACCAGATGGAACTCATGCGGGAGCAAACCGTCAACCAGGCCAGGGAACTCCTCCAGCACCAGCTGGCCTTTGCCCAGAACATGGCCCAGTACCTGGGCGAAAGCACGGCGGAAAGTGAAGCCCTGGTCAAGCGCATGATCGACCTTTATGAAGAGAAATAGTCTATGTTGCACTATGACAGCCTCATGCGACAGTTCAACAAGGCGGGCAAGGACCTTTGCGGTGACCACTGCCTGACCTTCAGTTTCAAGGATTCCTACTATTTCGCCATCTTCGACGGGGTGGGCTCGGGCGTTTATGCCAACCTGGCCGCCATCGGGAATGCCGGCCGCTGGGGCCGGATGATCCGGGAGGGCATCTCCATCAGTGAAGCCTGCGAGACCCTGGCCAGGGACATGGAAAAGGCCAAGGGCCAGTCGGCCCCCTTCACGGCCTTCTCCGCCCTTATGCTGACCCGGTATGGCAACGCCCTGGTCTATAGCTATGAATCCCCCCGTCCCATCCTCCTCAGGGACTATGTCAGCCAGGTCCTGGAACCCCGTTTCTATCCCATTGGCCAGGGTTTTTTGGGGGAAACCCGCCTGGATCTGGAGGAGGATGACAGTCTATTCCTCTTCAGCGACGGAATCAGCCAGGCGGGACTGGGTGGCCTTTATCCCCTGGGTTGGGGCGAGGAAGGGGCCGCCTCCTACATCCAGGTCTGCAGCCGGGAAAAGAAGGGCAGCCAGATCCTGGACTGCCTGGTCCAGCGCTGCCTCCTCCTGTCGGGGGGCAGTCATGCCGATGACACCAGCGTCCTCATGATCAAGGCGGTCAGGGCCAAACACCTCAGCCTTTTTTCAGGCCCCCCTGCCTCCCGGGGTCAGGACCAGGCCTTTGCCCGGGCCTTTGAGGGGGCCCAGGGGGTCCGGGTGGTCTGCGGCTCCTCGACTGCCGAAGTCCTGGCCCGGGAAAGGGGCGTCCGCCTCTCCTTTTTGTCGGAAGGTCAGGGCCTGCATTCACCCCCCCAGTATCGGATGAAGGGGGCCGACCTGGTCACCGAAGGGGCCCTGGCCCTCAACCAGGCCGCCAATCTTCTGGAGGAAGAAGGCAATGGCTTCGATGGCCAGACACCCGCTGAGAAGCTGGCCCGCCTGCTTATGGAGGCCGACGTCATCGACATCTACGAGGGCATGGCCAAGAACGAGGCCCACCGGGCCCTTTTCTTCCGCCAGTTGGGCATCCGGCCCAGGAAAGACGCCCTGCGCAGCCTCATGAATTCCCTGGAAGCCATGGGCAAGCGGATCCACTATCACGCCTTCTGACCGCCCCTTTCATCGTGCTATGATACCCTCATGAAGTGGATACCCCAGAAAGTTCTCCTGATCGTCAACCCCAAGGCCGGCCGGGAAGAGGCCCCGGCGGCAGCCGACCGACTCAGCCGGGAGTTGGAGCGCCTGGGCGCCCGGACCCACCTTCTCTATACGGAGGGCAAGGGGGACGCCCGGGATCTGGCCCGGGACCTGGCCGGCGACTATGACCTGGTCGTGGCCTGCGGCGGGGACGGTACCTTCTCCGAAGTCATCTCCGGTCTCATGGCCCTGGAGTCAGCCCCCCAGGTGGGTTTTTTGCCCGTGGGTTCCACCTGCGATGTGGCCCGGACCTTCCAGCTTTCAGCCAATCCCGTCAAGGCCGCCCAGGATATGGTCCAGGGGATAGCCTATGCCATCGATATCGGTCAGGTGGGCGGCAGCCCCCCCAGCCTTCGCCAGGACCTGCCCCCCGAAGTGGTGCCGGAGGACCCCCGGCTCCTGCCCGGCCATTTCAGCTATGTGGCCAGCTTCGGGGCCTTCACGGAAGCCTCCTATGCTACCCGGCGCCAGTTGAAAAAAGTCCTGGGCCATTTTGCCTATGTCCTCAAGGGCCTCCAGTCCCTGGCCAGCATCCAGACGGTCCAGACATCGGTCCTTTTGGATGGCGTCGACTATTCGGGTGCCTACATCTTCGGCGGGGTGGTCAATTCTTTCTCGGTCGGCGGCATGGTCAAGCTGGATGACGTCCTCTTTGACGACGGCTATTTTGAAGTCCTCCTGGTCAAGCCCCCCCATAATCTGGGTCAGACAGCCAAGCTTATCTCCCTCCTCCTGCGGCAAAAGACGGGCGACCGGATTATCCGCCGCCGGGCCCGCGACATCCAATTCAGCTTCCCCCAGCCGGTCTCCTTCACCATAGACGGTGAGTATGGCGGTTGCCGGACGGAATGGACCATCAAGAATATCCCCCGGGCCCTCAAACTCCGGGTCCTCAAGGCGCCGGGGAAAAAGACCCGCTGAAGGAAAATGCCTATGACCGAGTCAATCCCCAAAAAGCAGCGCCAGGACCATGGTCTGGGCCAGCTCCTCCAGTATGAGAATGTGGCCTGGTATCAGGAGGGCCTGGTCAGGATCCTGGACCGGCGGGTCTATCCGGCTAAAATACATTTTGTCGAGTGCCGTAGGGTGGATCAGGTGGCCGACGCGATCCGGGATATGGTCACCCAAAGCGCAGGTCCCTACACGGCGGCCGGTATGGGCATGGCCCTGGCCGCCTGGCAGGCCAGGGGCAGGGATCCCCAAGAACAGATCCGCCAGCTGGAGGCTGCGGCCAGGGCCCTGTCCGGGGCCCGGCCCACCACCCGGAGCCGGATGCAAAAGATCACGGACCGGGCCCTGCAAGTAGCCCGGTCGGGCCTGGACCAGGGCCAGGGGGACCTGAGCCAGACCCTCTTCTTACTGGCCTTTGACTCCCTGGAGAGGCGCTACCGGCGGATGGGCCTGGTGGGTCAGCATCTGGTCTCTCTTTTTCCTGACAGGGTCAGACTCATGACCCATTGCTATGGGGAAACCATCCTGGGCACCATGATCCGGGCGGCCAGGGACAAGGGCATCCAGCTGGCCCTTTACTGCCCCGAAACCCGGCCCTACCTGCAGGGGGCCCGGCTGACAGCCAGTCTGGCTCTTGATATGGGGGTGGATGTCACGGTCATCACGGACAATATGGCCGCCCAGGTCATGTCCATGAAAAAGGTGGATATGCTGACCACGGCAGCCGATGTCATCTGCCGGGAGGGCTATGTGGTCAACAAGGTGGGGACCCTGCAGCTGGCCATCCTGGCCAAGCACTATGGAATCCCCTACTTTGTCACCGGCATTCCCGACGCCAGTTCTCTGGACCAGGTCCGGCTGGAGGAAAGGGACCCCCGGCAGGTCCTGGAAATGGCCGGACAAAGACATGTCAAGCCGGGGGTCAAGGGCTACTACCCGGCCTTTGATGTCACCCCGCCCCATCTGGTCTCCGGCCTGGTCACCGACCGGGGCCTTTTTACCCCCTATAACCTGGAGGACTACCTGGCTTTAGGGCAGGAAGAGGATTTTTACGGCGGCTCATCTTCCTGACGGCGTGTTATGATTCACTTTGAAAGTAGATTCGACAAGGAGGTGGCTCATGTCAGAAGAAGCCATTCGTTTGACCCAGATGACCAGTGCCGGTGGCTGAGGGGCAAAAGTAGGACCGGAGGTCCTATCCCAGTTATTGACCGGCTTACCCAAATTTAAAAATGACCGGCTCCTGGTGGGCTATGAATCGGATGATGACGCCTGCGTCTATCTGGCCTCCGAGGACCTGGCCCTGATCCAGACCGTGGATTTTTTTCCGCCTGTGGTGGACGATCCCTACGATTTCGGCCGGATTGCAGCCGCCAATGCCTTAAGTGATGTCTATGCCATGGGGGCCATCCCCAAGACAGCCCTCAATCTCCTTTGTTTCTCTTCCTGCCTGGACCTGGACATCGTCCGCCGCATCCTGGAGGGGGGAGCAGACAAGTGCATGGAGGCCGGGGTAGCCGTGGCCGGCGGCCACAGCATCGAAGACCAGGAACCAAAATTCGGCCTCTCGGTCATGGGTCTTTGCCATCCCGACCAGATCCGGCGTAATGACACACCCCGGCTGGATGACCTCTTGATTTTAAGCAAGGCCCTGGGCACAGGGGCCCTGTCCACCGCAGCCAAGGCCGGACTTTTGGAGGCCGATACTGAAAAACTCATGGTGGAGACCATGGCCCGCCTGAACAAGCAGGCCTTTGAAGCCTCTCAAGGTCTGGATGTCTCCGCTTCAACCGACATCACAGGCTTTGGCCTCCTGGGCCATGCCCGGGAGATGGCCGGCAAGGATCAAAGGGTGACCCTGGAAATTGACAGCCGTCTGGTCCCCCTCCTGCCCCAGGCCATGGCCATGGCTGAGGATGGCATGCTGCCCGGCGGCGCCTACAAGAACCGGCACTTTGTCGGAGACCGGGTGGCCTTTGACCAGGCCATTCCCCTGGCCCTGACCGACCTCATGTTTGATCCCCAGACCTCTGGCGGCCTGCTTCTGGCCATGCGGGAGGCAGACAGCCAGACCTATCTTGACAAGCTGGCAGCCATGGGTGAGGAGGCCTGGATCATCGGCCGGGTGACCCCCTATCAGAAGGTCCCCCTCCGGGTCATCTGATCCGGGACAGCCCTATCCGCCCTGGCCCCGCAAGGCCGGGGCTTTTTTATGCCGGGCCGGCCCAAGCTTTGGTAAGATGACTGTATGATTACGCCTTTACATGAGGAGACCATGGATATGACCATAGATAATCCCCGCCATCTGCCCAAGGTGGATGACCTGCTCCGGGATGAGCGGATGATCCAGGCCAGCGAAAGCTACGGCTACGTGCCCCTCCGCCAGGCCGTCCGCCATGTCCTGGAGGAGGCCCGTTCAAAGCTTCTTGACAGGCCTGAGGAGGAGGCCTCCTTGGGCCTGACCAGGGACCAACTGCTTGAAGCGGTCCTGATCCAAGTGGAAAGTGACAGCAGGCCAGGCATCCGCAAGGTCATCAATGCCACCGGGGCCATCCTTCACACCAATCTGGGCAGGGCCCCCCTGGCCCGGGAGGCCCTGGATGCCGTCATGGCCTGCAGTGAAGGCTACGCCTCCCTGGAGTTTGATATCCAGGCCAACCGGCGGGGTCAAAGGACCTCCTCGGTGGAAAATCGCCTGCGCCGGCTTTTTCAGGTGGAAGCTGCCCTGGTGGTCAACAACAATGCGGCCGCGGTCATGCTGGCCCTGTCGGCCCTGGGAAGGGGCCGGGAAGTCATCGTCTCCCGGGGTGAACTGGTCGAAATCGGCGGAAAATTCCGGGTCCCCGAGATCATGGAAGAAAGCGGGGCCATCCTCAGGGAAGTAGGCACCACCAACAAGACCCGCCTGGATGATTATGACAAGGCCATCGGTCCGGAGACAGCGGCCCTCCTCAAGGTACACCGGAGCAACTTCCGCCTGTCGGGTTTCATCGAGGAAGTGGATGAAAAAACCCTGGCCGACCTGGCCCACCGCCATGACCTGCCCCTGATCTACGACCTGGGCAGCGGCTGCCTGTCGGAAGAACTGGCCGACCTCCTGCCAGAGGAACCCACCCTGGCCTCAGCCACGGCTTCGACAGCCGACGTCATCTGCTTTTCCGGCGACAAACTCCTGGGCGGCCCCCAGGCCGGCATCATCATCGGCCGGGCCCAGGCCCTGGCCGCCATGGCCTCCCATCCTCTTATGCGGGCCTTCCGCTGTGACAAGATGACCCTGGTGGCCCTGGAAGCCACCCTGACCCTGTACCTTGACCCCAAACGGGCCCGGGAGCGGATCCCCCTCCTGTCCATGGCCCTTTACGATTCAGATGCCCTCCATCAGCGGACCCAAAAGGCAGCTTCAGAATTGGTTGATTTTGGCATTCCTGCCCGGGTGGTGGAGTCCAAAATGATCATGGGAGGGGGCGCGGCACCGGAGATGGAACTCCCCTCCTGGGCCCTGGCAGTGGGAGAAGGACAATCAGTCACTTCCCTGGAGGCGGCCCTGAGAGCCATGGACCCGCCTATTCTCTGCCGGACCAGCCAGGATGAGCTCCTCTTTGATCTTCGGACCCTGACAGTCGAAGAGGAACGGCTTTTGAAATTTGCCCTGGCCGATCTCTTCAGGCAGGAGGATTTGCCATGAAACATGTCATCATCGGCACTGCCGGTCACGTCGATCATGGGAAGTCTTCCCTGATCCTGGCCCTGACCCAGAGGGATCCCGACCGCCTGGCCGAGGAAAAGGAGAGGGGCATCACCATTGAGCTGGGCTTCACCTGGCTGGACCTGCCCGACGGTTCCCGGACCGGCATCATTGATGTCCCCGGTCATGAACGCTTTGTCAGCAATATGCTGGCCGGGGCAGGCGGCATCGACCTGGCCCTCCTGGTCGTAGCAGCCGACGAAGGCGTCATGCCCCAGACCCGGGAACACCTGGGCATCCTCTCCCTCCTTGGTATCCCCCGGGGGGTCATCGCCATCACCAAGTGCGACCTGGCCGATCCGGACTTTATTGAACTGGTGGAAGAGGACATCCGGGACCATGTCAAGGGTACCTTCCTGGAGACGGCACCCATGATCCGGACCTCGGCCACCAAGGGCCTGGGTATAGAGGAACTGCGTCAGACACTTTTTGAAGAAATCTCACTCATCAGCGCCGACAAGGATCATATCCCCTTCCGCCTGCCCGTGGACCGGGTCTTTTCCCTGGGCGGTTTTGGCACCATAGTCACCGGCACCATGATCGAGGGCAAGGTCTCCACCGGTCAGCAGGTCCAGGTTTACCCCGGTAACAAGATGGCCCGGGTCCGGGGGATCCAGATCCATGAGACGGCGGTCGAGACCGCCTGGCCGGGTCAGCGGGCCGCCCTTAACCTCTCGGGCATCCATAAGGATGATCTGGACCGGGGGGATACCCTGGCTGCCCCTGACAGCCTTCAGGGCACCCGGCTTCTGGATGTCTGGCTCTCTGCTCTTCCCGACACCCGCTTCCCCATCAGCCACAATATGAGGGTCCATCTTTTCCAGGGGTCCCGGGAGGTCCTGGCCCGGGCAGTCCTCCTGGACCGCGACATCCTGGAGCCGGGCCAGGAAGGACCCGCCCAGCTTCGGCCGGAAGAGGAAATCTTCGTCAAGTATGGCGACCGCTTTGTCATCCGCTTTTACTCCCCCCTGGAAACCGTGGGCGGGGGCATGGTCCTGGACCCGCTGGCATCCCGGCGCAGGCGTTATCGGGAAGATAACCAGGAGGATTTTGCCCTCATGGCTTCAGAGGATCCGGCAGCCAGGTTGGCTCTGGCCATTTCCCAGGGCAGCGCCAGCCTTGATGGCCTGGACCGGGCCTATTACCGGGCCGGTATTGGTCAGGATGAAAGCAAGGCCCTCATGGACCTTCTCCTGGACCAGGGCCGGGTGGTGGCCCTCAACGACCGGGTAGCCCTCAGCCGGCAAGCCCTGGACAAGCTGGGACAAAAAACCAGCCTCCTCCTGGAACGCTTCCACAAGACCCGACCCCTGGAAGGGGGTATGCGGCGGGAAGAGCTGAGAACCCGCCTTCTGCCCCGGGCCCCCCTCCTCCTCTCCGACCTGGTCATCGACCGCCTGGAGGCGGGAGGGATTCTGGACAGCAAGGAGGGCCTGGTCTCCCTTCGGGGCTATGAAATCGCCCTGTCAGCCGCCCAGGAAGCGGCCCTGGCAGAACTTGAAGCCCTCTTTTTAGAGGCAGCCTTCACCCCGCCCGGCCCCGAGGAAATTCCCATCAAGGACAATAAGGAGGTCAAGAGCGACCAGCTCCTCTCCCTTTTGATCAACCGGGGCACCTTGGTCCGACTGACCCCCCAAATCCTCATGCACCGGGACAAGGTGGAGGAGGCCTGGCTCATGGTCCAAAAGGCCATCCAGGATGAGGGCAGCATCACCCTGGCTCTCTTCCGGGACCAGCTGGAGGCCAGCCGGAAATTCGCCATTGCCCTCCTGGAGTATTTTGACAGGCAAAAACGGACCCGACTGACCGGTGACGTCAGGGTCTTTTATTAGGGGGAGGCCTGACATGTCTGCCAGGGTCCGGCTCATCCATGCAGCCCATCCCGATCAACTGGTCGACCTGGTCTTTGGCGAGCTCTCCCAAAGCCACAGGCAGTGGCCGGATCACCGGGCCTTTGTCCTTGTCCCCGAACACCTGAAGGCCGATATGGAAAGGCGCTATCTGACCGACCACCAGTCCCAGGGATTGATGATGGCCGAAGTCCTCTCCTTCAACCGCCTGGCCGCCCGCCTGGCCGCCGAAGCCGGTGGGGACAGCCTGCCCTTGATTTCCAAGGCCGGCAAGGCCGTCCTGGCCCAAAAGGCTCTGCTTGACAGCAGTCTGCCCTTCAAGCGTTTCCAGCGCCTGGCGGGCAGGGCTCGCTATGCCCAGGAGCTGGTCAATATCCTGGGCGACTTCAACCGCTATCAAATCGCCGCCCGGGACCTGCGCTCTTTTGGCGACCAATCCCAGGGGACCAAAGCCAGACAGGCCACCCTGGAAAAATTGTCAGATTTCGCCCTCCTCAAGGAAGCCCTGGACCAGGCCATGGATCAACTGGGGCTCTTGGATCCCGATCAGACCCTGGCCCGTCTGGCCGACCTCCTGGAGACCCGGCCCCTGCACCACCGCCTGGCCTTTCTGGAAAAAAGCCAGATCTGGGTCCTGGGCTTTGGAAATGACCGGGACTTTACCTCCCAGGAGCGCCGGCTCCTCAAGGTCCTGTCAGGATGCCTGGCCCGCCTGACCCTGGTCCTGGCAGCTGACGAGGCCGGTCAGGGCCCCCTTCTGCCGGGCCTGAGCCGGGGAAGGCAAAGCCTGGATTCCCTGAAGGATCTTTTCCCCCAGGCTAAAATAATCTCCCTGCCCCCCCGGGAGAAGCCAAGCCAGCCCCAGGTCCGTTGTATCCGGACCCCGGACAGGCGGGAAGAAGCCCGTTTTGCAGCAGGTGAGATCCGCCGCCTCCTCCTGGAAGGCAAAGTCCGCCGCCGGGAGATCGGCATTGCCCTTTGTGAGCGGGCCGCCATCGCCCCCTATCTGGAGACGGCCCTGGAAGACTACGGGGTCCATGCCTATATGGACACGGGCCGGCCCTTGCGAAACAGCTCCCTGGTCCGGATGCTGACAGCCTTCCTGGCCCTCTGCCAATATGATTTTTCATTTGATGATCTGCTTGACTACTACAAGAGCGGCCTGTCCGGCCAAAGCCAGGAAGCCATCGACCGTTTTGAGAATGCCGGCCTGGCCCTGGGCTGGCGGCGGGCCTCGGATCTTCGACATTTGACCGCCTCTCCCCAGGCCATGGCGGAGGCTTTAAAGGGGCATCTGGACCCTGAAAGCCCCCCGGGTCTCCTGGTCATGGAGCTCCTGGAGGATGTCAGAAGACTCCTGGAGCTTGGAGCGGATATGCGCCAGCGGCGGACCGGACGCCAAAAATGCCAGGGCCTTCTGGACTTCCTGCTTGGAGCCTCCCAGGAAGAAGAGGGCGATCTCCAAAGAGATCAGGGCTTTTCCCCCCATTCCATGGCAGGCAGGGTCCAGTCGCGCAGGGACCAGCTCCTGGAGGCAAAGCGGGACGACAATGCCCGCCTCCTGGTCTCTTCCTGGAATGCCCTGATCGATTTCCTCCAGGAGACCTCAGACCTTCTGGCTGACGCCCGCCTCTCCCAGGCCCATTTTTCCGACATGCTGGCCGCCGGACTGGAGGGCCTGGCCCTGGCCTCCATCCCAGCCGGTATCGACCGGGTCCGTGTGGGCAGCCCCGCGCAGATGGCCAGCTGGCCCTGCAAGGTCCTTTTCATCCTGGGCATGACCGACAGCGCCTTCCCCCCCGAGTCCAAGCAGGAAGGTTATCTCCTGGACCAGGAGCGGGTTTTCCTCTCCCAGGAGACGGGCAAGCCCTTCCCCAACCGCAAGCGCGATCAGCCCGCCGCCCAGGCCTGGCTGGTCCAGTCCCTTTTGGAGCGCCCCGAATCCATCCTCTATTTATCCACGCCCAGCCTGGGCCCCGACAGCTCACGGATCTATGACGAGCAAGTGGCCAAATCCCAGGTCCCCGAGACCATCCTGACCCATTACGGGGAAAAGGTGGATGCCCGCTGGTATGCGCCCAAGCTGGCCGCCCGCATGCTCCGCTGGAATGAAAAGGCCCCCCTGGCCTGGCAGGAGGCCCTGACCTGGCTCTTGAAAGACCCGGTCCCGGTCCTGGCGTCAGCCGACCGGATCGCCGAGTCCCTGACCCTGCCCCCGGCCCTGGTCCAGGACAGTCTCAAGGCCCGAAAAAGCGTCAGCGTGTCCATGCTGCAAGGCTTTAACGACTGCCCCTTCCGCTTCTTTACCGACTACCTGGTCGGTGCCTCGGAAAGGCCGGTAGCCCGGGATCTGCCCAATCTCCAGGGCACCCTCCTCCATGGCCTCATGGAATCTGCCGCAAGGGACCTCCTGGGCCAGCTCCAGGCCTGCGACCAGGCCGACAAGTGGCAGGCACTGGCCCAGCATTGGCAGGAAAGCCTGACCCCCGCCTATCTTCGCCCCCATTACTTGACAACAACCCGCAAGGAGGCCATGGCCTGGTATGGGGAAGCCAGTCTGGCCGGCGGGATCGGGGGCCGGCTGATCAGGCGGGCGGCTGACACCCTCCGTGCCCTGGCAGCCTTCAACCAGGGGGATGACTTTTACCCCCGCTGGCTGGAATGGGCCTTCCCCCCGGCCGGCCAGCCTGACTACCTCTTGATGGCCAAGGGACAGAGCTATAAGGTCCGGGGCAAGGTGGACCGGATCGACGCCAACTTCCAGGGCCAGTTCCGGATCATGGACTACAAGCGTTCCTCCAAGGATTTCTCCTGGATCGACCTGGCTGACGGGACCGATTTCCAGCTCCCCTTTTATAAAAGGGCCTTTGAGGCCAGCTATCCGGGCTCTTGGGTGGAATCCCTCTTCTTTGTGGGCTGGAAGACACCCCAGGTCTACCAACTCCAGGATTTTCAGGGGAGCCATGAGGCCAAAGAAAATCCCGCCCTTGACGCTTTACAAAAACAAAAAGACCTCTGGCAGGAGGATTGGGTGGACCGGGCAGCCCTCTTCGCGGAGAAAAAGGCCATTCAGACCCTGGAAACAGTCCTGGAAGGACGCTTTCCGGCCAAGCCCCTGGTCCGGGGCAGCCGGCAAAACCCCTGCCGCTACTGCCCCTGGCATGCCGCCTGCGGTTACGACCAGCGCCTGGCCCGCAATCAGGCCCTGGGCGACAGGGCCCCGGACCGTGAGGCCGCCCGGGTCAAAGTGCTGGAACTGGGAAGGGGCGGGGACTAGGGCCAGGGATTATCCTTCATATGCTGGAGATAGTCGTCATTGATGGCTGCCCAGTCTTCCTGGGTCAGCAGATCCTTGTAATAGTCGGTATCGATGATAAGGCGGGCCGTGTCATAGCGAAGCTTGACTTCCCGGTTGATCCGCTCAATGTAGGCCTGGGGATCGGCCAGGGACCGCCCCTCATGGGGGCTGAAGATACCGGTCTGGGCATCATAGCGGCCTTCTTCCGTGATCCAGCTGCGACCCAGGAAAATGGCCAGGGCTTCGCTGTCCGAGAAGATATCACGGCCTGAGAGAAATCTTGAATCGAAGGGTATTCCCATGTAGTTATAGATGGTGGGCAAAAGGTCCAGGCTGGTGCAGTATTTGTCGATGACTTCCGGCTCGATGCCGTCATGGTAGAAAAGGGCGGCACTCTCATAGATGTCAAAGACCTTGTCCAGTTTCTTGCCGGCCAGGGCCTCATAGCTGGCATGGTCTTCCAGGGCATAGGGGTAGTGGTCGGGGTTGACGACAATCAGGGTGCGGTCAGCAACCCCGGCATCCCGCAGTTGCTGGAGCAGGCTCTCCATGGCCAGTTCCAGCTCATAATTGGCCGCCAGATAGGCAATACCCTCGTGGGGCAGATCCAGGTGGGCGAAGTGATCCCAATGGCGGGAGGACATGGCATTCCCCATCCGGGTCCAGTTGGCATGACCGCTGACCGTCAGATAATAGACATGGAAGGGTTCCTGGTCGACAAATTCAAAGACCGTCTTTTCAATCATCTCCAGGTCGGATTCCGGCCAGGTGGGCACCACCTCAAGACCATGGCCCAGTCCCCGGTAGTCATAGCCCAGATTGGGGTGGGACATATCCCGGGAGTAGTAATTCCAGGTATGGTTATGCCAGGCCTTGCTGCTATAGCCCATGCGGCTGAGCATCTTGCCGGGCGCCATAGCCATATCATTTTGATAGGCCTCTTTCAGGGTCCAGACCCCCTGCTTGGGGATCATGCCACAAAGGCCGGCATATTCTCCGTCCAGGGTGGAGACCGTCCAGACCGGGACATAGAAGTTTTCAAACTTGACGCCCTGGTTGTACATCATCCAGAGGGTAGGGGTCAGCTCTTCATCAATGCAGAATTTGGACCAGCTCTCGGCGGTGACAAAGATGAGATTGAAGCCCTTGCCCCGTCCCGTATGGTCGTTGGTATAGGAGGGCTGGGTCCTGGAAAAGATCAGGTCCAGATACTGAACCGATTCCTCCCGGGTCTTGCCAAGCAGGCCGGACAGGTAGCTGTCATCCGGATTGTAGCCACCCAGGCGGGCCTCAAAATCGATGGGCAGGATATTGGGATAGGAGACCGGGGGCGGGATGGGATCCTCGGTCCCCTCCGGATCCGTGGGATCGGCCTGGGTCGGTTGGATGGGACCCAGGGTCTCGATGGGATCGGGGATCAGGTCCTCAGGGATCAGGGCACTTCGGGGATAGACCAAGTGGCTGAGATCCACCCACATGGCCGTCATGAGGCCGAATTGGTTGGTCCCCGTCAGGATTTCATTTTCCAGGAAATAGTGCTCCCAGGGGCTGTTATAAGAGCGGTTGGTGGCCATGATACCCAGGGTCGTGGCCAGGATCAAGAGGGCAATCAGAAGACCCGTCAGGGCCCGCTTCCAGCCAGGGATCTTGTGCTGATTGGCGGCTTTCTTGTCCTTGAGATAAACGAAATAGATGACCAGGGGCAGGAAAAAGAGCAGGATCCAGGGGATGTTGCGGAGGATCTTGATGATGATATCTTCCAGGAACTGGAGGACCTGGCCCCCCTGGCCGATGGAATAAAAGACCATGAAGGTCCGGAAAAACTTATAGTAAATCAGTTGGGCTGAGTATATGAAGGGAAAAAGGACCAGGAGGCCAAAGGTCGTGGGCATCCGGGCTTTCTCCGGCAGGATTTCCAAAAATGAGGACATGATCATAGCCCGCATGAGGCTGAAAAGACTGATGTAGAGAAGGCCGATATTGAAGAGGGGACCGCTGACATTGACGCGGAGGACCAGCTCAGACAGGAGGAGGGCGGCAAAAAGGAGGATGACCCGCTGCCAGTCAAAACGCTGGAAAAAACTTGGCCGGACGGCCTGAACTTCCTCCACCATCCGGGGCAGGTCCTCCTTGACCTTGGCCATGAAATCCGCCCGTCGGACATGCGGCCGCCTCATGCCTTCTGACAGCCCGTCAGGCCATTTGTCAGGCACGGCTGCCGGATTGATGTCATCCGGGCTTTGGTCTTGGCTTTTGTCCATTTGAGAAGTCATCAAATATTCCTGCTGTCACACAGACCAATTCCCCCACTAACCTACAACAACCAATGATAGCACAGGCGGTCAGGGACCTGTGATGATCAGGGCCTCCTTGAAGGCGACTTCCTCGGGAATATCCACCTGGACAATCTGTTGGCCCTCACCCCCGTATTGACTCTTGAAGAGGGCGATGGCATCCAATTCAACATGGCTGTGCAGGCGGAGGTTGATCTCCCGGAAATCGTCGATCTCGGCCCGGTCATACATGATATTGTCCACCATATAAAGAAGGTAGAGATTGGCCGCCTCCTGGTCGCCTGCCTGGTAATGGGACTGGTAGGCCGTGGCCTCCAGGCAGGTCCCCTGGACGGCCAATTTATAGAGGATGGCGACAAAGTTCTTGGAACGGTCGCCTTGTTCATAACCATAGTAGAGGCGAACGACACCGGACTCGTAGCGGCTGTCCCAAAGACTGACAGGCGGGCCGGTCCCAAAATCCTGGTTCCAGTAGTTGAGATCCACCCGCATGGCCATGTCCTCTGCCAGCCAGCTGTCGATTTTATTAAAGAGGGGCATGAGGTCAACCTGGTCCAGATGACGGGGATATTCTTTCAAGCCCTGGACCTGGTAGTCCTTCAAGAGGTCTTCAGGCGACAGGCCCCGGTCCCAGAACCAGGTCTGGTCAATGACTGCCTCCACCTGGACCATATCTCCGTTGGACAATCCCCAGGCAGGACTGGCTATGTAGCTGACAGGCGCCTGGGCCGACTCGCCGGCTTCCACCCAATCGGCGGGCAGGCGGCTGGTATCAAAGGAGACCAGTCCCTGGTCACTGATACCGTCAAAGACCAGGACCAGGTCCTCGAAGAGATCGACTGAGGTCATGGGCAGGAGTCCCTGGACCCGAAAGGAGAGTCTGACCTCATAGGCAATCCGGCCCTGGTCGGTCAGATTCCCCATATGGGGTACCACCCTTAAATCAATCCGGTCACCGTTGGACAGATCACTTTGACCGTTCTCGAAGATAAAATCGAAGTCGGACTGGTAGCTTTCCAGATCCCCTGACAGGAGGAGGGATGCCTGTCCCCGGCCATCATAACCGGAAAAGGCCAGGTCGACATGGTTGCGGATGTTGATGGCCCGGGCCTCTTTCAAGCCCTCCACCCTGTATTTGAATTTGGTGTTTTTAAAACGGATACCTGCCCTTTTTGCCAGATCTTCGTCATAGGTGCCCCGGATGGTGATTTCATCCCCATTGGTCAGATTGGCCATCTTGTCAGCTGAAAAGACCAGGGAATTAAGGGCGGCCTCCCGCTGGAAAAGTTTTTGCAAAGCCTTTTCATCCCCCTCTTTCAGCCCCAGGGCTTCCTCTTCAAGCAGGGCTGCCAGCTTCTCCTGGTCCGCCACCACCACCAGGGAAGCAAAGCCATCGGCGCCGGTCAGGCGGATCTGGGCCAGGTCCCGGCTGTCAAAGGACCGGGACGAACAGGCAGCTGCCAAAAGGAGCAGGGCCAGGACCAGGATGATTAAGAGATCTTTTCTTTTCAAGCGTTTCCTCCCCCAGGGGGCGTCAAGGACGCAGGTTCTATTATTGTCAGCCATTTGTCCCCTTCTTTCAAGTCAGGCCTTAGGAGGGCCGGGGCCGGCCTTCTGGTAAAATTGATCCGTGATGACCGCTTGGATAAGCAAGCAGGAGAAAAGAGGCAGGCATGGCCATCCCCACCTTGACGGAAGCGCAAAAACTGGCGGTCGATTTCGACCAGGAGGCCAACCTCCTCATTTCTGCCGCCGCCGGTTCCGGCAAGACCACCACCCTGACCGAACGGATCGTCAGGCGCATGAAGGAGGGGCGACTTCATCCCTCCCGGCTCCTGGTCATCACTTTTACTGAGCTGGCCGCCAAGGATCTGAAGGTAAAAATCAGCGGCCGCCTCCGCCTGGAGGCTGAGCAGGCGGCAAATGAAGAAGAGAAAAGGGCAATGGACCAGCTGATCGATGAGCTCAATCTGGCCCAGATCTCCACCATCCACGCCTTTTGCAACCAGGTGCTCTCTGCCTATCTGCCCGCCTTCAGTGATCCGGAGGGTCGTGCCTACCTGGAACCCGGCTACCGGATCCTTGACAGCAGGGAGGAAGACAAGTTAAAAGATCAGGCCATGGATCAGGTCCTCTCCCTGCTTTACAGCCAGCTGGACGCCCTGGACGCCGGCCATCAAGCCAGCCCTGACAGCCCCCTGCCCCGCCAGGCTGACCCCGACCAGCCAGGCCCCTATGTCCTGACCGGCCAGGACCGGACCTGGGCCCAATGGTTGACCGATTTTCGCAGCATCTCCCAGGCCTATTCCCCCGATCTCAATGACGACAGCTTCCGCCAGGCCCTGACCAGTATGCTGGAACAGTTGCGCAACCTCCCCCGCTACCGGGACCTGGTCAAAAGATCCCTTGACGGACTCTTTGACCGGTCGGAAACTTTTCCCGCTGCCGACGATCCGGCCGCCTCTTACTGGTGGGGGCTCTATGAAGAGAGCCTGGACCGGGCCAACCAGGCTCTGGACCAGCTGACCAGGACTGATTTCTGGCGGGAGGATCTGCCCCGGTCCAAGACCAAGAGTGACAAGGATCTGGTCCAGATCATCTCCATGATGAAGGGGGTCACCCATGCCCTGCTGCCCCTGTCAGGCCATGACCCCGCCCACTGGGATGCCGTCCGGGAGGTGGGCAGGCAGATCGACGGCTTCCCCCTCCCCCGGCTGACAGGCAGCCGTTCGACTTCCGACCACAGCCGGCAACGGGATGCCAGCACCATGACGCTATTGAGGGAGGTCCTGCCCCTGGCGGCCCTGATCAGCGACCGCTTCAAGCGCACCAAGCGGCTCGCCGATGCCTCTGCCGGCTTTCCCCCTGTCTTCAGCGCCCCTGTCCAGACCATGCGCCAGGCCCTGGCAAGGGCCGCAGGACCCGCCGCCCGTTTTATGGAAACCCTCCTCCTGGTAGACGACCAATTCCAAAAAGGCCGCTTCCAGCTCAACGCCATCCAATTCAGTGACATTGAGCATGGGGCCCTGGCCCTGCTTGACCAGGAAGAGATCCGGGCCGATTATCTGGAGAAATACCAGGAAATTTATATCGATGAATACCAGGACACCTCCAGCATCCAGGACGCCCTGGTCCGCCGGATCAGCGACCGCAACCTCCTCATGGTGGGTGACATCAAGCAGAGCATCTACCGTTTCCGCTATGCCAATCCCTCCCTCTTTGCAGGCTATGAAGCCAGCTCCTGCCTGGTCCTGGCCGGCCAGACACCTCCCCCCCTGGGCCCCCAAGAGTCGGGTTACCTGGCCCTTCTCAACCGTTGTTTTCGCACGCGGCCTGCTATCATCGACTTCATCAATGACTTTTTCCGGTCCTTCCTGACCCGGGAGTCCGGAGAGATCGACTACGATGAAAGCCAGAAGCTGATCGCAGACCAGGACAAGTGGCAGGCTTACGACCGGGAGGATCAGGGCCAGTGGCCGTCAGGGGTCTTCCTGGATGTTGCCACCTCCCTCAAGGGCGTCCCGGAAGATGAGGGGGAAGAGAAAGAAGAAAAGGACCCCGATCAACCGGCTCTGACCAGTCTCCTGCCAGAGGACCTGAGCCTGACCAACACCAGCAAGGAGGCCCTCATGGCGGCCCGTATCATCCGGGACCTGCTTGAAAGGGGAGTAGCCTACGATCAGATTGCCATCCTCTTGCCTACCAACAACCACTGCCGGGTTTATGAGGAAAGCCTGGCCCTTTGCGGCATCCCTGTCACCAGCCGGTCAGGCAGGCTCTTCCCGGACAGCCTGGTCTTCCGCCAGGTAGAGGCCCTCCTGTCGGTCCTGGACAACCCCCGCCAGGATATCCCCCTCCTCTCATTCATGATGGGCCCCTTTGCCCCGGACCCCTGGACCGGGGAGGAACTTCTGACCCTGGCCAATCTGGAGGAGGGCCGCCTGGACCAAGACCCGGATAAGTCAACTGGCAGGCGACCGGCCTTCCATGACAAGTTCTTCTCCCTGGCCCAGACAGAGGACCAGGCCCTGAGCCAAAAGGCCCGGGCCCTGGCCGCCCGGATTGACCGCTGGCGTTTCCTGGCCCAGGAGCTGGATCACTCGGATCTTTTGGACCTGGTTTTCGCTGAATGCAACTACCATGAATACCTGGCCCAATCCCGCTTTGGCCAGTCCCAGATGGCTGAGCTGGACCGGCTTATGGATCTCTTGGCCCAGGAGGACCCCCTGGGATTGACCGGACCCCGCAGGGCCCTGGAAAAGCTGAGACTGGCCATGGAGGAAGGACCGGCTGAGGGGACCTCCGACAAGGTGCTCCTGCCTGGGGCCGTCCGGGTCCTGACCCGGCACAGCAGCAAGGGCCTGGAGTTTGACTATGTCATCCTGGGTTGCCTGGATCCCCGGGCCGGCAGGCAGGAGGGCCGCCAGACCCTGCTCTTCACCGAGGAGGAAGGCCTGTCAACCGCCAGCATCGACCAGGAAGGCCTGGAGGTCACCAACAATCCCCTTCATGAAGCCAGCCGGGTGGCAGAAGCTGACCGGGAGCGGGCAGAGGACTGGCGACTCCTCTATGTGGCCATGACCCGGGCCATTCACGGCCTTTATCTTCTTTTTCCCCTGGACCAGGCCCAGATGATTGACAAAGAAGCCTTGCGGACGGTCATCGAGGAAAGCCGCTGGGCAAGCCGGCACCTGTCCCATGCCCAGCGCCAGGAAGGGACCATCCTCCCCGCCTCCTTTTCCAGGCGCCTGAAAACGGATGCCCAAGTCCTTTTGGCCTACATGGCCGTCCGATATCCCGCTTTTATCGATAAACTGGCAGAGACCCAGGCCGGCCAGGGTCAAGATGGCAGCCTGGATCCCGGGGACTTCCCCGCCCTTTTCACTAATGTCCGGGTTCAGACCTGGGAGGACCTGGTCCGAGCAATCTTCACCCATCCCCCTCTAGATCCAAAAGAAGCGATGGTAACGGCTCCAGCAGACAGCCAGACAGAGGGCCCTTCACCCCTCCAACTCCTCCAGGGGGAGATCCCCTACCAGGAAGCGGCCCTGGCCCCTTCCAAGGTCACGGTTACTGAAATGCAACGCCTGGGCTTTGACCTTTCCTCGGGCCTGGCCCATGAGGGATCTGACCCTGAAGACCTCCATACCCTCCTCCCCCTGGATGACCAGGAGGACCAGGAAAGCCTGGAAAAGGAAATCCTGCCCCGGATCATCAAGGCCGAAATGCCCCTGACCATGAGGGTGGGAGACAGCGCCCGCCTCAACAAGGGCTTGGAATTGGGCAACATTCTTCACACCATCCTCCGCTTCCTGGACCTGGCAGAGCTGTCCAGCTGCCCCGCTGAAGATTGTCTGTCCCTCTACCGGGCCCAGCTGGAAGACATGGTCAGCCGGGATATCATCAAGGCCCATGAGATGGACCTGGCCTGGCAACTGGCCGGGGAAACCGTGGATTGGGCTCAAAGTGAGCTGGCCGGCCGCCTGCTCAAGGTAGAAAGATCCAGCGGCAGGGTTTACCGGGAGATGCCCTTTACCCTGGCCCTGCCCTCCAGAAGTCTCAGTTCCCAACTGCCGGAAGGGGAAATCACCCTGGTCCAGGGCATGATTGACCTCTGGTTTGTCGAGGATGACGGCCAGGCCATCCTGATCGACTTCAAGACCGACCGGCTGCCAAAAGAGGACAGTGACCGCCTCCTCCGCGCCCGTTACCAGATCCAGATTGATGCCTATGCCCATGCCATTGAACGGGCCACCGGCCGGACCGTCAAGGAGCGGATCATCTGGGTGCTGAGGGAGGGAAGGCCTCTGGCCATGTGAAGAGACTGACCTGTAACACAGGACTTATTTGCCAGCTGGAGCTGACCCTGCGGTTGACAAAAAGGTCGGAAAGCTTGACAATACAGCGTGGAGGCAGATGGGTTCTGGTGTGCCCCGCGGTCTTCAAAACCGTTGAGGGGGGTTAGGAGCCTCCCGGGTGAGTTCGATTCTCACATGCTTCCGCCATTTGATGAGCGCCGGCCCTTGACGCCCTTGGCCAGAAGGGTCGGCGCCTCTTGTTTTCCGCTTGTCCGCTGCATTCGGCGAGGGCGGCTCACGGGCGGGACTTTAGGCAAGGACCAGCAGGCCCGGACCGGGCCCTCTTGAAAGGAGAAGCGGTTTTTTCCGCTAAGCAGATGACCAGACGTACAGGAACAGTTTCCAGAGGTATTCGGACGCCCATTATCAAGAGTGGCGACAACTTGACAGAGATTATCGTCGACAGTGTGCTGCTTGCAGCCGCTGACGAGGCTTTTGAGCTCAGGGACCGGGATGTCGTGGCCATCACCGAATCCATTGTGGCCCGGGCCGAAGACAACTATGCCAGCTGTGACCAGATCGCCCAGGATGTCCGGGACAAGTTCCCCGAAGGCCAGATCGGTGTCATCTTTCCTATCTTGAGCCGCAATCGTTTTGCCGTCAATCTCCGTGGCATCGCCCGGGGGGCCAAGCGGATTGTCCTCCAGCTCAGCTACCCTTCAGATGAAGTGGGCAACAGCCTCATGGACTTGGACCAGATGGATGCCAAGGGCATCGACCCGCTCAAGGATTGCCTGACCGAAGCCCGCTATCGGGACTTGTTTGGCAACAATCCCCATAAGTTCACCGGGGTGGATTATGTTGATTTTTACCGGGACATCATCGAAAAGGAAGGTTGTCAGGCCCAGATTATCCTGGCCAATGACCCCTTGGCTGTCCTTGACTATACCCCCTATACCCTGGTCTGCGATGTCCATTCACGGGAGCGGACCAAGCGCCTGCTCAGGCGGGCCGGTGCCCAGCGGGTCCTGGGACTGGACGACCTGCTGACTGAGTCCGTGGGGGGCAGTGGCTACCATGAGCAATACGGGCTTTTAGGCAGCAACAAGGCCAGTGAAGAACTGGTCAAACTCTTCCCCCGCTCAGGCAAGGCCTTTGTTCAGGCGGTCTCCGATCATTTCCTGGCCCGGACCGGTAAAAAGATTGAAGTCATGATCTATGGCGACGGGGCCTTCAAGGATCCGGTTTGCAAGATCTGGGAACTGGCTGACCCGGTGGTTTCCCCGGCCTATACGGATGGCCTCTCGGGCAAGCCCCGGGAATTGAAATTGAAATATCTGACTGACAATAAATTCGCCGATCTCTCCGGACAGGCCCTGGAAGAGGCGGTCCGCAAGGCCATCGCCGAAAAGGAAGAGGATGAGGATTTTGAGACCAATGCCGGCGGCACCACCCCCAGGCAGCTGACGGACCTTTTGGGTTCCCTGGCTGACCTGACCTCGGGGAGCGGCGACAAGGGCACACCCGTTGTCCTGATCCAGGGATATTTTGACAGCCTGGCCGATTGATGGTCGACTGGCTGCCAAGCCATCTTAAAGGAGTCATGCCATGAAAAAGACCATCTTGATCCGGGGGGGAGGCGACCTGGCTTCTGCCCTTATCCACAGACTTCATAATGCGGGCTTTGCCCTGGTGGTCTGTGACCGACCCCAGCCTTCCTGCGTCCGCCGGACTGTTTCCTACTGTAACGCCATCTATGAGGGTGACTGGGAAATCGAAGGCCTGACCGCCCGCCATATCCAGTCCCTGGACCAGATCCAGGAGACCCTGGAAGCCGGCCTTATCCCTGTCCTGACCCTGGAAGACCGGCAGGTCCGTGACTTTCTAAAACCAGATGTCTTCATAGACGCCACCCTCAGCAAAAGGGAAGCTGACTATGACATGACCTGGGCCCCCCTGGTCATCGGCCTGGGCCCCAACATTGAGGCCGGCAAAGATGCCCATGTAGTGATTGAAACCAAAAGGGGCCACTATCTGGGCCGCCTGATCCGCCAGGGTCTGGCCGCCGCCAACACAGGGATACCGGGCAGCATCGAGGGCATCGATAAAGACCGGGTCCTGCGGGCGCCCCGGGCTGGCAAGACAGAGAATCTGCATGAGATCGGTGACCTGGTCCAGGCGGGGGATGTCATCCTGACCGTTGATGGCCAGCCCGTCAAAACCCTGATTTCAGGCGTGGTCCGTGGCTTGATTGCCCCTGGCTTCCAGGTCAGGGAAGGCCAGAAAATCGGTGACGTCGACCCCCGGGCCGATGTCGATTATGTAAAGACCATCAGCGACAAGGGCCGGGCCATCGCTGGAGGCGTCCTGGAGGCCATCCTGGCCCATTTCAAAGAAACTAACGCCTGACCGGGAGTCGGAAGATGAAAGTCCCCACCCCCAACCTGAGCCTGGCCTCCTATCTGGAGGGCCTGCTTGAGGGCAGGCGAGCCTTTTATCCCTCTCCCTTCCTGGTCTCTATTGTCGGTGGAGGTGGCAAGACCACCACCTTGACCCAACTCTTTCAGGCCGGCCTCCGGCCCCGTTCCATCCTGACCACGACGACGGCCATGGGGGTGCCGGGAACGGGAGGCGATCTGGCCCCTCCTTTGACTGAAGCACAAAAAAAGAACCCGGCCCTGACCCGGGTCAGCCTGGCCCCGCCTGCCCAGTCGGGTCTCTGGTTTGGTTCCCTGATCCCAGGGACCCAAAATAAATACAAGGGGGTGGACCCCCAGGTCATGGACAGCTGGATCCGCCAGGAACGCCTGGCCGGCAAGGCGGATACCATCTTGTACTGTGAAGCCGACGGCTCCAAAAGAAAGCCCCTCAAGGCCCATGCCGACCACGAGCCGGTCATCCCCAAGACCACTGACCTGACCCTGATTATCTTTGGCCTCTCGGGAGTCGGCAAGACCTTTGACGAGACCAGGGTCCACCGCCATGACATCTTCTCCCGGGAGACCGGCCGGCAGGAGGGCCAGGCCATCCGGATGGAGGACCTTTTTGCCCTCCTGGACAGCGGCCACCTTCTCAAGGGCATTCCTCCCCTCAGCCGGGTGGCGGTCATCTTCAACCAGACCGACTGCCTGGACCCTTCCCTCCAATCCGTCCGTTCCCTGGGCCTTTTGGCTGACCGGGTCCTGGAACAGACACGAATTGATGCCGTCTTTTTCTATGGTGTGAGAACGGGCAGCCGCCGGGTCTTCTACAGCAAGGTCCGGGAAAAGACCCTGGCTCCGCCCCTGTCAGCTGTCATCCTGGCAGCTGGCATGTCTTCCCGCATGGAGGGGGACAACAAGCTGCTCCTGACCCTGGCCGGCGAAAAGGTCATCCAAAGAAATCTGCGCCAGGTCCTGGCCAGCGATGCCTCCGATATCGTCCTGGTGACCGGGCATGAGGCAAAGGCCATTGAAGAGGCGGTCCGTCCCCTCCAGTATGGTCATGACAAGAGCGTCCGCCTGGTCCACAACCCCCATTACCAAGAGGGACAGGGGAGCTCTGTGGCTTCGGGCGTCCAGGCCCTGGACCCCCAAAGCCAGGCGGCCATCTTCATCCCGGGCGACCAACCCTTCATCAGTCCCCCCATCATCCGCCAGCTCCTGGAAGAATCATCACCAGAGGGCATCGTCGTCCCCACTGTCGGGGGAAGGAATCTTTCCCCCGTGGTCTTTGGCCGTGACTTTTATCCCCAACTGGCAGCTTTGACAGGAGACGCAGGCGGGCGGCAGATCCTGGGCCAGCACGCCCGGGCCATCCTTCACGTGCCCTTTGAGGACGACTGGTTGGGGGCCCTGGATCTGGACAGGCCCCAGGACTATGAAAAAGCCCTTGAGAAGCTGACTTGATTGACCGCCGGGCCCTTATGCTATACTGACCCTCGGGTTAACCCCAAGTAGATTGTAAGGAGGTGTCGCCATGGCTAAGAGCCAGAATTACTTTGCGCCGATATTGATGGCAGCGGATTGAGTGGCGCCGGTCGTGCCGGTGGTACGATCCGTTTTCCATTCCTGTCGGATGAAGACCTGCGGCGAGCACCTCTTATCCCAAAACTTGTCAAAATAAGAGCCTCCACCCCGTCTTATAAGGTGTCTGACTGATCCGCCAAAGCCTTTGGCCTTCTTTCGCCTTGCCATCCAGGAATACTCAAGCTTTGGCTTCTCAGGCCCAAGGGCTGAGATGGCGCAATGGCGCCTGTTTGATTATCTTTTTTGGAGGATACATGAAAAACAAAAAGTGGCTTGCAGTCACCATCACGGGGGCCTTTATCGGCCTTGTCGGTGTGCTGCTCATGTTGCAGGGCAACCCCAAGAATATGGGACTTTGTATTGCCTGTTTTATCCGTGACACAGCCGGAGCCCTCAAGCTCCACACGGCGGCTCCCGTCTTGTACGCCCGTCCTGAAATCATGGGCCTGATCCTGGGTGCCTTTGTGATTTCCCTGGTCACCCGCGAATTCCGGGCCCGGGGTGGCTCATCCCCCCTGACCCGTTTCTTCCTGGGCTTCATGGTCATGGTGGGTGCCCTGGTTTTCCTGGGCTGCCCCCTGCGCATGGTCCTGCGCATGGCGGCCGGCGACCTCAACGCCTGGATTGGCCTTATCGGCTTCCTCCTGGGCGTCTATATCGGTTCCCTCTTCTTGAAAAGAGGCTTCTCCCTGGGCCGGACCCACAAACTCCACGCCTTTGAAGGCGCCATCGTCCCGGTCCTCCAGCTGCCCCTTTTCATCATGCTGGCTGTCTCTTCCCCGCTCCTGGCCTACTCCGAGGCTGGCCCCGGCTCCATGAAGGCCTCCATCTGGCTGGCCCTGGGCCTGGCTTTTGTCATCGGCATCCTGGCCCAGCGGTCCCGTATCTGCCAGGCCGGTGGCTTTCGCGACCTCTTCATGATCGGTGACCCCCATCTCTTCTGGGGTAATGTGGGCATCCTGGTCGTGGCCTTTGTCTTTAACCTGGCCACCAATAACTTCAACCTGGGCCTCTACCATCAGCCGGTGGCCCACAGTCAGTGGATCTGGAATATCCTGGGACTGGCCGTCGTCGGCCTGGGTTCTGTCCTTTTGGGCGGTTGCCCCATGCGCCAGCTGGTCATGACCGGGACAGGTAATGTGGACTCTGCCATCACCGTCCTGGGCCTCCTGGCCGGTGCCGCTTTCAGCCACAACTTCGGTCTGGCATCTGCAGCGGATGCCTATGAAGAAGGCACCAACCTGGTTATCGGCGGAGGCACCACAGCCAACGGCCGCATTGCCGTCATTGCCTCCCTGGTCATCATGCTGGTGATTGGTCTTGTCTACACCAAACGCAGCAAGGCCAAGTCCTGAGCAAGCTCTTTTGAATGGAAAGTGAGAGATAAATGAAAATAGTTGATGCCAGGGGTCTTTCCTGCCCCGAACCTGTACTGATGACCAAGGAAGCCATCCGCCAAGGTGCCTTTCCCTTCGCCGTTTTGGTGGACGATGAGACGCCCCGTGAGAATATCATGCGTTTTGGCAAAAACAATGGCCATGAATTTGAATTGACCGAAGAAGACGGTGACTATAAGATTACCTTCAGCAAGTAAGCTGACCTCTTTGGGCCGGGCCTTGATTGCCCGGCCCAGGGAAGGATGAGGATGCTATGACCTATATTGCAACTTTTCATACCCATTTCGGGGCCATGACCTTCCTCCGACGCCTGGAAACGATGGGCGATGATCAGGCGGAAATGGTGCCTGCCCCCCGCAAACTGTCGGTCTCCTGTGGATCGGCCGTCCGTTTTTCCTTTCCCTTCGATGAAGGGACCATGACCGACGATGACACCGAGGCTGTCTACCTGGATGATCAGGGATCCTACACCCGTCTCTTTTACAACGATTAGTTTATACTGGGACCAGCGACCTTATATGGAAAGTGAGCTGGCTTATGTATCTATTTGTCTGTTATCCCAAATGAGGGACCTGCCGTAAAGCAAGGAGTTTCCTTGACACGCATGAGATCCCCTACCGCTTCCGCGATATTAAAGAAGACAGGCCCCAAGCCCAGGAGCTGACCGACTGGATTGCCAAAAGCGGCAAGCCCATCCGCTCCTTTTTCAATAGCAGCGGGATGAAATACAGAGAGTTAAAACTGAAAGACAAACTGCCTACCATGAGCCAGGAAGAACAAATCCAGCTCCTGGCAAGTGACGGTATGCTGGTCAAACGGCCTATCCTGGTCGGGCCCGACCAGGTCTTGGTGGGTTACCGCCAGGGGGACTATGACGGATTGAAGTGAGGTCTGGGATCAAGGGGGTCCTATGAAACTACTGGATTACGGTGAATTCCTTTATGTGGGCTTCCTCTATCTGATCACCCTCCTCCTTCCCGGGGCCATCGATTCCATCTCCAAGGCCCTCTTTCTGGCCGCCTTCCCCGCCCTGATCGGCTTTCTCATTTTTGTCATTGACCCCGCCCAGAAGCGCAAGCGGAAGATCCAGGACCGGCAGCTTTTCTTCCTGGAATTTTTCTCCTGGACCACTTTTTCAGAAAGTTATTTGATCTGGACCCTGTCCATCATCCTTTTGCGCCGCCATCTGCCCCATGCCTATCCCACCCTTATGGCCTTATGCATCTTCCTCTACCTGGCCGGCCTGGTTTTTCGGATCCTGGCCGACCTGCGCATAAAGAAACTGGCGAAAGAAGCAGAGCTGGATCCGCTGGATGAATAACATTGTTTTTGACTTGAAAGGAAATAAATTGAAAAGAAAGATTGCCCTGGGCCTGGCCCTGGCCTTATTATTTATAGTCCTGCCCTATTTTTTCCCCAAGGACACCGCCTACCGTATCTTCATTGCCATCACCCTCCCCCTCTGGATGGGGGTCTCCATCCATTCGTCAGTCAGGTCGGTCAGGGAAAGGGCAAAGAAAGAAAACTATGACAGGCTCCAGTTCATCCTCTCCCTGACGCCTTCCCTTCTTTTGATTCTGGTCCTGGCCTTGGCCCTCTTCTTCCTTCATGTCCTTGACATGCAGGCCAGCCTGACACCGGATCTTCTGGCCGGCCTGGTCGGAGGCGCCCTCTTTTTGGCCCTGATCATCCTGGCAGCCGGGGATATCCGCCAAAGAAGGCGCTTCCCCAAGCCTGAAAAGGTAGAAGAAGAAAAAGCCCAAGAGGATTAAGGCTGGTCATCCCCCAGGATGGTGATCTGGCAGGCCCGCATGGCCTCCAGGGCCGTCTCATGACTCAGAGGCGTGACGCCGGCAGAGCAGGAGGGATCCACCCGGATCTCCACCTCGGGCAGATAGGCCTTGATCAAGAGGGCATTGGAAATCACACAAATATCCGTACAAAGACCGGCCAGGGTGATGGAGCGGATGCTTTCCTCCTCGTTCATGGCCAGGAGGACCTTGACCAGATCCTTGGAACCGAAGGTGTCCTTTTCCAGGACCGGCCAGCTGCCAAGGGCGGTCAGCTGGGGGATGATCTCCCAACCCGGCGTCCCCTTGATGCAGTGCTCGACCGGTAGGAGCCTGCCCTCCTGGGTTTCCAGGTAATCGGGGCCGTGGGTATCCTGGGTAAAGAGGATAGGACCCTCAAAGGCCTTGACCTTGTCCACCATCCGGTCCACTATGGCCTGGGCCTCCGGGGTAGCCAGGGAGCCGTCAACGAAATCCTTTTGCATATCAACAACCAGTAAAATATCCTGCATGGTTACCTCCAGGGGATGAAAAAAGGGCGTCCGGTATATTCCGGGCGCCCTTTTAATCAGAAAGGTCTTCCTTTGGCTTGGCTCAGTCTTCCAGGAGACGGACAACCGTGCCGGAACCGACGGTCTTGCCACCTTCACGGATAGCAAACTTGAGGCCGGGTTCAATGGCGATAGGCGTGATCAGCTCAACGTCAATCTCAACGTGGTCGCCGGGCAGGCACATTTCAACACCCTCGGGCAGGTGGGCAACACCTGTCACGTCAGTGGTGCGGAAGTAGAACTGCGGGCGGTAGCCGCTGAAGAAGGGCTTATGACGGCCGCCTTCGTCCTTGGTCAGGACGTAGACCTGGCCGACGAACTTGGTCAGGGGCTTAATGGAGCCGGGCTCTGCCACAACCTGTCCACGGCGGACTTCGTCGCGGGAGACACCGCGCAGGAGCAGACCGACGTTGTCGCCTGCTTCGGCGTGATCCAGCATCTTGCGGAACATTTCAATACCGGTAACGACTGTCTTTCTCGGCTCATCCGCCAGTCCGACGATTTCGACGGGGCGGTTGATGTCGATCTGCCCACGCTCAACACGGCCGGTCACGACGGTGCCGCGGCCGGTGATGGTCATGACGTCCTCGATCGGGCAGGCAAAAGGCTGGTCGATGGGACGGGCCGGTGTCGGGATAAACTCGTCAACGGCTTTCATGAGCTCAAGGATGGGCTGGTAGACAGGATCGTTGGGGTCTGTGCTCTCGGACTCCAGGGCCTTGAGGGCGGAGCCACGGATGATGGGGGTGTCGTCGCCGGGGAAGTCATACTCGTCCAGGCGCTCACGGATTTCCATCTCAACCAGATCCAGGATCTCTTCGTCGTCAACCTGGTCAGTCTTGTTCATGAAGACGACAATGGCCGGAACGCCAACCTGACGGGCGAGCAGGATGTGCTCACGGGTCTGGGGCATGGGGCCGTCAACGGCTGAAACGACCAGGATGGCGCCGTCCATCTGGGCCGCACCGGTGATCATGTTCTTGATGTAGTCAGCGTGCCCGGGGCAGTCGACGTGCGCATAGTGACGGGCTTCTGTTTCGTACTCAACGTGTGAAGCGTTGATTGTGATACCGCGGGCCCTTTCTTCGGGGGCCTTGTCGATGGCGGCGTAGTCAGTGAAGCTGGCCAGGCCTTCGCTCGAAAGCACTTTGGTAATGGCGGCGGTCAGCGTTGTTTTACCGTGGTCAACGTGGCCAATGGTACCCACGTTAACGTGCGGTTTGGTTCTTTCAAATCTCTGTTTTCCCATTCAGATATCCTCCTGCTGGTCGATCGTTATATTGGATCTGATATTATTTCTTGGCATGTCTTATAATTTTCTCATAAAACCTGCATGAGTGCAATGGATCTTGCTTGTGGCGGCCCTTTCAGGGCCACCCTTTCCTTGGTTATCGATGTGTCACTATTTTGGCCATGACGCTTTCGGGCACCTGCTCGAAATGACTGATCTGCATGGTGAAAACCCCTCTGCCCTGGGTCCGTGAACGTAAGGCGGTGGCATAGCCGAACATTTCCGACAAGGAAACATAGGCATCGACCACCTGGGCGTTGTGGGTCGCCTCCATGCCCTGGATACTGCCGCGCCTGGCAGAGACATCAGCCAGGACATCGCCCAGATAATCGTCGGGCACGATAATGTCCACCTTCATGATGGGTTCCATGAGGATGGGACCGGCCTTTTTCAGGGCCTCTCGCAAGGCCATGGAACCGGCGATCCTAAAGGCAATCTCCGAGGAGTCGACCTCATGGGCCGAACCGTCCAGGAGCGTGGCTTTCAGGTCGACGACCGGATAGCCTGCGACAATGCCGCTGTTCATGGCTTCCCGGATCCCCTCCTCAACAGGCTTGATGAATTCCTTGGGAACAACCCCGCCGACGGTCTTGTCTTCAAAGACAAAACCCTGGCCGGATTCCAAAGGCTCGATCTCGATGATGACGTGGCCGTACTGGCCGTGACCGCCGGTCTGGCGGACAAAACGTCCCTCACCTTTAGCTGTTTTGGTAATGGTCTCCCGATAGGCGACCTGGGGTTGGCCGACATTGGCCTCTACCTTGAACTCGCGGAAGAGTCGGTCGACGATGATAGCCAGGTGGAGTTCCCCCATGCCGGACACGATCATCTGACCGGTCTCCCGGTCAACCCGGGTCTGGAAGGTGGGATCTTCTTCAGCCAACTTGGCCAGAGCCACTTCCATCTTCTCCTGACTGGCCTTGGACTTGGGCTCGATGGCAACTGAGATCACGGGTTCGGGAAAGTCCATGCTTTCCAGAATGATGGGCGCCTGTTCCGTGGTCAGGGTGTCGCCGGTCGTGGTGTTTTTCAAACCCACGGCCGCCGCGATGTCCCCGGCATAGATTTCACTGGCATCCGAGCGGTGGTTGGCGTGCATCATGAGGATGCGGCCGATCCGCTCCCGCTTGTCCTTGGTTGCATTTCGAACATAGGTCCCCGCCTTCAGGGTCCCGCTGTAAACGCGGAAAAAGCATAACTGACCCACAAAGGGATCGGTCATGACCTTGAAGGCCAGAGCCGAGAAGGGTGCCTGGTCATCAGCAGCCCTGACGGCCTCTTCCCCTGTCTTGGGGTCAATCCCCACAACAGGCGGAATATCGACCGGTGAGGGCATATAGTCCACCATGGCATCCAGAAGCATCTGGACACCCTTGTTTTTGTAGGAAGAACCGCAGGTGACGGGCGTAATGGTGGTCGCGATGGTGGCCTTTCGGAGGGCTGCCTTGAGTTCCTGGATGGAGATCTCTTCATCCCCCAGGAATTTCTCGGTCAGATCATCGTCGGTCTCACAAATGGCCTCAACCATGTGAGCCCGCCATTCCTTGGCCTCTTCCAGCTGGTCGGCCGGAATGTCAGCTTCGGTGATGGTCTTACCCAGGTCGTCGTCCTCATAGACCTCTGCCTTCATGGACAAAAGGTCAATGATCCCGACAAAGGAGTCCTCTTTGCCGATAGGCAACTGGATGGGTACCGCATTGGTGCCCAGCCTGTCTTTCATCATCTTGATGACATGAAAGTAGTCAGCCCCCGTGATGTCCATCTTGTTGACATAGCAAATCCGGGGCACACCATAGGTATCGGCCTGTCGCCAGACCGTTTCCGTCTGGGGCTCCACACCGCTTTTGGCACACAAAACAGTGACCGCCCCGTCCAGTACACGAAGCGATCTTTCTACCTCGACAGTAAAGTCGACGTGGCCGGGCGTGTCGATGATGTTAATTCGACATCCCCTCCAGGTCGTGGTGGTCGCAGCCGAGGTGATGGTAATCCCCCGGTCTTGTTCCTCTGGCATCCAGTCCATGGTGGCGGCACCCTCATGGGTTTCGCCCAGCCGGTGGATGCGTCCTGTGTAGTAGAGGATGCGCTCCGTCGTCGTCGTCTTGCCGGCGTCGATATGGGCCATGATGCCGATATTTCTTGTATTCTCAAGTGAGAATTCCCTTGGCATCTGTCTTTCTCCTGTTTTCTTCCTTTTTGATTATTACCAGCGGTAATGGGCAAAGGCACGGTTGGCTTCTGCCATACGATGGATTTCTTCTTTTTTCCTGTGAGCTGAACCGGTCTGCTTGGCAGCATCCAATAGTTCGTTGGCCAGGCGCTCCTTCATGGTGCGCTCACTTCTGGAGCGTGCCGCCTGGACAATCCAGCGCAGCGCCAGCGTCTGACGTCGGTCAGGACGCACCTCGATAGGGACCTGGTAGTTGGATCCACCCACCCGGCGGGCTTTAACTTCAAGCACGGGCATGACATTGTCCATGGCTTTGTTAAAGACTTCCAGAGGCGGTTGGTCGGCCCTCTGCTCTATGATGTCAAAGGCGTTGTAGACGATGGTCTGAGCCAGGTCTTTCTTGCCATCCAACATCACATTGTTGATCAGCTTTGCCACCCGGATGTCGTGATAGACAGGATCCGGAAGCACTTCTCTCTTGGGGATATGGCCTTTTCTTGGCATCTTCTTCCCTCCTTTCATGATTATGCGGATTCATCTATGGGAATCCGAAACCACAGGTACTCACGATATGGACACGTGTCATGCGCAAAAAACAGGCCCGACAAAGAGGCGTGTTCTTTCTGCATGTTTGTCCAACCGCTGGCCGTTACTTGGTCTTCGCGACCCTGGGACGCTTGGCACCGTACTTGGAACGGCTCTGTAGGCGATTGGCAACACCGGCTGTATCCAGGGTTCCCCGGATAACGTGATAGCGGACGCCAGGCAGATCCCTGACACGGCCGCCACGGATCAGGACCACACTGTGCTCCTGAAGGTTATGACCGATTCCCGGAATGTACGCGTAAACCTCGTGCTGATTGGTGAGACGGACACGTGCGACTTTGCGGAGCGCAGAGTTGGGCTTTTTAGGTGTAGTCGTCTTTACTACTGTACAAACACCGCGTTTTTGCGGGGAAGGGTAGTAGGACGCACGGCGCTTCAAGGTATTCAAACCCGAAGCCAAAGCCGGCACACTGGTCTTGCTCTGCTTGGACTTCCGTCCCTTATTAACCAACTGGTTGAACGTAGGCATCAACACACCTCCTTTCATGATTTTTTTGCTCAAAAAGCTGCCCGCAATGCGGGCGGCCGAAAACAGATAATAACAGGATAAGGCGCCTTTGTCCAGTACTTGGGGGACATGGGGGCCCAAATCCTCTCCAGGAGAAGGGCCCTGCTATTTCAAATTTCCGCAATGAGACTAACACATGAAAAGGATCATGTCGATCTCATGCATAGGCCTCGATAAGGTGAGTCCTCGCATACTGTAACACGATACACATTATTACGTTACAGCATTTCTACACGAATCTACTCTTTTGATCCAGCCCTCCCTTTTGTCTATCGCCGATCATACTCATAATCAGCGCCCAGGGCTGAAGGCGGGTGGTTGTGCTTGGAGAAGA
>CAZKLG010000008.1:0-49896 GCA_964553675.1 uncultured Mageeibacillus sp. | reverse complement strand
ACCTGCCGAAGCCCCATGGCCGAAGCCATCTTCAACGACCGCTATCAGGAGGGGGAGGCCCTGGCCCAGTCAGCGGGCCTTGGGATTATTGCCGGCCAGCGACTGTCGGAGGGGACCGCCCAGGCCCTGGCCGAGTGGGGGATTGAGATAGGGGATCGAAAGGCCAGGCAGATCCGGGCCAGGATGGTGACAGAAGCCGACCTGATCGTGACCATGACCCGGGCCCAGGCAGCCATGATGCGCCACTACTACCCCCAGGCCAAAGACAAGATCCGGCCGGCGGCCGACTTCCTGGAGGGGCGGGACATTACGGATCCCTACGGTCAGGCCCTCCATGCCTATCGCCGGATCCGGGATGATCTGGGGGCCATCATGCAGGCTGTCCATGACAGTCTGATTTTGACCTGATCAAAAAGTCCAGGCCCGGCCCTGGGATAGACTGAGTCTGTCGGGTCCCTTGACGGGAGACCCGGGTCGTGCTAGAGTGTCAAGCGCCTGTGAGAACAGGTGAAATCCTCGCTCTGTCAAAGATACAGAGCCAGTAGTCCGGGAGGAGGGTCAAATACTACCCATGACTAGAAAATATGAATTACTGTATGTCCTAAATGGCACTTTGCCGGCCGATGAGCTCAAGGCTCAGATGAAACGCGTCCAGGCAATCGTGGAAGCATCGGCAGAAATCGTCGATGTCACCGAGTGGGGCCGCCGCAGGCTGGCCTATGAGATCCAGGATCTTCGTGAAGGCTATTACGTCATTGTTCATTTCAATGCCCAGCCCGATGCGCCCAAGGAAATCGAGCGACTGCTCCGCATCGCCGACTATGTCCTTCGCTACCTGATTGTTGTGGCTGAAGGTTCCTACATGCCTGTCGCCCGCCGGTCGCTTGACGACGAGAGAGAAGAAGCTGAAAAAGCCCTCGAGGTAGAGGCAGAGACTGCCCCGGAAGTCGAGGCAGAAGAGGAAGCTCCGGCAGAGGCGCCGGTGGCTGAATCCCAGGAAGACAGCCCGGCTGTCGACCCGGAACCATCGCCGGAGGAGGCTGAAGCATCACCGGAGATGCCAGAAAGGACTGAATAATGAATAAAGCGATCCTGATGGGACGGCTGGCGCGGGATCCGGAAATCCGGACCACGCAAAGCGGGATCTCGGTTTGCAACTTCACGGTGGCCTGTGACAGGCGCAGCCGTGCCGCAGACGGGACCTACCAGAATCAGGCCGACTTTATCCCCTGTGTGGCCTGGCGCCAGCAGGCGGAATTTGTCAATCGTTATTTTGCCAAGGGCGACCGGATACTGGTCGTCGGATCCATCCAGCCCAGGAGCTGGGAAGACCAGTCAGGCCAGCGCCGCTACACGACCGAAGTCATCATTGACGAAGTGGAATTCTGTGAGTCGCGCCGGGGGGCCGGACGGTCAGCCGACAGCGAGGACAGGCACCGGGATCAACCCGAATCGACCGTGGTGGACAGTGGAGGCGATGACTTCCTGGCAGCACCTGACGACGATGACACCTCGTTGCCCTTTGATTTTTAATATCTGATATCGCGAAGGAGTAAGAATATGGCGGACAATAGAAGACGCGGAAGCTATCAAGGACAAAAACGCTACGGCCGGAAAAAATACTGTGTATTTTGTGCCGACCATGTCGATCACATCGACTATAAAGATACCAACACCCTGCAGCGCTACATGGCGGAGAACTTCAAGATTCTCCCCCGCCGCATGACCGGTACCTGCGCCCGTCACCAGCGGGCCCTGACCACTGCCATCCGGCGGTCCCGTCAGGTCGCCCTCCTGCCCTACAAACCCGAGTAAAAAGGGACGGACCAGGCAAATTACAAGCCCTGACCGGAACCTCCTGCCAGACGGGAGGTTCTTTCTTTTGTGCTAAAATACATCCACAGCTTGATTGGATAGGAGATTGTCAATAATGAAGGTATTGCTATTAGAGGGCGTTAAGGGTTTGGGCCAGGCAGGTGACCTGGTGGATGTCAAGCCGGGTTACGCCCATAATTTTTTGTTCAAGCGTAAACTGGCCGTTGAGGTCACCAAGGACAACATGAATGTGGTCGAGATGCGCCGTAAGGCCAAGGCCAAGAGCGAAGAGGAAAAGCTGGCCCAGGCCCGGGAGATCGCCCAGGCCATCGAGGGCCGTAACTTTGTCTTCTCGGCCAAGGCGGGGACAGCCGGCCGTCTTTACGGGACCGTCACCAACCAGAATATCGCTGACCTTCTGGAAAAAGAAGGTTACAAGGTGGACAAGCGGGATGTGACCATGGCAGAGGCCATCAAGACCGTGGGCAGCCACGATGTCACCATCCGCCTCCATCCCCAGGTCTCAGCCAGCTTCCGTCTGGACGTCAAGGCTGAACTCTGATCATGGATACGGCGCCCATGCCCCCTCCCGAGCCTGGCTTTCCCAGGGAAAGGATGCGAGGACAGAACCTCCCCCACAATGTCGGTGCCGAGCAGTCCGTACTTGGCTGCGCCATGATGAAGCTGGAGCCCCTGGCTGCCATGCTGGCCAACCTGAGCAAGGAAGACTTCTTCGAGGCCAGACACCAGCTGATCTTTGACGCCATTGCCAGCCTCAATGAGAACCAGAAGCCCTGCGATATCCTGACCGTCACCAACCAACTGGTGGCCAATGGCATGATCGGGCGGGTAGGGGGCCGGGACTATGTGGCCAGCCTGCCGGGCTTCGTCCCCTTTGTGGACAATTATCCGGTCTATATTGACCTGGTCCGCGACCTCTCGGTCAAGCGCCGCATGATCCTCTCCCTGGACGGGGTCATCGACCTTTGCTTCAGTTCCGACCATGAGGCCGAGGAGTTGATTGAACTGGCCGCCCAAAGGATCATGAATATCCGTGAAGAGGGCGACAGCCAGGGCCTGACCTCCCTGGGGGACGTCCTCAGCAGCCGGATCAATGAACTGGCGGCCATCGCCCGGGGCGAGCGGCCCAAGCCGGTCCGAATGAGCTTTCCCGGCCTGGACCGGGTTCTGGGGGGGCTGCGAAAAGGGGCCCTCTACATCCTGGCTTCCCGGCCGGGCGTCGGTAAGTCAGCCCTCTCCCTTAATATTGCCCACAATATTTCCCACCTCTACCAGGCCGTCGTGGCCATCTTCTCTTTGGAGATGAGCAAGGAGGAAGTGGCTACCCGGCTCTTGTCCTCCAAGACCAAGCTGTCCTTTCAGCAACTGGAATCCCTGGACCAGAAGGACAAGGCCTCCTGGGATACCATCGCCCACAGCCTGGGCGAGCTTTATGGCCTGCCCATCTATATCGATGACCGGTCCTCGGTCAATGTGGTGGAGATCCATGCCCGCTGCCGCCAGCTCCAGCTGCAAAAACAAAAACTGGACCTGGTGGTGGTCGACTACCTCCAGCTCATGGGGACGGCTTCCAGCCGGTCCAGGGCTGAGAACCGCCAGCAGCAGATCTCTGAGATCTCCCGTATGTTGAAGATCATGGCCCGTGACCTGGAGGTCCCGGTCCTGGCCCTCTCCCAGCTCAGCCGTGAGGTGGACAAGGCCGGCCGCCGGCCCCGCCTGGCTGACCTTCGGGAGTCCGGTGCCATCGAGCAGGACGCCGACGTGGTCATGTTCCTCCACGATCCCAACCGCCAGGAGGAGGAAGCCTCCTACCAGCAGGACATCAGTGAGATCGACCTGATCGTGGAAAAGAACCGCCAGGGCGAGCGGACCACCATCAGTCTTGAATGGAATCCTGAAACCCTGACCTTCATCGAGCCGGGCTACATGGGTGAACCTGAGCCGCCGCCCTTTGGCTGATTATGAAATGGCCTGCCCCTACATTCAAGGCCTTTCAGACGGTTGAGGCCTGCTGCCAGAGGGAAAAGCTCCTGGCTGCCGGAGACCTGGTCCTGGCCGGGATCTCGGGGGGGCTGGACTCCATCTTTCTATTGAACTTCCTGGCCGCCTACCGGGAAAAAATCCCCTTTACCCTCATAGCCTGCCATCTCAATCACATGATCCGGGACCGGGAGGCTGACCTGGACCAGGCCCTGGCGGCATCCAGCTGCCAGGCTCTGGATATTCCCTTTTATCCTGTCAAGGTGGATGTGCCGGCCTATGCCGCCCGGCATAAGATGGGTCTTGAGGCGGCAGGCCGGGAGGTCAGACGCCAGGCCTTTTTGGACCTGGGTGGGGAGACCATGGCCCAGGGAGCCTATCAGGGGGAGCTTAGGGTTGCCCTGGCCCACCACATGGACGACCGGGCCGAAAGCATCCTCATGCACCTGGGACGGGGCACGGGCCTGGGGGGCCTGGTGGGCATCCGTTACCGGGAAGGGCCTTTTATCCGCCCCCTCCTGGATCTGAGACGGCAGACCATCCTGGAGGCTGCCCGGGCGGCAGGCCTGGTCTGGCGGGAGGATGCCAGCAATCTCTCCGACGACTTTTTAAGAAACCGGATCCGAAACCATCTGATTCCTGTCTGGCAGGACTGCCTGGGTTATGACCCCCTGCCGGCCCTGATCCGGATGAGTCATCTGGCCCAGGCCGACCAGGAGGCCCTGGCCAGCCTGGCGGCCTCTGCCCTGAAAAAGGCCAGCCTGCCCGATAAGAGCCTGGCCCTGGCAGACCTTGAGGCCCTGCCACCCGCCCTGGCAGGCCGGGTCCTCCAGCTTTGGTATGCAGCCTGGCTGGGCAAGGAGGGGATCAACCCCCTGACAGCCAGCCAGGTTGACCGGATCTTGACCCTGACCGCTTCCCTGACGAGGGGCGACAAAAAGCAAGCAAGTCTTTCCCTGCCGGGGGGGCTGACCGCCCGGCTGGCCCATGGCCGGCTCTGGCTGGAAGGACTGCAGGAAAATGATGAGCCAAATTAGAACTGACATGTGGAGGTGCTCGTGAAGCAGACAATCTTACAAAAGTATGCCCAGGTCCTGATCCAGGTGGGGATCAATGTCCAGGCCGGTGACTGTATCCAGATCACAGGGGATACGGATTCTTTGGAACTGATCCGGGAAGTGGTCCGGGCCGCCTGGCAGGCCGGTGCCCGCGATGTCAAAACCCGCCTTACCGACAAGGCCTTCGATCTGGCCTATTACGAGGAGGCCAGGGACGAGGATCTGGATTATTTTCCTGCCTTTGAGGCTGACTACCAGGAGGCCATGTTAAAGGTCCCCTATCACCGGGTCTATGTCAGCTCGCCCTCACTGGATCTTCTGGCCCATATTGACCAGGCCCGGATCCAAAGATCTCAAAAGGCTGCCCTGACCGCCACCCGTCACCTGGATAAATACATGGATACAGGGGAGGTCAAGTGGGTGGTCGCCGCCTGTCCTTCCCCCCGCTGGGCCAAGGCCGTCTTCCCTGACCTGGAAAAAGAGGAGGCCCTGGACCGGCTCTGGCAGGTGGTCCTCTCCATCTGCCGGGTGGATCAAGCGGACCCCGTCGCTGCCTGGAAGGCCCATGATGCCTCACTCAAGGCCCGGGAGGCCTGGCTGGACCAGCATGACTTTGACTACCTCCACTTCCAGGGGCCGGATACCGACCTGACCGTCCACCTGGCCCAGGGTCACAAGTGGATAGGCGGCTCGTCAGCCACCCCCCAGGGTATCGACTACATGGCCAATATCCCCACCGAGGAGCTTTTCACCACGCCTCATGCCCTCAAGGTGGAGGGTCGGATCCGGTCCACCAAACCCCTGTCGGTCATGGGCAAGATCGTGGACGATTTTGGTTTTACCTTCAAGGAGGGCAAGGTGGTCGACTTTTTTGCCGGCCAGAACCCTGAAGTCCTGGAGACCCTGCTCAATATGGATGAGGGGGCCCGCAGGCTGGGCGAAGTGGCCCTGGTGCCCCACTCGTCACCGGTCTCCCAATCGGGACTCCTTTTCAAGTCCACCCTCTTTGACGAGAATGCCTCCTGCCACTTTGCCCTGGGCATGGCCTATGCCGAGGCTATCCACGGCGGGGCCGGTATGACCGCCGAGGAAAGACAGGCCCTGGGTTCCAACGATTCCATGATCCACATCGACTTCATGGTGGGTGGGCCTGACCTGGATATTAGCGGGGTCACCAAGGATGGGCAAAGGCTGGCCATTTTGAGTCAGGGAGAATGGGCCTTCTAGCAAAATCAGCTGTCGCCTGTGATACTGTAAGCAGGGGGCCTGTGTTAGAATGCTTATTGGATTATGGGGGGCGGTGTTTTCATCCGCCCCTTGGAAGTTTTTTGGCCGGCCGCTTGTGTGCCAATCTCTCATGAATTGATGGAGGGGAATATCATGGCTTTTGTTGAAAAGAAAGTCGATCATACGCTTGTTTCCACGGAAACCATCCGTGACTTCGTGTCCCGTTTAGGGGAGGAGATCTCCCGGGATTATGAAGGCAAGGAACTCTACCTGATCTGTGTCCTCAAGGGCTCCTTCATGTTCATGGCCGATCTGATCCGGGAACTCAAGGTTCCCTGTGAAATCGACTTCATGTCGGTCTCCAGCTATGCCGGTGAGAAGAGCACGGGCGTGGTCAAGATCAACAAGGACCTGGACCGCAATATCACGGGCAAGCACGTTCTCCTGGTCGAGGACATTGTCGACACCGGTATCACCCTCAATCACCTGATGAATCTTCTGTCCACCCGTAATCCGGCCAGCCTGCGGATTGTGACGGCCTTTGACAAGCCCTCCCGCCGGCAGGTGGACATTGATGTTCACTATATTGGTATGGAAATTCCCAACGAGTTCATCGTGGGTTATGGTTTGGACCTGGATGGTTATTATCGCAATCTGCCGGATGTGGTCGTCCTCAGCAATGACGATTAAGCAAGCGGCCATCCACAGCTTGAAATTTTGAATTAGGAACAGTAATTAGTCATGAACAGACCGGAACAAAGAAAATTTGGCGGCTTTTCCTTCTATGTCATCCTCATGATCGTCATCCTGGCGGTCACCTTTATGATGTCGCGCTCAGACCGGGCCAAGGATACGTCGCTTTTTGAAGTGGAGCAAATGATCAGCAATGGCTGGGTGGAAACTGTCTCTATCGACGGGGCCACCCTCAACCTCAAGATGACCGAGGCGGCCGTCCAGGCCGGACAGGCAGCCAATATCAAAAAGGATATCCCTGTCGAATCCATTGATTCCTATCTGGAGATTCTCAGAGAGGCCAAGGACCAGGAGCTGATCAAGTCCTTCGACTATACCCGGCCCACGGATGTGGGCAGTATCCTCAATGGGGTCATCATGATGCTCATGCTGGTCTCCCTGGGTGCCTTTGTCTTCATCTCCTATGCCAGACGGGACGGGGATGGCAAGACAGCCATGTCTTTTGGCAAGAGCCGGGCCACCCTTGCCGACCCCCATCAGATCAAGGTCACCTTCGAGGATGTGGCCGGTGCTGAGGAGGAAAAGGACGAGCTTCAGGAAGTAGTGGATTTTCTCAAGAGTCCCAAAAAATATGTGGACCTGGGCGCCAAGATCCCCAAAGGGATCCTTTTGGTGGGCCCGCCTGGCACAGGTAAGACCCTCCTGGCCCGGGCTGTGGCCGGCGAGGCCGGGGTTCCCTTCTTTTCCATCAGCGGCTCTGACTTTGTCGAGATGTTCGTCGGTGTCGGCGCCTCCCGGGTCAGAAACCTCTTCCTCAATGCCAAGAAGAAGTCCCCCTGTATCGTCTTCATCGACGAGATCGATGCGGTCGGACGTCACCGGGGAGCGGGGCTTGGGGGAGGCCACGATGAGCGGGAACAGACCCTCAACCAGCTTCTGGTCGAGATGGACGGCTTTGGCCCCAATGAAGGGGTCATTGTCCTTGCGGCCACCAACCGGCCGGATATCCTGGACAATGCGCTTTTGAGACCGGGTCGTTTCGACCGTCGGATTTTTGTCATGCGTCCTGACCTTCGGGGTCGGGAGGCCATCCTCCATGTCCATGCCAAGAACAAACCCCTGGCCAAGGATGTGGACCTGGCTGAGATCGCCAAGATCACACCCGGCTTTACCGGGGCAGATCTGGCCAACCTCCTCAACGAGGCCGCCCTTCTGGCTGCCCGCCGCAATGACAAGCAGATCCATTATTCGGATATCTCCGAAGCCGTCTTCAAGGTCACCATCGGACCTGAGAAGAAGAGCCGGGTCATCAATGCCGAAGAACGCAAGCTGACCGCCTATCACGAGGCCGGTCATGCCATTGTCCTTCGTGAGGTCTCGACCACCGACCGGGTGGAGCGGGTCTCCATCATCCCGGCAGGCGGTGCCGGCGGCTACACAGCCTTCAAGCCCAATGAGGATATCTATTTCAAGACCAAGAACCAGCTTCTGGCTGAAATCAAGATGGCCCTGGGCGGCAGGGCAGCCGAGGATCTGGTCTTTGGTGAGATCAGTACCGGGGCCGGAGCTGACCTGAAGGAGGTCAACCGGATCGCCCGAAGCATGGTGACCAAGTACGGGATGAGCGACCGCCTGGGCAATGTGGTGACTGGCAATGAGGACGAGGTCTTCATCGGCCGGGATTACGGCCATGTGGTCAACCACAGTGAAGCCCTGCAGGCGGCCATTGACGAGGAAATCGCCCGGATCCTGGACGAGGCCTACCAGGAGACCATGGGAATCCTGACCGTCAACCGCCAGCTCCTGGACGCCCTCTCATCCAACCTTCTGGAAAAGGAAAAGATCGAGTCCGAGGAATTCGAGTCCATCTACCAGGCCCATGCCGTGGATCCCAAACCCCTGCCCGGCGAAGGGGCTGTGGATGTTCAGCTGACCCCAGAGGAGGTCATCGCCCCCATGCAGGAAGAAGCCTGAGACAAGTTTTGTCATCAATTCAATAACCAGGGAGGACTATTCCGTTTTGGGATGGTCCTCTTGCTTTTTTAAGGCCAGCAGTCTCATGCCCCAACTGCTTGCGTCTACTTGACGATTTTTAGCTGCCTGGCTAGCATGGTTCCAAGAAGGAAGGTTCAAGGAGGCGATAGCCATGGCCAGCCAGATGAAGGACCGTCGTCTACTGGGACGAAAAATTATCAAGGTCTCAAGCAAGCGTCAAATCACCATACCTTTGCAGTTCTATAAAGAGCTTGATCTTGGCAGCGAAATCGAATGTTTGCTGGAAGAGGGCAGGATTATCCTTCAGCCCCTCCAGCGGAGCCCAAGTGAATTCTCTCTGGAGATTTTGAAGGATTTGCTTGCCCAGGGCTATGCCGGCGACGCTTTACTTGAGCAATTTGAAAAGCAAAGCCAAGCTATTAAAAAGGCTGCCAGCCAGATGCTGGATCAGGCGGATGCCATGGCGGCCGGCAAGCTGCCTTCAGCTAGTTTTGATGAAGTCTTTGGATCAGAGGATTGATTGTCTGTAAATGATTGGTCTCTGAAGCGGATTACTCTTCCACTTTACAGATTTGGCAAGGCCGCCTCTCATTGGACCTGATCATATGGTCGGTCCGGCCGGTCAACCGGTCTCCCACATCTCTCAAATCGACACCCATGATCAGGAGGACATCCCCTTCTTCCAGGATCTCCCTTAAGTGGGCTTCCAGGGCTTCATTGGTGGGATAGTATTGGGCCAGGCCCCCCAGTTCATTGATGCGGTCGCAGATGTCCTTGGAGCTGATGGACCGGTCCTTTTCCCGGTCATCATAGATCTCCGACATCATGATGGGGCGGACGTCCAGCATGGACTGGACAAAGTCGTCAAAGAAGCCGCGGACCCGGCTGTGGGTCAGGGGCTGGAAACAGACCCAGAGGCGTTTGGCCGGCAGGTGACGGGCGGCCTCCACGGTGACCTTGACGGCTGTGGGGTGATGGGCGTAGTCGATGATGACCTGGGCCCCCCGGTATTGGCCCACCCGGGTGAAGCGGCCCTCGGCCCCCTGGAAGGAGGCCAGGGCAGACTTGATGGCCTGGGGGCTGGCCCCGGCCAGACTGGCGGCCGCCAGGGCCCCCATGGCATTTTGGATATTGAACTCACCGGGTATGGGGAGGGTGATGTCGGTCAGATGGCGGGCATGGCGGTAGACCTGGCAGCAGGGCTGGCCCTGGCTGTCATAGGTCAGCTGGTCATAGTAAAAGTCGGGTTTATAACCCCCGGGCATCCGGTCCTGGGCAGAACCAAACCAGACCAGTTCCAGCTTGTCCAGGTGGCCGGGCCGGATCTCCTCCACATAGTCCAGCATCCGGGTCATATCCGGGTCATAGGCGGCCAGGATCAAAAGGGAGCCCTGGGGTTGCAGGGCCAGGTATTGGGCAAAGGCCCGGATCAGGTCCTCATGTGTGGGATAGGCGTCGATGTGGTCATGGACCAGGTTGAGGATGACCGTGGCCGATCCCTGGTAATGAAAGAAACCCTCTTTGAATTCACAGGCCTCGGACAGGAGTAACTGGCGGGGCCTGTGCTCTGACAGGCGGACGGTGGATTGAAAATCGATCAGTTCAGCCCCCAGGTGGACGCTGGGGTCCAGGCCGGCCTCCATGAGCATGAGGGCGCACATGGCGGTGGCTGTGGACTTGCCATTGGTCCCGCTGATGTTGATGACCTGGTCAAAAAGACGGTTGATGGCTCCCAGGAAGATGGACCGCTCCACGCAGGGGATGCCCAACGCCGCCGCCCTCAGCCGCTCGGGATTGTCGTCAAAGACGGCCTTGGAGAAGACCACCAGGTCAGGCCGGGCCCGGTCGATGGAGCCAGCCTCATGCTGGTGGATGACCGGGATCCCCAGGCCCTTGAGATAGTCGGTCCGGGCATTGGGATGGGGGTCGGAACCGGAGACCTGGACTCCTTCCCGGTGGGCCAGTTCAGCCAAGCCACACATGCTGATTCCCCCGATGCCTACAAAAAAGATCCGCTTGCCCGGGGCGATGAAAGAGGCGATGGCCTGGTAATCGGGCGTCGCCTGGCCGGTGATGGCCGCCTGGTCCTCAGGCGGAATCCGGACCAGCCCTCCTTCTGAAAAGGCAGGGATACCGGCCGGCAGGTCTTTATTGGGTCGGGGAGAGAGACGGGTCATAGGCTTTCTCTTTTCAAATAAAATGCTGAAGCCATTTTAACACGTCCCCCCGGCCCGTGATAAAATGGCAGAGGTCCGGCCGGCCAGGCCGCCGGACAGGGGAGGAATCCAGCATCCATGAGCATCCTTTGGGCAGACAAAATAGCTAAGTCTTTCCAGGGCAGGGAGATCCTGTCCGATATTTCCTTTGCCATCGACGCCGGTGACCGGATCGGTCTCATCGGCCGCAATGGCTCAGGCAAATCCACCCTGCTCAAACTCATGACCGGGGAGCTGGAACCCGATCGGGGCAGTATCCACCGGGCCTACCGGATCATGACCTCCATGCTGGACCAGCGGCCCCTGGCCTATGACCATCAGGGTTATGCCATCCTGGACAATCCACTTTTCAAGGAGATGGAGGGGCGGATGAAGGCCCTGGAGATCGAGATCAATCGGGCCTCCTGTCAGGACATGGACAGCCTGGTCCGGGAACACAGCCAGCTCCAGGAAGCCCTGGAGGCCCAGGGCGCCTACGACTATTCGGCCCGCCTGGCCCGCAACCTGGCCGGCCTGGGTCTGACCGAGGCCCAGATGAACCAGCCTTATGCCAGCCTCTCGGGGGGCGAGCAGATGCGGGTCTCCTTGGGCCGCCTCCTTTTGGAGCCGGGCGAACTCCTCCTTTTGGACGAACCCACCAATCACCTGGACTTTGACGGCCTGGACTGGCTCCAGTCCTATCTTCTGGCCCGCCAGTCAGCCCTGGTCCTGGTCTCCCATGACCGCTGGTTCCTGGACGGGGTCTGCGACCGGATCCTGGAACTGGAAAACAGGAAGCTGGTCAGTTACCGGGGGAATTTCAGCGCGGCCATGGAACAGAAGGCCCAAAGACTGGAAAGACTGGAATTGACCATGAACCGGCTGGCAGGGGAGATCCGCCGCCAGGAAGCCGTCACCCAGACCATGCTTTCCCACCGCAAGATGAAATCCTATCACTCACGGGAAAAGGTGGTCAGGAAGCTCAAAGACCAGATGCAGGAGCTGCAGGGCCAAAAGAACCCCAGGCGACGGATGTCCTTTGATTTCCTGCCCGCCCAGGATAAAAAGGATAGGGAGCGGGTCCTGATAGAGGCCAGGGGCCTTGCCAAGGCCTTTGACCGGCCCCTTTTCCAGGACCTGGACCTGACCCTCCTGGCCTCGGACAAGCTGGCCCTCCTGGGTCCCAATGGTTGCGGCAAGACCACCCTTTTGGAGATCCTCCTGGGCCGTCAGGAGGCCGACCAGGGGCGGATCCGCCTCTTCGGCGACCCTGCCATCGCCTCCATGGGGCAGAATGTGGACTTTGACAATGAAGAGGAGACGGTCTACCACTACCTGGCCTCCTCCTTCCAGGCCACCGAGACGGCCATCCGGACCCGCCTGGCCCAATTTGGCTTTGGTGACGAAGCCATGGTCAAGAAACTGGGGGCCCTTTCCGGAGGGGAACGCCACCGCCTCCATCTTTGTACCCTCCTGGAGGAAAAACCCGATCTTCTGGTCCTGGACGAACCCACCAACCACCTGGATATCGAATCCCGCCGTCTTTTGGAGGAAGCCCTCAGGGACTTTGAAGGGGCCGTCATCACGGTCAGCCATGACCGGACCTTCATCGGGGCTGTCTCTGACCGGGTCCTGGGCTTTGTGGGCAGCCAGCTGGCCTTCTTTGATTCCTATGAGGCCTGGTATGGGGCCCATAAGGCCTGGCGACAGGCAGAGGAAGCAGCCAGAGCCCCGGCCAGACCGGCCCAGGCAGAAAGGCCGGCCGACCTTCGAAGGCTCCGGGCAGGCCAAAGGGAGGCCCTGGCGGATCTGGAGAAGGCCATTGCCCATTGCGAAGGGGAAAAGGAAAGCTTTGAGGCCAGGCCCAGCCAGGATCACACCCCTTCAGATTATGAAAGCTATGCCCGTGTATTGGTCCAATTGGAAGCCCTCTATGACGACTACTTCCAGCTGGCGGAAAGCATGGAGGAGGGGTCGGAAAATCGGTAACCCAGGTGCGCTTCCCCGCCCAAAAATGTTACCGTCCGCCCTCTTTTTTGTCAGCTGGGCCCCCGGCTTTTATCATGGATTTGCCAGCGAGCTGGCAAAGAAAAGGAGGGCATAACTATGGCCATTACAGTATTTAAGGCATCTGCCGAAACCAATGAAGGATTGACCACCATCTGCCGTTCCCGCGGTTTTGAATATACCCTGGACGAACCCCCGGAACTGGGTGGGCAAGATAAGGGTATGAACCCGGTTGAATCGCTCTTGGCCTCCTATGCTGCCTGCAAGGGCATCGTAGTCCGGGCCTTTGCCCAAAAATTCAGGATCAATCTCAAATCCATCAAGGTGGAGCTGGAAGGGGACCTGGATCCCGACGGCTTCATGGGTCTCAACAAAGACGCCAAGATCGGTTTTTCCGAGATTCGGACCCGCTATCTGATCGAGGCTGACAACAGCGACCAGGAGATCGACCGTTTCCTCAAGTTTGTCGAGCGTAACTGCCCGGTGGGCGATACCCTGCAAAACCCGGCCCGTATGTCTTACACGGTAGCCGGCAGGGAAGCGGATCTGGAAAAGGCTGTTTGACAGAGGGGGCGGTCTGTCGTATCATGATCCGGCGACCGCTCCGGCGGGGTTTTTAATGTTGCGGCAAAGCGACAACCCTAGTTGGGCGAGACTTGGAAAAAGGAGAGACCGCAGATGAGTTACGCCATTATCAAGACAGGCGGAAAACAGTACCGTGTCGCCATGGGCGATGAGATTTTTATTGAGACGATCCCGGGAGAAGCCGGGGACCTGGTCAGCTTCGAGGAAGTACTGGCCATCTCCGAAGGGGGCCTGCTCAGGGTAGGGACACCCACCCTGTCCGGCGCCAGCGTGACGGGCAAGATTGTCAAGCACGGCCGGAGCAAGAAGATTGTCGTCTTCAAGTACAAGGCCAAGAAGGGCTACAGGCGCAAGCAGGGCCACAGACAGCCTTACACACGCGTCTTGATCGAGTCCATCAAGGGCTGATATGATACGGGCGGTCTTTCACCATGACCGCCAGGGGCGGATCCGGGCCTTTCGCATGGAGGGCCACGCCAAGGGCTGGCGGCCCTGGCCGGATATCATTTGCGCCGCCGTGTCAGCCATTGCCCAGACCGTGATCGGCAGTCTGGAGGAGCTGGTGGAAATCCAGGCCGACTACAGACTGCAAAAAGGGGATATCAGCTGCCGGCTGGTCTATCCGGATGATGAGGACCAGGCCAGGCAAGCCGCCACACTGATGGCATCCGCAAGAATTGGTTGTCTGCAGATCCAGGACAGTTACGGGAAAAAGTACCTGACCGTGATCGACCAGGCCGCTTCAGATACAAAGGGGGAAAACCATGATTAAGATTAATCTTCAACTGCTTGCTCACAAGATGGGCATGGGCAGTACCAAAAACGGACGGGATTCCAGGTCCAAGCGCCTGGGCGCCAAGCTGTCCGACGGCCAGTACTGTTCAGCTGGCAGCATCATCTACCGCCAGCGGGGCACCAAGATCCATCCAGGCAACAATGTTGGCATCGGCAAGGACGATACCCTCTTTGCCAAGATCGATGGATTGGTGCGTTACGAGCGCATCTCGCGCAAGCGCAAGCAAGCCAGCGTCTATCCGGTCGACGCATAAGCAGGAAAAAGAGAGCGGCAGAAGCCGCTCTTGATCTATAGGCCATGTTTTACGATCACGCCAGCATCGAAGTCCGCTCAGGCAAGGGCGGCAATGGCGCTGTCTCCTTTAGACGGGAGAAGTACATCCCCAATGGGGGCCCCGACGGCGGCAATGGCGGCCGGGGGGGCAGCGTGATCATCCGGGCCGACCGCAATCTCAACACTCTCCAGGATTATCGCTTCAAGCATCATTTTTTTGCCCAGGACGGCCAGCCTGGCCGGGCAAAACGCCAGGCCGGTGCCAGCGGGGAAGACATGGTCCTCAAGGTACCCCCGGGCACCCTGATCCTTCTTTCGGGGACCCGGGAGATGATCGCCGACCTTCGCCGGGATGGCGATGAGGTCCTGATTGCCAGGGGCGGCAACGGAGGCCGGGGCAATGTCACCTTTGCCAACCCGGTCCGCCAGGCCCCCCGCTTCGCCACTGCCGGCAAGAGCGGGGAGACCCTCAAGATTGATCTGGAGCTCCGGCTTTTGGCTGACGCAGCCCTGATCGGCTTTCCCAATGCCGGCAAATCCACCCTCCTGTCAGTCGTTTCGGCTGCCAAACCCAAGATCGCTTCCTATCCCTTTACCACCCTCCAGCCTGTTTTGGGCCTGGTCGAGGTGGGTGGGGCCCGTTTCGTCCTGGTGGATGTCCCGGGTCTGATCGAAGGGGCGGCCCAGGGGGCGGGCATGGGTCATGACTTCCTCCGCCATGTGGAGCGGGCCCGGATCCTCATCCATGTCCTGGACCTGTCCTCCTTTGACGGCAGTGACCCCATGGACCGTTACCGGGCCATCAACCAGGAGCTGGAAAGCTACAAGAACCTCTTGGGGAAAAGGCCCATCTGGGTGGTCCTCAACAAGATGGACCTGGTGGAAAAAGAGGAAGTGGACAGGATCCGTCAGCTGATTGAGGCGGACGGTTACCCCGTCTATGCCATCTCTGCTGCCACCACTGAGGGCGTCAAACCCTTTATCCAGGATCTGGCGGCCCAGGTCCTGACCCTGCCCGTGCCTGAACTGGAAGAGATCGAGCAACTCAAGGTCTACCGCTTTGAGAAAAAATATGACTTCCAACTGACCCGCCACAAGGGCAAGCTGGCCGTCGAGGGACCCTTCATCCGCGAGCTCATGGAATCCACCAACTTTTCGGATACGGAATCCTTCCGGCATTTCCAAAAACGAATCCTGGAAAGTGGCATCCAGGACGCCCTCCTGGACGCGGGTGCAGAAGAAGGCGATGAGATCTATCTGGACGGCGCCTCCTTCGAATTTTCCCTCTAATTCCCCCAGGACCCTCAAGGTCGTGTATAATATCTCAAATAAAGCCGGTGGCCAAATGTCTGTGATTTGCCGCCGCGATCGTGAAAGTGAGGAAAACCATGCAAAAGTATATCTGTGATGTTTGCGGTTACGTTTATGATCCGGAGTTTGGTGATCCAGACGGCGGCATCGAGCCCGGTGTTGCCTTTGCTGATCTGCCGGATGATTGGGTATGCCCCCTTTGCGGCGTCCCCAAAGAGGACTTTTCTCCCCTGGAGGACTAGTAGCAATCGATTGTCTGGAGCTTAAGAAAGCCGGATCTTCCGGCTTTCTTTGTCAAGGAGGAGGCTATTTATGCCAATTATGAGAATAACGGACCGAATCACCCAGGTAGGGGCCGATGATCCCGGCCTGCATTATTTTGACTGCCTCATGCCCACCCCTCATGGGACCACCTACAATAGTTTTCTGGTTGACGGGGACGAGAAATCGGCCCTGATCGACCCCGTCCAGGAGGACACGGTAGACCAACTGCTGGCCAATCTCCAGGAGCTGGAGGTCAAGCACCTGGAATACATCTTCTGCCTGCACGCCGAACAGGATCACTCGGGAGCCGCGGCCATTCTTCTGGACCGCTATCCCCGGTCACAGATTGTGGCCACAGCCAAGGTGGCTGAATTCCTGGGCATCCACCTCCATATTCCCCAGGATCGTATCCTGATTGTCAAGGAAGGGGATAAGATTGATCTGGGCGGGGTCAGCCTGGAATGCATGCCCGTCCCCTTTGCCCACTGGCCCGACAATACCATGTATTGGCTGGCTGAGGAGTGCGTCCTTTTCTCTTCAGACCTCTTTGGCAGCCACTATGCCCCCGATATCCCCAGCAAGCCGGATGAGGCCATCCGCCTCCACGAGTCCCGGACCTACTATGCCGAGATCATGATGCCCTTCAGGAGCCATGTCAACCGCTATGTGGACAAGGTCAGGGCCCTGGATCCGGCCATCATCTGTGCCGCCCATGGTCCGGTCTGGTTCAATCCCGAGACCATCCTTTGCGAATATGAGCGCATGGGCTCTGACAAGACCAGCCGGGATGTCCTCATTGCCTATGTCACCATGCACGGGTCCACGGGGAAGATGGTCAAACTTTTGGCCGAGACCCTGACGGATCAGGGGATCAAGGTCAATCTGGTCAACCTGGGCAGCGACAAGCATGACTTTAGGGTCCCGGTGGGCATGGTCCTGGCCGAGTCTGTCCTGGCAGGTGCCCTGATCATGGCTTCACCCACGGTCCTGGGCGGTGCCCATCCCCTGGCCGCTGCCATGACCATGCTGGTCGGTGGCCTCAATCCGCCCATCCGCTACTTTGGTATCGTGGGCTCCTACGGCTGGGGATCCCAGATGGAAAAACAGTTGGGTGACCTCATGGCCCGCCACAAGGCTGAGCGCCTGGAGACCCTCCTGGTCAGGGGTCTGCCTACCAAGGAAGACCAGGACAAGATCCGGGTCTATGCCTCGGAGCTGGCCGACAAGCTCAAGGCCATACCCCAGGAGGAAGTCCTGGAAGATTGTTAAGACTGACGGAAGTCTGGATTAAAAAAAGCCCTGGCCTTTGGTCAGGGCTTTTCCTTGTCCTCAGGCAGGAGGGCCTGGATGATGGCTGTGTAGACCTCATGGGATTTGTCCCGCCAGACCTGGGCCCCTCGCCTGGCCAGGGCCTCAGAGGGGAAGAGGAGAGAGAGCTGGAAATCGTCTCCCTCCGACCCTTCCTGGCGGCAGGTCAAACGATAGTGGCCGGAGGCCGTCTCCTCCACCTGGGCCGTGACCATATCGGCCAGACGCCGCTTCAGGTCCCCCTTGTCCAGGTAATCAGTCAGGAAGCGGCGGGTGGTGGCAGGGATCTGGTCTTCCAGACTGTCCAGGGCAGCCTGACCCTTGTCTGTCAGGTCACAGCGCTGGACGGCCTGGTCACGGGCGTCCAGGAGGGCCTCATCCTTGCGGCTGGCCACCTGGATCAGTTGGGCCGAGACCAGTTGGTCCAGGGCCAGGGTCAGGTCAAAATAATCCATGGAAAGGCTGGCCAGGGCGGCATCAAAAAGCTGGGACCGCCGGATGCCGGGTACCCGGCCGACGATGTAGAGTAGGATGACTTTGTGGACTGGAATACTTGAGTCTTGCATGGCCTGACCTCCGGGCTTGATTTTAGCATAGGGGGCCGGCCGTTAGTCAAAAGGGGCCGACTGTGAGACAATAGTTTTCAAGCTTCCAGTAGAAAGTATTTGACGCCCTATGAGATTTGATCTATCGGCCCTGGTCCTCGTGGCCCTCTTTGTATACATCGGCCACCGTCGCGGCCTCCTCTTGACGGCGGTCGGCTTTATCAACTCCCTGATCTCCATTGCCATCGCGTTTCTTGTGGTACGCCCCCTGTCGGGCTGGTTTTTCAAATTGGGTCTTTTTTCCAAGTCCATGCAGGAGGTCTCTGACCTGGTTCATGAGGGGGCCCAGCAATATCCTACCGGCCTCAGTCCGGTCCTGGAGGGGCTGGGTATGCCCGAGAACTGGATCCGCAAGATCCTGCAAAACCCCGACGCCGGTGGCCAGTCGGTGGTCGATTCAGCCGTCAATTCGGTCTGGCAGCTGGTCCTGGGCGCCCTGGCCCTGGTCACCATCTTTGCCCTGGTACGCCTGGCCCTGGGCCTTTTGGCCCGCCTTTTGACCCCCATCCTCAACGGGGTTCCGGTCATCGGATGGCTCAACCGGACCGGGGGTATCTTCATGGGCCTCCTTTGGGGCATTTTCACCCTCTGGCTCCTGGTCATGGTCCTGACTTCCTTCAGTATCTCCAGTCCCCTGGTCAGAGCTTTTATGGAGGATTCCCGCCTCCTGGCCTTCCTGTCTGAGAAAGACATCTTCCGTTCACTTTTGGACACCATCTTTTGATTGAGGGCGGTTGACAAAGTTTATTTCCCTGCTTATATTGTTATGTGGTTGGCACTCGGAGTGATCGAGTGCTAATCATCCTAACGATATTAAAACCAGTATGGAGGTAAGCTTATGAACATCAAACCATTAGGTGACCGCGTGGTCATTAAGAGGCTTGAGGCTGAAGAGACGACAAAGGGTGGCATCGTCCTGCCCGGATCCGCCAAAGAAAAACCACAGATCGTTGAAATTGTTGCGGTAGGCCCCGGAGGGGTCGTGGACGGCAAAGACATTATCATGGAAGTTGAAGTCGGCGATCATGTCCTGATCAGCAAATATGCCGGGACCGAAGTCAAGATCGACGACCTTGAATATACCATTCTCCGACAGAGCGACATTCTCGCCATTGTCGACTGATGTTCACCAAAGATAAGGAGTAGAGAATTATGGCTAAAGACTTGAAATATGCGGAAGACGCCCGCAAATCCCTGGAAACCGGCGTCAACAAACTGGCGGACACGGTCCGCATTACCTTGGGCCCCAAGGGCCGCAATGTGGTCCTGGACAAGACCTATGGGGCGCCGGTCGTCACCAATGACGGCGTGACCATCGCCCGGGACATCGAGCTGGAGGACCGCTTTGAGAACATGGGCGCCCAGCTTGTCAAAGAAGTGGCTACCAAGACCAATGACGTGGCCGGTGACGGTACCACCACGGCTACCCTCCTGGCCCAGGCCATCATCCGTGAGGGACTGCGCAATGTGGCCGCCGGGGCCAACCCCATCATCCTCAAGCGGGGCATCGACAAGGCCGTCGACAAGGCCGTCGCCGCTATCGGCCGTGACAGCAAGGTAGTCGAAGGCAAGAATGACATCTCCCGCGTTGCTGCCATCTCGGCCAATGACGACGCCATCGGCATGGAAATCGCCAATGCCATGGAGTCAGTCACCAATGACGGGGTCATCACCGTCGAAGAATCCCAGACCATGGGCACCGAACTTGAGATCGTCGAGGGCATGCAGTTTGACCGCGGTTATGTCTCCGCCTACATGGTCACCGACCCCACCAAGATGGAAGTGGTCTTTGACGAGCCCTATATCCTGATTACCGACAAGAAAATTTCCAATATCCAGGACCTCCTGCCCCTTTTGGAGAAGATCGTCCAAAATGGCAAGCGCCTCCTGATCATTGCCGAGGACGTCGAAGGTGAAGCCCTGTCGACCCTGATCCTCAATAAACTGCGGGGCACCTTCCAATGTGCCGCCGTCAAGGCCCCTGGCTTTGGTGATCGCAGAAAAGAAATGCTCCAGGACATCGCCATCCTGACCGGGGGCAAGGTGATCTCAACTGACCTGGGCATGGAGCTCAAGGATGTGGAACTGACCGACCTGGGTCAGGCCCGTCAGGTCAAGGTGGACAAGGACAATACCGTCATCGTCGATGGTGCCGGTTCCGCTGAAGATCTCAAAGCCCGCGTGGCAGCCATCCGGGCCCAGATCGAAGAGACCACTTCAGATTTCGACCGTGAGAAGCTCCAGGAGCGCCTGGCCAAACTGTCGGGCGGCGTGGCCGTCATCAAGGTGGGCGCAGCCACTGAAGTTGAGATGAAAGAAAAGAAACTCCGCATCGAGGACGCCCTGTCGGCCACCCGTGCGGCCGTCGAAGAGGGGATCGTCCCCGGCGGCGGTACGGCCTATATCGATATCCTGGGCGACGTGGCCCAGCTCCTGGATGAGTTGGAAGGCGACGAGCGCACCGGTGTCTCCATCGTCCTTCGGGCCCTGGAGGAGCCTGTCCGCCAGATCGCTGTCAACAGCGGCTTTGACGGCAGCGTAGTCTGTGAAAAGGTCAAGACAGAGGCCAAGGGTGTCGGCTTTGACGTCCTGGCGGAAGCCTACACAGATATGATGACCGCCGGTATTGTCGACCCGGCCAAGGTGACCCGTTCTGCCCTGCAGAATGCCGCCTCCATCGCCTCCATCCTTCTGACCACAGAGGCCGTGGTAGCCACCATTCCTGAGCCTGAGCCGCCCATGCCTGCCGGTGCCGGCATGTACTAGGCCAAGACTGAAAACACTTGAAAAGGGGCCGCCTGAGGGCGGCCCTTTTTGCTGGATCCAAGCTCTGGTTTTCGCCTGATCATGCTATAGTGAGGACAAGATTTTTGACAGATAAAGGAGGGAATCATGCCCATGAAGGGACAGGGAAAGCAGGATAAGGAAAGGGCCCCCCGCCTGATCGCCCTCCTGTCTTTTGCCTGGATCATTCTCTTTTCCCTGGTCCCCCTCCTTCTTTTTTTAGACCGGGAGCCGGTCATCCTGCCTGATGAAAAAGACCTGATCAGCCTGGCAGATCCCTTCCCCCTCCAGGGGGCCGGGGCGGGGGACTTTGCCGTCATCGGGTCAAGCCTGGCCCGGATTGAGGACCAGGGCCTGGCCCTCCTGGATGCCGCGGGCAGGGAACAATCCTTCACCTCCTTTCCCTATCGCAAGGCCCGGATCATCCGCCTGGAGGACTTCCTCCTGGCCGCCCCCGACCAGGGGACCGGCCTCTTCCTTGTCGAATCCAATGGTTCCTCCCTCGAAATGGATACCCTGCAGACGGTACAGGGGGCTGACTGCCGCCCGGGCCTCCTTCTGACCCTGGGGCCTGCCACTTCCGGCAAGGCCAGCCTCATGCTCTATGACTATCAGGCAGGCAGCTATGGGGCCTCCCTGACCCTGGCCGGGGGCCAATGGCCCCTGTCGGTCAGCTTTGTGCCTGGCAGGGATGCCTTTGACCTTCTTTTATTGGACCTGTCCCAGGGCCAGGCCTCCAGCCGCCTCCTTCGTTTTGACCTGGAAGGGGGGCTCCTCTTTGACCAGCTGATCGCAGCAGATGAAGTCCTGCCCCGCCTGGTCTACCTGTCCAGCGACCGCCTGGTCCTCTATAACGACCGGAGCCTGATCCTCTTTGAGGCGGGTCAGGGACCCTTGGCCCGGGAGGCCATTGACGGTGATTTGCTGGACATCCAGGCCCGGGAGGGCCGTCTGGTCCTCATGACCCGGGAGGAGGGGACCAGGGTCCTGGACCTGCTTCTGACCGACAGGGCCGGGCAGGCCTTGAGCCTGATCCGACCCCGGGAGGGGGAAGGCCTGGACCATATGGCCTTGGCTACTGATGGCTCGGTCCTCCTGGCCTGTCGGCCGGGGGAACTCCTTCTCTTTGACCCGGCAGAGGGGTCCCTGATCGCCCGCCAGGCCCTGGAGGAGACCGTGACCGGCCTTCTGGCCCTGGACAGCCAGCATTTTTTGATTGTCTTCGGAGACCAGGCTGCCCTGGCCTCCATCAAGTGAAAGGTTAGCTATGAAGACTGTCTATGACCTGATCGTGATCGGCGCCGGGGCCTCGGGCTATCTGGCTGCCCTGGAGGCGAAAAAAAGCTTGCCAGGCCTCTCGGTCGCCCTTCTTGAAAAAGAGGAGGCCCCCCTAAGGAAGGTCCTGGCCTCGGGCAACGGCCGATGCAACCTGGTCAATACCGCCCCGCCCCAAGGCCATTTTTATGGGGAGGATCCGGCCTTTGGCCTGGATATCCTGGACCGCTTCCCGGCTACTTGGATCCTTGACCGTTTCCGGGAGCTGGGTCTTTTGACCCTGGAGGACCGCCAGGGCCGTTTTTACCCCCGCTCCTTCCAGTCCCTTTCCGTGGCCATGGTCCTCAAGGATGCCTCGGATAGGGCCGGCATCGACCTGATCCAGCCTGCCACCGCCAGTCAGGTCAGGCAGGAGGGGGGCCGCTTCAAGGTCTCTCTGGCCGAGGGTGGCCTCCTGGAAGCCCGGGCCCTGATCCTGGCCACTGGCAGCCTGGCCGCCCCTGACCTGGGGGGCTCCAGCCTGGGCTATGAGATCCTGGCCTCCCTGGGCCATGAGATCCGCCAGCCCCTGCCTGCCCTGGTGCCCCTGACCCTGGCCCCCCACCCCCTCCTTCGCCAGGCCCAGGGGGTCCGCTTCCGGGGCCAGGCCTCCTTCCTGGGCCGGGAGGGGGCCACTTGCCGGTCGGAGGGTGAGTTCCTCATCACTTCCTATGGCCTGTCGGGCATCGCCGCCATGGAATTGGGCGGGACCGTGGCCCGAAGTCAGGCAGCCCTCTCTGATTCCAAAAAGCCAGCCGGACATGTCAGCTTGGATTTTCTGCCTGAATGGCAGGAAGACCAGCTGGTCTCCATTCTTGAATTATCAGGGGGAAGGGACTGGCGGACAGCCCTGGCCGGCCTCCTGCCCGACAAGATCGGCCGGGTCATCCTGAATCGCTTGGAAAAAGAGGGGACAGGGGACAAGGCCATGCCCCAGGCCCTGGCTTCCCGGGTCAAGGGCCTGGATTTGGATGTCCTGGGGACCCGGGGCTTTCCCTTTGCCTATGTGGCCTCGGGCGGGGTCAAAACCAAAGATTTTGATCCGGCCAACCTCATGTCCCGCCTGCGACCCGGCCTTTTCGCCGCGGGGGAGGTTCTGGACCTGGATGGGGAAACGGGTGGCTTCAATCTTTACTGGGCCTTTGCCTCGGGTTGCCTGGCCGGCCGGTCAGCGGCCGCCTGGCTGGAGACGGACCCCTCTTGAAGGCCTTTTCCCAAGCCCTCCTTGCCTGGTTTGACCGGGAAGCCAGGGACCTGCCCTGGCGGGTCCCTGCCAGCGATGGTTCCGGCCTCAGACGGGACCCCTATGCCGTCCTGGTCTCGGAATTCATGCTCCAGCAAACCCAGGTGGTCACCGTCATCCCCTATTACCAGGCCTTTATGGCCCGCTTTCCCCATCTGGAGGCTCTGGCCGCCGCAGAGGAGACCGAAGTCCTCAAGTTCTGGGAGGGCCTGGGCTACTACCGGCGGGCCCGCCAGCTCCACAGCCTGGCCCGGGTCCTGGTGGAGGACTTTGAAGGCAGCCTGCCCCGGGACTACAAGACCCTCTTGACCTTGCCCGGCATCGGCCCCTATTCGGCCGGGGCCCTCCTGGCCTTTGCCTATGACCTGCCCCAGGCGGCCGTGGACGGCAATGTGGTCCGGGTCTTCGCCCGCCTGGATGCCCAGCCCTATGTCCAGGGGGATGTCAAGGCCCAGCGGGCCGTCAGGGAGCGGCTGGCGGATCTGATCCCCAAGGAGCGGCCGGGGGACTTTGCGGAGGCCCTGATCGAGCTGGGTGCCACCCTCTGTGTCAGGACCAGTCCGGCCTGCCAGGCCTGCCCGGTCAGTCGCTTTTGCCAGGCCCTGGCCCAGGACCGGGTCATGGATTTTCCCTTGAAAGCCAAGGCCAAGCCCAAGCCGGTCTCCCGGATCACCTACCTCCTCATCCATGACGGAGGCAGGGTCTATTGCCGCCTGAGGACGGCCGGCCTTTTGACCGGTCTTTATGAGTTTTTCCCCCTGGTGGGTAAATGGGGGGAGGGCCAGGAGGCCAGGATCAGGGAAGCCCTGGCCCAGGCCGGCGGCCTGCCGGGCCGGGAGGGGGATCTGCTTTTTGTGGGGGAGAGGCGGTCTGTTTTTTCCCATCGGATCTGGGACATGGCCTTTTGGGAGCTGACCCTGGCGCCGGGAGGAGGCCTTATGGTCCAGGAGGGCCAGGACTGGGAGCCTTTTGATCTGGACCAGCTGGCCCGCCTGCCCCTGCCTGTCTTTTTGGCCTCTTGGCGGGAGGATTTCCTGGCCCGGAATGAGGACAAAAAATAACCCCCAAGCGCTTGCTTGGGGGCCTTGGCTGCCGATCCAGGATTTGAACCCGGACAAACTGAGTCAGAGTCAGGTGTGCTACCGTTACACTAATCGGCAATCTGGTCTTAGGCGACAAGAGGAATGATACCAGCCACTGACGCTCCTTGTCAAACGACCGCCGCCAAAAGACATGAAAAGGGCCTGTATATGCTAATATGGAAAAAAGATTTTGACTGCCTGAAAGTCTGGAGGGACGCGCTTGCCTTCAAATCTGTTTTCGAAAATTGCAGAGTTTTTTAATGAACTCAGATTCAGCCTGGCGGACGGCCTTCTCTTTTTGGGCGGTCCCCTGGATATCATTGTCGCCCTCTTTGATATCGCCATCACGGCCCTGATCCTTTACTTTATCCTTCTCCTCCTTCGGGACTCGCGGGCCTGGCAGCTCCTTCGGGGCATCATCCTCATTGTGGTCTTCGCCCTGGCCGCCTCTGCCCTGGGCCTCAATACCATCGGCTTCATGCTCAACCGGACCATCTCCATCCTGGCCATTGCCATTATTGTCATCTTTCAGCCTGAACTCCGGCGGACCCTGGAGGCGGTGGGCCGCAATCGCTTTGCCTTTATCAGCAGTGACTCCATGGCCGGAGGTGCCGGTGTCCGCCAGATGATCGAGGCCATCGTCAAGTCCTGTGAATGGATGTCAGAGACCCGGACCGGTGCCCTGATCATCATCGAAAGGGATACCCGCCTGGGTGAACTTCTGATCCAGGAAAATGCGGTCCGGATCGATGCCAATGTCACCTCGGCCCTCCTCCGCCAGATTTTCTATACCGGCTCCCCCCTCCATGACGGGGCAGTCCTCATCCGGGACGGCCGGATATCAGCCGCCCGGGTCCATGTCCCCATGTCAGACAACTACCATCTCCGGCGGGACTTCGGCCTCCGTCACCGGGCGGCCGTAGGGGCCAGCGAGATGGGGGATGCCATCGCCATTGTCGTCTCTGAAGAGCGGGGCTCCATCAGTCTGGCCGTGGGCGGTATCCTCCATATCCTCAGTGATGGCGACGCCCTTCGCAGCCAGCTTCACCGGCTCATGGGTGCCCTGCCGGCCGAGGAGGACCGCTCCTGGTTCTATCGCCTGCGCCGGGCCCTGACCCTGGGCAAGATGGAGGAGGCGCCCGGCTGGGAAAAAGAAGAGATCCTGACCAGCCACGATTTTCGGCCCGAGGAAGTCAGGGAAGCGGAAGATGAGGATTCCGACCAGGATAGCCAGGCTGTTTTTGGCCCCTCCCGCAAGAAGAAAAAAGAAAAGCGGATGCGGCAGACCGGCTCCCTGCTTTCCAAAAAGCAAAGGATGGGCCTGGCTGTCGTCGCCTTCTTCCTGGCCTGCTTCATGTGGCTCTTTGTCCAGGTCACGGTCAACCCCGTGACCACCAGAAGCTTTTCTGTCCCCCTGGCCCACTATGGGGTGGACCAGGCCGAGGCCCAGGGTTTTGGTATCCAGGGCTTCCCGGTATCCTCGGTCCAGATCACCCTCCGCGGCCGCCAGCAGGTCCTCAACGATATCAGCCCGGGCAAGCTGTCAGCCTACATTGATGTCAGCCAGGTCAGCCGGGCGGGTCCCATCCAGTTACCGGTCAAGGTGGATACCCAGACCCTGCTCTATACCAAAACGGAGCTTTTGATTCCGGCTACCGTGACAGTCAACGTATTTGTAATAGAATAATCGGGCAAGGAAGGGACTGGCAGTCCGGCTGCCGGATTCGACCAGGCCCTACTTTTTTTTGGAAAAATTGAAGCGAGGCATTGATGTGACGAGATTATTTGGAACGGATGGGGTAAGGGGGATCGCCAACCTGGACCTGACCCCGGATTTGGCTTTCAAGCTGGGCTGGGCCGGAGCCCTGGTCCTGACCGAGGAGACCCACCACAAACCCACCTTTATCGTGGGCGCCGACACCCGTCTTTCCTGCGGCATGCTGGGTGCGGCCCTCATGGCCGGGATTACCTCGGCCGGTGCCGATGTCATCTATGTGGATGTCATTGCCACACCCGGTGTGGCCTGGCTGACCCGCAAGCTGGGCGCCGATGCCGGCGCCATGATCTCCGCCTCCCATAATTCCTTTGAATTCAATGGCATCAAGTTTTTCTCGGCCGGGGGCTTCAAGCTGCCCGATGCCACCGAGGATGCCATCGAAGCCCTGATCCGCAAGGAGGGGGATCTGACTGCCCGGCCCCAGGGCCAGGAGGTTGGCAGGCTGACCCGCTACGACCAGGGGGCCCATGATTATCTGGCCCATCTTCAGGCCATTGCTGATGTCGATCTGACCGGTATGCGCCTGGTCATCGACTGTGCCCATGGGGCCAGCTACCGGACGGCACCGGCCCTTTTCCAGAGTCTGGGAGCCCGGGTCACTGCCCTGGGTGTCCAACCTGACGGTATTAATATCAACCATGAATGCGGCTCTACCTATGCCCATAAACTGGCCGCCCATGTCCGGGAGGAGGGGGCCGACCTGGGCCTGGCCTTTGACGGGGACGCCGACCGCCTGATCGCGGTCGATGACCAGGGAGAAATCGTGGACGGCGACGTCATGATGGCCATCCTGGCCCATGACCTGGACCGCCGGGGCCTTTTGGCCCAAAAGACCATTGTGGCCACGGTCATGAGCAACTTCGGCCTGGAAGCCATGGCTGAACGGGACGGTTTTAAACTGGTCCGGACGCCGGTGGGTGACCGCTATGTCCTGGAGCATATGCGGGAGGCCAATCTCTCCCTGGGCGGCGAACAGAGCGGCCACATCATCCTCCTGGACGATTCCACCACAGGGGACGGCCAGTTGACAGCCCTTCGCTTCCTTCGGGCCCTGAAGAACCAGGAGGAGGCCCTGCCCCTCAGCCAGGCCCGCCAGGTCATCCAGCTCTTCCCCCAGGTCCTGGAAAATGTCCGGGTGACAGAGGACCTGAAAAATGCCATCATGGTCAGCCCAATCCTGCAAGAGGCGGTGGCCCAAGTTGAGGCCAGACTGGGCAGCCGGGGCCGGGTCCTTATCCGCAAATCAGGGACCGAGCCCCTGATCCGGGTCATGATCGAGGGCCAGGACCAGGAGGAGATCCAGGCCTATGCCCATGAGCTGGTGGCCCTTATTGACCGGCTGAGCCGGGGAGAGGGGTAGAGGGTCCGTGCCAAGACGCAAGGGATCTACTTTTGTCTTTGTCATGGTGCTGGCAAGCAGCCTTTTACTTCTGCTGTCTGCCTTTGGCATTACCCAAAAACCCATCCGGGGGGCCAAGCGCTTCCAACTGGAAGGGGAGCTGATGACCCCGCCGCCCAACCAGCCCTCAGAGCCGGACCCCACAGAGGATCCCGGCAGCAATCCTTCCAATCCCGACCCATCCGATCCCACAGATCCCATCGATGAACCCATGGATCTCCTGGACCTGCCCATAGGCGATAACGATCCCCAGGCCCTGGCGCCCGGGGGGGAATCCCTCCGCCTTTGGCCCCAAGAAATGGCTATCCCCCTCCTCCATGATCCCGACCTGACCCGCTATCATGGCCAGGCGGCCACCAGCCTCCCCCTCCAGGGGATCACGGTCATCCTGGACGCCTCCCGGGGCGGGGCGGATACAGGGGCTGTCTGGGGTTCAGGCCCCGAGGCTGTCATGGAAAAAACCCTCCTCCTCCAGATCGCTGAGGAAGCAGAAAAGGCCCTGGCCCAGATGGGGGCCACGGTGGTCATGACCCGGACCACTGACGAGGAGTTTTCCCTTTTCAGGACAGTGGCCAAGGCGGCTGACCTGGCCCTGATCCGCTATGGGGAGGCAGCCCTGGTCAATGGCTACCAGACCGATCTGGTCGACAATCTCAGGCTGCTCATGGGCGACATCATCCGCATCAACCAGAACAGCCCTTCCTCGGGCGGCCGGGGGCTTTTTGGCTCCATCGGAACCCCGCCCCAGCTCAGGATCCTTTATGACATCGAATCCCAGTTCACCGACACTCTCTTTATCAATCTGGCCCTGGGCAATGACCCCGACAACACCATGACCCGGGGTTGCCAGGCCTATTTCATGTCGGCTGATTTTGTGGCCATGGTCAACAATGGCTATGCGGCAGGCCAGGACGCCCAGTCCCTGTCGCCCAACTACAGCCTGATCGACAGCCAGGGCCGGGCCCGGCTGGCAGGCCTCCTGAAATCAGCCCTGGCCAGGATGGAACCCTGGCTGGCAGCTGAAGACGGGCAGGAAGAGGGCCAGGAAAGGGATATGGCAGTCCTCAGATTGACCAACTATGTCTCGGCCTCTTTTGTACCCGGTTATCTGTCAAATGAAGGGGATCGTCGAATCCTGACCTCGGAAAAGGGCCGGGAAACCATCGGCAAGGCCATGGCCAATGCCGTTCTCCAGTATTATGTCACTGCCCGGCCGGCCCCCTGAGGGGCCGACCTTAAGGGCATCAGTCAGTTAGTTTTCTGAATTCATTGACGGCCAGTTTGGCCAGGACGATGGGTCGCCTGTTCTCCCCGTGGAAGTTGGCAATCAGGTCTTCCTTGATCCTGCGGGCGATCTTTCTGGGGGCCAGGATGAGGACAATTTCCTTTTCCAGGTCGCCCAGGCGGCTGTACCAACCCTTGGTATCCGCATCGGTTTTACGGCAGTGGAGGATGGTGGCCCCGCTGCCTCCCGCTCTTTCCATGGACTCGACAATTTCAGCTGTGTGACCCCGGTCGACGGCGGCCACCAGGGCGACCAGGTCCTGGTCGGCGGGGACAGGGTCCTCACTTGGCGGGGTCTGGCTTTCAGAGGCCTCTTCACAGGGGCTGGCCATATCCAGGATGCCTTCCACCCTTTCCAGGGAATAGGAGAAGAGGATGCCCCGGCCCGGCTGGTCGGTCCGCATGGCCTCATAGATGGCCTGGCTGAGCCTGGCTGCGTGGCAGCTCCGGCTGATGATCAGGACCAGTTCTTTTTGAGGGATGATTTCAAAGTCGAAGCTCTTGTGGCTGTGGTCGGCGGTCCCCAGGGCCTTGAGGATAGTGGCACCCACAGGCTGGGAACGGCGGGCGCTGTCAACCAGGTCCTCCCCCTCACCTTCATTGACCACGGCCGCGATCATGGTAAAGGCCGATTGGGGGCTGCCCTCCAGATTTTGCAGGAAGGCGATGCCATTGCTGTCCGAGCCGATCTTGAACTGCTGGCAGAGGGCATCCATGAGGGCATGGCCCTTGGACTGGGGCAGGGCCAGGGAGACCAGCTCCCGCCTGACGCCTGCCAGGCCCAGCAGGGAAAGCAGATGGCCGGGGACGGTCCCATGGGCATAGAAATGATGGGCGGTCAGGGCGCCCTGCTCCAGGAGGAAGCTGGCCATGCTGTTGGCCTTGCCGGGGCTGGATATGACGGTCAAAAGACTGATACTCTCAGTTTCTTCGCCTAATGAAGGGTCTTCACCCTTGAAAATATTATGATTCGACATAATCGTCCTCCTCTTGAGCGCTTGAGATAACTTCGACCACGGCCGCCTGGTCCTGGTCTGCCAATTGGGTCTGCTGCCTGCCTCGGATGACAGAGATCAGGCCCAGGATCTGGAGTGTGATCAGGGGGGCCATGGCCACCAGGGCCACCACTCCGAAACCGTCCAGCAGGAGATCTGCCTCAGGGTTGCCGGCGGCAATGCCCTGGGTGAAGGCCAGGATAAAGGTGGCCGTCATGGGGCCGGAGGCCACCCCGCCTGCGTCAAAGGCAATCCCCAGGAAAAGATCGGGGGTAAAGATACTCATGATCATGATCAGGGTGTAACCGGGCAGGAGGATATGCCAAAGCTCCAGTCCCGGTGTATAGATGCGGATAACGGCCAGGGCAACCGAGAAGGCCACCCCGATGGACAGGAAGGCCAGGACCACCTTGCGGGGGATGATGCCGTCGGTTTCCTCTTCCACGGAGACGGTCAGGACATGGACAGCCGGTTCGGCGATAACCGTCACCATACCCAGGAAGAAACCGGCGATGACCGTAATCAGGGGCTTGCCCTGGGAGACCAGGTTGGTCCCGATCAGATGGCCGGTGGCCATGAAGCCCCCCATGACACCGATGGTGAAAAGGACCAGGCCCAGATAACAAAAGAACATGCCGATGTAGATCCGGGTTTTTTCCCGCCGGCGCAGGGCCAGGACGGTCACATGCAAAAGGAAGAAGATGATGACCAGGGGGGCCATGCTGAGGACTGAGTCCCGAAGGGCCAGCCAGGAGGCATTTTTGAAGGGTTCCAGGAAAGTGGCAGACGACTGCCAGCCTGACTGGGGCGGGGCCGTGGCATTGAAAGATTTCTGGATGGCCCCCTGGGCCAGGACGGCCAGGATGGCACCTGCTGAGGCCAGGCCCACAATGCCAAATTGATCCCGGGCGTCCTCCTGGCGGGAGGCGGTTACCTGGGCCACCCCTGCGGCCAGGGCCAGGATGAAGGGGGTGGTGATGGCCCCTGTCGTGGCCCCTGAGGCGTCAAAGGCAAAATCGTGGAAGATGGTTTTGGACAGGATGGCCAGGATAAGGATGGCCCCATAGGTGAACCAGATGACCGTCCGGTAGCGGACCTGGCGGATGATCCGCCAAAAGCCCACCATGACCAGAAGGCCCACCCCGACCGAGACCACGATGACCATCTGCCACTTGGTGATGGCCTGGGAGGTCAGTTCCTGGACCTGGCTGGCCAGGATCTGCAGGTCGGGCTCGGCGATGGAGATCAAAAAGCCCAGAACCAGGCCGCCGGCCAGGAGGAGGGGCAGCTTGCCGGTTTTGACCAAAAAGCCGCCGCTGTGTTTGCCTATGGGCGTTGCCCCCAGATCCACCCCCACAAGGAAAACCGCCAGACCGATCAGGACCAGGATGGCGCCCAGGATGAACTGGCCCAACTCCAGACCTGCCAAGGGTGTGACGGTGAAATGCAGGATGATGACGAAGAGGGTGACGGGCAGAACCGAAGCCCCCACTTCTTTCAGTTTTTCGTTAAATAGTCCCATGACTGCTCCAATATTGAAGAATATAATTTATTCTATCCGAAAAGGATGAATTTTGCCGGCTGGCTTTGAAGGGGAGGGGGTTTGACAGAAAAAGCCCCATCCGTTATGATCGATTTTGCGCCTGCGTAGCTCAGCTGGTAGAGCAGCCGCCTTGTAAGCGGCAGGTCGGGAGTTCAAATCTGTCCGCAGGCTCCAGCAAGTCGCCTCCTTGATTGGCCAGGGGGGCGACTTTTATTTTTGGTGGAGGGCCCTTTCGCCACCGATCAGCTTGGGCCGGTACATGAGGGAGGTCAGGCGGGCCTGGCCGATATGGGTGACTTCCAAGCGGACCGGCCTTTGGACGAAGCGGATATGCATGCCGATCTCCGTGTCCCCGATGTCCATGCCCAGGCTGCCCTGGGCAAACTCCACCATGACCGGATCCTCCATGAGTTGGTAGGCGGCCACAGCCGCCGCACCCCCGGCGTGGAGGGCGGGGAGGACATTGACCTCCTCCAGGCCATCCCTCAGCATGATCTCCCGCTCCAGGACCAGGGAGCGGTTGATATGTTCACAGCCCTGGACAGCCAGGTGGAAACCATGGCGGGCCAGGAGGGGGAGGAGGGTCTGGATCACGGCCTGGCCAGCCTCCTGGCTGGAGCCCTTGCCGATCTCGAGTCCCACAATTTCACTGGAGCTGCAGCCCAGGATGAAGAGGTCGCCCGGTCGGCTGTAACGGGCCTCCCGGATCAATGCCTCCAGGGCTTTTTCCAGGTCGGCTTTGATGGTGGTCAGGTCAAATTGAGTCATGATTGGCTGCTCCTTTTTCATAAAGGGCTTATTGGCCCAGCTGGCTGATGTCATTGTCATCCTGGATCAAAAAACCGATATTGCGAAGGACAAAGGAGGTGGCCAGCTCCACCACCTGGGCGATGGGCTCCTTCATATCCGAGCTGATCCAGTGTTCGATCAGGCCCCGGATCCCCGAGATGACAAAGATGTAATAGTACTCGATCAGGCGGACACTCATTTCCGGCTGCAGGGAGGCCATGCGCTGGATCAGGACATCGTGGCCCTCAGACCAGATCTTGTCCAGGAAGGTGGAGTCGGGATTGCTGAGCAGGACCAGGCTCAGGTCCCGGTTGTCGTAGATGAAGCGGAAGACCTCTTCCAGGGCAGGCATGGCGGCCCGGCCGTTTTCATCGAATTCGACATGGAGGAGGCTGTGCTCATCGGCCATGCTCAGGTGGATGATCTGTTCGAATTGCCGGTAGATGGCATCCTCCATGGAGACAAAGAGTTCGTTGATGTTCTTGTAGTGGAGGTAGAAGGTGGTCCGGCTGACGTCGGCCGCATCGGTGACCTCGGAAATGGTGATCTCCCGCAGGGGTTTTTCCAAAAGAAGTTCAACCAGACCCTGCTGGAGGGCCATGGCCGTCCGTCGGCTCCGTCGGTCTGTCTTGCGTCCATGCTGGGGGGCGGTCATCCTGATTCACCTCTTTCTTCCAGAAAATCCATCTGAAATTTTGTGTTTTCCTGTGACAATTCTAACACAATCGCAACAGTTAGGCGACATCTGTCGCCTAATAGACAATTGTTGAAAGTGCGTTACTTGCAGTCTCATATCAGTCGTTTTTATACTGCAGTATATGGATTATCCGGCAGGCAGGAGCGCTTGAGTGAAAAAACTGGCAGACATGATTATTAGGCATAAGGGCTTGATTCTGGCCCTTTTTGTCCTGCTCACCCTTGTCAATGCCTTCCTGGCCACCCGGGTCAAGACCAACTTTGATCTCTCCTCCTATTTGCCCAAGAGTGCCCCTTCCACCATTGCCATCAACAGCATGATGGAGGCCTATGAACAGGACATCCCCAATGCCGAGATCGGGGTCCCGGTGGAGTCCATCTCCCAGGCCCTGGAGAAAAAGGAAGCCATCCTGGCCCTCCCCTATGTCAAGGAGGCCCTCTGGCTGGATGACCAGGCCGACCTGGCCATCCCCCTGGACCTTTTGGATCAGCAGCTGGTCCAGGGTTTTTACAAGGAGGACATGGCCCTTTTCCATGTGACCCTGGATTCCGACGTCAAGGCCATGGACGTCTTGAACGAGCTCCAGGACCTGGCCGGGCCCGATGGTGCGGTCAGGGGGGGCGTGGTGGAGACGGCCAATATGCAAAAGGGGGTGACGGTGGAGATCACCCAGATCGTGATCGTGGCCGTCCCCCTGGCCTTTGTCGTCCTCCTCATCGCCACCAAGTCCTGGTTCGAACCCGTCCTCTTCATGATCGTCATCTTTGTCGGCGTCCTCCTCAACATGGGGACCAATGTCATCTTCAAGGATGTCTCCTTTATCACCCAGGCGGTGGGGGCCGTCCTCCAGCTGGCCGTCTCCATGGACTACGCCATCTTCCTCCTCCACCGTTTCAGCGACTTCCGGGAGGAGGGCTATTCCATTGAAGAGGCCATGAAGCTGGCCATCGTCAAGAGCTTTTCCCCCGTATCCTCTTCGGCCCTGACCACCTTCTTCGGCTTTTTGACCCTGGTCTTCATGCGCTTCCAGATTGGCCCTGATCTGGGTATTGTCCTGGCCAAGGGCATCGTATTCAGCCTTGTCAGCGTTTTCCTCCTCTTGCCGGTCCTGGCCATGTATACCTACAAGCTCATTGACCGGACTACCCACAAGTCCCTTCTACCTACTTTCAAGAAATTCAGCCGCCTCATCATCCGCATCGGGATCCCGGTCATGATAGCCTCGGCCCTGATCCTGGTCCCTGCCTACCTGGCCCAGAAGTCCAACCATTTCCTTTATGGATCCAACACCTTTCCCAAGGGTTCCCGCGAGGCCAGGGATGTGGAGATGCTGGACCAGCGTTTCGGGGAAAATATGCAGATGGTCCTCCTGGCCCCCAGAGGCCAGTGGGCGGTCGAGGAGAAATTGGCCCAGGATCTCATGGCCCTGCCCGAGATGCGGTCGGTGGTGGGCTATGTCAACCAGGTGGGGACCAGTATCCCCCCGGATATCCTGCCCGAACGGATCATCTCCCAGCTGGTATCTGAAGACTACAGCCGCCTGATCCTGATCGCCGAATCCCCGGTGGAAAGCCCCGAGACCTATGCCCTGGCAGAGACCATCCGGGAGATGGTGGACCAGGCCTATCCGGAGGGGGGCGCCCATCTGGCCGGGGCCAACTTTGTCCTTTTGGACATGAAAACCACCATCAACCAGGACATGATCATCGTCAACGGCCTGGCCATCCTGGCCATCGGCCTGGTCATCATGATCGCCTTTCGGTCCATCGCCCTCCCCCTCCTTTTGGTCCTGACCATCGAACTCTCGGTCTGGATCAACCTGGCCATACCCTATCTGACCGGTACCCCCCTCAACTTCATCGGCTATCTGGTTATCTCAACCGTACAATTGGGGGCTACGGTGGACTATGGCATCCTCATGGCCCAGCACTATCTGGACCACCGCATCCACCATAATCGCAAGGAGGCGGCCAAGCGGACGGTCCAGTCCGTGGCCGGTTCCATTATCCCGCCGGCCCTGATCCTGGCAGCGGCAGGCTTCACCCTCTATGCCGTCTCCAGCATTTCCGTGGTCTCCGAGCTGGGATCGGTCCTGGGCCGGGGGGCCCTGACCTCCCTGGCTTCGGTCCTCTTCCTCCTGCCCAATCTCCTGCGGCTCTTTGACCGCTTCATAGAAAAGACCACCTGGAAGGCCAAATTCCTGCCCGACCGACATTCCTATGGCCGGCCTGAGAAAACGGCTGACCCCCTTGACACCCTATCCACCCATGAAGATATAGCAGCTTAGGGAGGCTATCTTGAACAGACTAAGACAAATCAACTGGAAACCCCTGGCCAAGGCCCTGACCGGCCTCCTGGCCATCCTCTTCTTCCTGGTCCTCATCCCCAGTCTGGCCCAGGCCGAGGATGCCAAGGACCCCCTGATCCTGCCCGGCAGCGACAAGGCCAAGCACGAGGTCATCTACGGCAAGCTGGACGCCTCAGGAGCCGTGGAGCAGATCTATGTGGTCAACCACTTCCAGGCCGATGACATGACCGACCTGATCGACTATGGTGACTATTCCTCTGTCATCCAGCTGACCGGTGACCAGGCCCCTGTCCTGGATGGGGACCAGGTCTACCTGGATGGCATCCAGGGCCCTTATTATTACCAGGGAAACCTCATGTCACAGGAGCTGCCCTGGATCATGGGCCTTGATTACCGGCTGGACGGTGAGGCCGTCAGTCCCCAGGACCTGTCGGGGGCATCCGGCAGGCTGGAGATGACCCTGGAGGTCAGCCGGAACCAGGACCTGGACTCCTTTTTCTTTGACCATTACGCCATGCAGATCGCCATCCCCCTGGATCCCGACCGGATCATCCTCCGGGCGGCCAGCCCGGGCTTTGTCCTGGCCCTGGCAGGCACCGAACACCAATTGAACTATGTGGTCCTGCCCGGCCAGGAGACCGCCATCAAGCTGGTCATGGATGTGGAAGACTTTGCCATGGGTCCCCTGACCCTGGCCGGTGTCGTCATGTCCTTTGACCTGGACCTGACGGAATTGGAGGAGTCCCTGGCCCCCCTGGATGAACTGTCATCGGGGATTGCCCAACTGGCCGACGGCAGCAAGGAGCTCCAGGCCGGCTACCGGGAACTCATGTCCGCCTTCCGGGAGATCAAGGAGGGGAGTGGCCAGCTGGCCGATGGGGCCAAGCAGATTGAAGGAGGCGTCAAGGAGCTGGCTGAGGGGGTCACGGAACTGGTGGAAGCAGGTCAGGCTCTCAAGGAGGGTTCCGAACTCATCTTCGGGGCCCTGGACCAGATCTTTGACATGATCCCTTCATCGGAGGAACTGGAGGGCATTGAGCTGCCTGACTTTACCGAGGAGGATATTGAAAGGCTGAGGGATACCCTGGAATTCCTCCGTGAGCTGGAGGCCATCCTGGAGCTCCTCCAGGAATACGAGGATGAATTGGAAGAGGTAAGAGACGACCTCCAGGAAATCATCGAGTGGCTGCGGGAGCAGGAAATGCCGGACATGGAAGATGTCCCGGTCAGCCCGGATGGCTGGAAGGACCTCCTGGAAGGCCTGGGGGTGGAGCCGGACCAGGGTCTGGATAATCTTTATGAAACCCTGGCCAGGCTGTCCCAGATAGCCGCCCGCCTGGAGGCCATGCAGGATCTTTTGGACGCCCTGTCGGATCTTTTGGCCGCCATCCCTGACCTTGACATGACCGTGGCCGAGGTCATCGAGGAGCTGAGCTGGCTTTTGGACCAGGCGGAAGAGATGCTGGAACTCCTGATCGAGCTGGGCCCCACCCTGGCGGGTCTGGGCGACATGGGAGAGAATCTGGACGCCTTGAAGGATGGCTACAATGAATTTCGCCAGGGCCTCCGCCGCTTCATTGACGAGGGGATCGGGGGACTGGATGAGGGCCTGCAGGGAACGGATTCAGAGCCCGGCCTGGTGGACGGCCTGCTTCAGTTTACCGGAGGGGTTGTGGCCCTGGACCAGGGACTTAACCGCTTTTACAGGGAAGGCATGGTGGCCTTTGGCAAGGGCCTGGACCAGCTGGTCCAGGGGGCCGGCACCATGAAGGAGGAGACCGGTGATCTGCGTGGCCTCTTCGAGGAAGGGATCAAGGAGAAACTCAGTGAGTTTACCAATGAGGATTTCCAGGCCATCTCTTTTGTTTCAGAAAAAAACACTGAGGTCCTCAGTGTCCAGTTTGTCATGATGACGGCAGAGATCCCACCGGCCTAGGCCTCTGGGATCCCTGCTTTTTTATCAGGCTTTATTTACTTCGTTTCAAGATGGTGGCATTTGACCCGTCATAGAGGGTCAGGGTGTCACCTTCGACAGTGAAGCGCATCTCCGTCTCATCTTTCTCCCCAAAGAACTCTATGGTCAAGGTCAGCCTGTCGCCGCTGGTCTTGTACTTGGTCTTGAGCAGGTTCATCATCTCGTAAAGACCCTTGAGCTCATCCGGCGTCCCCTTGGGGGCCTCATAGGTCAGGGTCCCGTTGCTCTTGAAGTTGAAGATGATGCCTTCTTCGTAGTCGCTCCAGCCTTCGGTATCGACCACCACCCATTTGCCGCCGATGCCGGACTTGCCTCCGCCACCGCCTCCTCCAAGAACCAGGATGAGGACGACGACCAGGATGGCAACCGCTGCCACGGAAAGGCCGATGATCAGGCCGGTCTTCTTCTTTTTAGGGGCAGGGGCCTGGGGTGGATAGGGATAGCCCGGCTGCTGGGGCGGGTAAGCCTGGGGCGGGTAGCCCGGTGGGGGTGCTGCCTGAGGGTATTCAGGCGGCGCCGCATATTGGACTGGTGCCGGTGGGGGCGGGGGTGGAGCCTGAGCCTGAACCGGCTGCTCCGGCGCGTCACTGGTCAAGGGCGTGCCACAGCTGGTGCAAAAGGTTGCTCCCTCCGCATTGAGTGCTCCGCAATTTTTACAATACATTTTTTTTCCTCCTCTAAGGTCTCTTAAACGTCTTCCTTATCCGGGCCTATGGATGGCCGGCTTGGTCCAGGCAGGTCAGGCCACAGGCACGGGGTTCAGGTCCAACTATAGCGACCGTGTCGGGGCCTTGAGCCAAGGCACCTCTACGGCGGTCACACTCTACTTGTCTTCCTGGTCCAGAAGACGGCGGATGTCCTTGAGAAGATCGATTTCACTTTCTTCTGCAGGGGCTTCTTCCTCAGCTTCTTGGGCTTCTTTCTTGCGGCGCATCTTATTGACGCCTTTGACGACCAGGAAAAGGAAGAAGGCTACGATCAGGAAGCTGATGAGGCTCTGGATCAACTGGCCATAGGTGATGGCCACTTCCTCGGCGGCCTCGCTGGCCTCCTTGAGGACTATTTTCAGATTGCTAAAGTCAATACCGGCTGTCAGGTAGCCGACGATTGGCATGAGAATATCATTGACGGCACTGTCGACAATGGCCTTGAAAGACAGGCCCAGGACAAAACCGATGGCGGCATCCATGACGCTGCCCTTGGCGATGAATTCCTTAAACTCTTTTAACATAGGCTGTCACCTCTTTCTAGCTTACCGGCAGGAGGCCGATGCTTTGCGAACAGTCTATCAAGTCAATGGCGGCGCTTGGGCACTTAAGTTACTAAAGAAGGCCTTTGGGCCGCCAAAGCAGACGCTAAGGGCTCATCGGGCGTAACGGGCGTAGGGTTTGATCTCCTGGGGAATCTGGTCGGGATCATAGCTGAGGGCCACGGTGATCTTGCAGTCAACCTGCCTGGCCAGGGTCTCCAGATTCTTGATAAAGGCGATCAGTTCAGAAGCCGTGCCGGCTCCGGCGATTTGGAAAACACAGTCGATATAGATATGGGAGATGTCATAGTCCTTGGCGTTCATCCCCGCCAAAAAAGCGATCAGCTGGCCGTAGCCGCGCACAGGGTATTCTTTGATATCGATACGCCTGACCGAGTGGGGCACCAGATGTTCCACACCCTGTCCGTATTCGATGAAAACGATATTTGCGTTCTTGTCCGCCGCTTCCCGCTCCATTTGATCGAGCATAATCGGCGTCTTTCCCGACCCCTTGCCTCCGACAATCGCTTCAAGGTACATGCACACCTCCATAGGCCTTCCGGCTGTCACGGTGGTCCGGTCAGGCCCGGCCAACCGCCCCTTTTGCTTCTCATTCACACTGCCCGGTTCAGCCTGGATCCGGCAGGGGACTGAGACTTATACTGCTACCATCATACGCTATCGGGCCGGAATTTGTTAGGCCTGACCAATTTTTGTCCCAGGTCTTTATCAGGCATTTTGGTTGTATGTCAGCACAAGATAGGCTATTGTGTATACACAGTTGAGAGGAGGTCCCTGATGACCATTCGATCATTTGATGTGGCCCTTATCGAAGAGGCCGTGGCCCGGATGTGCGGCCCCCTTGCCTGCATTATGCCGACTGATGTCTGGTCGGCCATGGAGGGGGCTTTGGACAGGGAAGACGGTCAAAATGCCCGGTCGGTTCTCAAAGAACTTTTGGAAAATTATGATCTGGCGGCCAAAGAGAGTATCCCTATCTGTCAGGATACCGGCATGGTCGTCGTTTTTTTGGATGTGGGCCGGGATGTCCACTTCCTGGGGGATCCCTATGAAGCCATCAATGAGGGGGTGCGTCGGGGCTACCGGGAGGCGGCCCTGCGGATGTCGGTGGTGGGGGATCCCCTCCGCCGGGTCAATACCGGTGACAATACCCCGGCCCTGGTCACCACCCGTCTGGTGGAGGGGGACAAGGTGACCCTGACCTTCCTGACCAAGGGCTTTGGCAGTGAAAACATGAGCCGCCTGGCCATGCTGCGGCCGGCCGACGGTCTGGAGGGGGTCAAGCGATTTGTCCTGGACACGGCCGCCAAGGCCGGCCCCAATGCCTGTCCCCCCCTGGTCCTGGGGATCGGGATCGGGGGAACCTTTGACCAGGTGGCCCTGGCCGCCAAGCGGGCCCTGGCCAGGGAGCTGGGGGAGCCCCATCCGGATCCCTTTTATGCCCGACTGGAAGCGGAGATCCTGGAAGAGGTCAACCAGCTTGGTCTGGGGCCCCAGGGCATGGGGGGACGGACCACGGCCCTGGCGGTGGCTATCGAGGCCCTGCCCACCCATATCGCCGGCCTGCCCGTGGCCTGTAATATCAACTGCCATGTGGCCCGCCACTTTAAGGAGGTCTTGTGATGGCCAACTTTATTGACCTTCAGGCCCCCTTTGATGAGGCCCGGGCCCGAAGCCTGAAAAGCGGTGACCGGGTCCTTTTGTCGGGCACGGTCTATACCCTGAGGGATGCCGGCCATAAGCGGCTCCTGGAACTTCTGGAGCGGGGAGAGGACCCGCCCTTCCCCCTGGACAATGCCGTCATCTACTATGTGGGACCCTCGCCCGCCTCGGGGGGGCGGCCCATCGGCTCAGCTGGGCCCACCACTTCCTCCCGTATGGATCCCTATACACCCGCCCTCTTGGCCCGGGGCCTACGGGGTATGATCGGCAAGGGCCACCGGGACAGTGCCGTGGTAGAGGCCATGAAAAAGGCAGGCGCCGTCTACTTTGCGGCCACAGGGGGAGCCGGGGCTCTTTTATCCAAATGCATCCTGGAGGCCCAGGTCATTGCCTGGGAGGATCTGGGGACCGAGGCCCTGCGCAGGCTGGTGGTCAAGGATATGCCCCTGACCGTTATCATCGACAGCCAGGGCAATAATCTTTATTTTGAGGGCCCCCGCCAATGGCGCTGCCAGCAGGGTATTGACAAATGACCCCTCCCCGGGACAGGGCTGAGCCGGTCTACCTGCAGATCTTCTCGGAAATCCGGGACAAGATCGCCGGAGGCCAATTGGAGGCGGGCAGCCGCCTGCCCTCCATGCGCCGCTTTGCCCAGGACAGGGCCGTCTCTTTAGGCACGGTCCGCCATGTCTACGGCCTCCTGGAGCAGGAGGGCCTGATCGAGCTGAAAAGAGGCCAGGGTTCCTTCATCGCCTTCCCTCAAAGTGCCCAGGACCTGGAGGGCCGCAAGGACAAGGCCCTGGCCGCCATTGACGCCATGCTGGACAGGATGGCCGAGCTGGGTTTTTCCAGCCGGGAGGCCCAGATCTTCATTGACCTTCGCCTGAGACAAAAAGAAGATGCCACCCGGCCTATCCGCCTGGCCGTGGTGGCCGATACACCCGAGGAAAGGGCTGTCATCGGCAGCTGCCTGGACCGGTTGGGGGCCAGCTCTGCCTACCGGCTTTCCTTCCAGGATGTCATCTCCCGGCCGGAAAGGCTGGCGGCAGACTTTGACCTGATCGCCGCCCCCCTCCTTCTGGCAGCTGAGCTCAAGGCCCTGGCGCCTGACCATCTGCCGGTCATGCCCCTGGCCCTGACCGTCAGCCCGGAGACCCTGGCTGACTGCAGGCGGATCCCCGAGCAAAGCCGGGTGGGTATCCTGACCGTCAGTCCGGCCTTTGGCCAGGTCATCCGGGAGACCTGTCGGGGGCTTTTGCCCCAGGGGCCTGTCCAGGAGGCCAGCCTGGGGGATCTGGACAGAACGGCCGCCTTCCTGGAGGACCAGGATTATCTGCTCCTGTCACCCAATTATGCCAATCTGGTGGAAGCCGCTGAGCTGGCCCTTTTAAGGTCAGCCGAGGCCGGGGGCAAGGTCTTTATCCGGACCGCTTTTACATGTGACCAGGGGTCCTTCCTCTATCTGGAGGAGGCCATCTCAAAACGATATCGTGAATTGCGCGGCTCATAAGGCCAAGGGCTGAGAGCGCCAGGGAGGTAATTTATGCAAGCAGGCAAGGGCAAGACACTGGTGATCGGGGTGATCGGTGCGGATGTACACGCGGTGGGCATCCGGATTCTGGAGTTCGCCTTCAGGGAGGCCGGTTACGATGTGACCAATCTGGGGGTCATGGTCTCCCAGGAGGAATTCATCGGGGCCGCCCTGGAAACAGGGGCGGATGCCATCATTGTGTCTTCACTTTATGGCCATGGGGAACTGGACTGCCGGGGCCTTCGGGACAAGTTGGACGAGGCCGGCCTGGCCGGGATCCTCCTCTATGTGGGGGGCAACATCGTGGTAGGCAAGCAGGACTTTGATGACGTGGAAAAACGCTTCCGCGACATGGGCTTTGACCGGGCCTTCCCGCCGGGGACCAGCCCCGAAGAGGCCATCCAATGGCTGGACCAGGATCTGGGAGTCTCCTGACATGGACCCCCTGCTCCTGATCGATTTTGGCAGCACCTATACCAAGCTGACGGCCCTGGACCTGGATGAGGAGCGCATCCTGGGCAGGTCCCAGGCCTTCACGACGGCTGCCAGCGATATCAAGGAGGGGCTGGATCTGGCCTTGGAAAGGCTGGAGGCCTCCCTTGGCCGCCTGGACTACCGGGCCAGGCTGGCCTCATCCTCGGCGGCAGGCGGCCTGGCCATGATGGTCTCAGGCCTGGTGCCGGAATTGACAGCCGAGGCCGCCCGGATGGCGGCCCTGGGAGCCGGGGCCAAGATTGTCCGCCTTTTCAGCTATGGACTCAGCCGGGAGGACCTGGACTTCATCAGCCAGTCGCCTCCCGATATTTTCCTTTTGACCGGGGGGACTGACGGGGGTAACCGGGAGGTCATCACGGCCAATGCGGCCGGCCTGGCCGGCCTCCCTGTCCGCTTTCCGGTCATCTATGCCGGCAACCGCAATGCCCTGGACGACTGCAGGGAACTTCTGGCCGATTTTCCCCTGACGGTCTGCCCCAATGTCATGCCCCGTTTTGGCCAGCTCAATATCCTGGATGTCCAAAGGGAGATCCGGGCCCTCTTCCTCTCCCGCATCGTCAAGGCCCGTGGCCTCTCCAAGGCCCGGGAACTCCTGTCGGGCATCCTCATGCCTACCCCTTCGGCCCTCCTTTCCGCCATGGAGCTCCTGGCCCTGGGGACCGGGGAAGAGGCGGGCATAGGCGACCTCCTGGCCATTGATGTGGGCGGGGCCACGACAGATGTCTATTCCATGGCCAAGGGGGAGCCCCAAAACATCAATGTCATTCATAAGGGTTTTGAGGAACCCTATGCCAAGCGGACGGTCGAAGGGGACATCGGGGTCCGCTACAGCCTGGAGGGCATCGTCCAGGACCAGGGCCTGGAGACCCTTGCCCGGGAGGCGGGCATGAGCCCCGGGGAATTGACCCTGCTCCTGGAGGAACTGGAAGCCGACCGGTCAAGACTGCCCCTGGGTGACCAGGACCAGCTCCTGAGACTGGACCAGGCCCTGGCAGCCGGGGCCGTGGATATGGCCAGCCGCCGTCATGCCGGCCAGCTGGAAGAGGTCTACACCCCCACAGGCCTGACCTACCTGCAAACAGGCAAGGACCTGAGAGGGCTGGGAACCCTGATCCTGACCGGAGGCTGCCTGGCCCATGGAAATCAACCCCTGGCCATGGCCCGCCGGGCCCTCTACAGCCGGGCCCATCCCCTGTCCTTGCGGCCGGAGGCCGTCCAGGTCCTGGTGGACAGGTCCTATATCCTGGCGGCCATGGGTGTCCTGGCCGACCGCTATCCGGAGGCAGCCCTCAGGATCATGAAAAAAGAATTGGTAAAAGCAGGACAGGTGTCCTGGCAAAGATAAAAAGACTTTGGATGAGGAAAGAGACATGGATCAACTGAGAAATAAAAAATGGACCCTGGATGAGCTGGAGGCGGTCCGCTCGGAAGTGCTGACCCAATGGCCCACCGGCAAGGATGTCAACCTGGAGGAGGCCTTCGCCTTTCATCAGAAGCTGCCGGCCCACAAGATCTTCAGCCGCAAGCTGGACAAGGCCCATGAGCAGAGCCGGACCCTGATCCAGCCCCGGGCCGGGGTGCCCCTGATCCCCGACATGATCAAGCTCCTGACCTATCTGCAGGATGTGGGGGAGGCCGACCTTCTGCCCACCACCATTGACTCCTACACCCGGCAGAACCGCTATCAGGAGGCCGAGGTGGGTATCACCGAGTCTGCCCGGACCCAGAAGGCTATGTTGAATGGCTTTCCGGCCGTCAACCACGGGGTCAGCGGCTGCCGGCAGCTGGTCGAGGCCCTGGACACCCCCTTGCAGATCCGGCACGGGACACCCGACGCCCGCCTTTTGACCGAGATCGCCTATGCCGGCGGCTATACCTCCTATGAGGGTGGGGGGATCTCCTACAATATCCCCTATGCCAAGAATGTCCCCCTGGAGACCACCATCCGGGACTGGCAGTATGTGGACCGGCTGACCGGTCTTTATGAGGAGGCCGGCTGTCCTATCAACCGGGAACCCTATGGCCCCCTGACCGGGACCCTGGTGCCCCCCTTCATCTCCCATACCGTGGCCATTATCGAAAGCCTCCTGGCAGCTGAACAGGGGGTCAAGAATATCACGGTGGGTTATGGCCAGTGCGGCAACCTGGTCCAGGATGTGGCCGCCCTCCAGGTCCTCCAGAGCCTGACCGAGGAGTACCTGAGAAAGTATGGCTACGGGGATGTCAAGGTGACCACGGTCCTCCACCAGTGGATGGGAGGCTTCCCCCAGGAGGAATCCCAGGCCTATGCGGTCATCTCCTGGGGCAGCGCTGTCGCCGCCCTGGCCCACGCCACCAAGGTCATCGTCAAGACCCCCCATGAGGCGGTGGGAGTCCCCACCAAGGAGGCCAATGCCGACGGCATGCTCTGCACCCGCCAGATGATCAACATGCTGGGGGAACAAAGTCTCAATACTTACAGCCTAAAGGATGAGAAGGTCATCATCGCCGCCGAGACCCGTGCTGTCCTGGACCGCTGCTTTGAACTGGGCAAGGGAGACATCGCCCAGGGGACCATCCAGGCCATCCGCTCCGGGGTCCTGGACATCCCCTTTGCCCCCAGCCGCTACAATGCCGGCAAGATGCTGCCGGCCCGGGACAATGAGGGGGCCATCCGCCTCTTCCATGTGGGTAACATCCCCCTGACCCCGGAACTGATCGATTTTCACAAGGAAAAGATTGCCGAGCGGGCCAAGTACGAAAACCGCCAGGCCTCCTTCCAGATGGTCATTGACGACGTCTACGCCATCAGCAAGGGTCGCCTGGTGGGCAGGCCCAAGGATTAAGAGAGGAAAGATCATGAAGATTGAAAAACTTGTCTGTGCCCCCGGAAGGACCGGCTTCTATTTTGACGACCAGCAGGCCATCAAGGCCGGGGCCAGGTCTGACGGTATGTTTTATCTGGGCCAGGCCCGGACCCCGGGATTCCAAAGAATCCGCCAGCCGGGTGAGTCCATCTCCCTCATGCTGGTCCTGGAGGATGGCCAGGTAGCCTGGGGGGATTGCGCCGCTGTCCAGTATTCAGGGGCAGGGGGCCGGGACCCTCTCTTTCTGGCCTCGGACTTCATCCCTTTCATCATGGAGGAGCTGGCCCCTCAACTGGAAGGGCAGACCCTGACCTCCTTTGGCCAGACCATGGAAAAGTTTGAAGACTTTAGGGACCGGGAAGGAAAAAGGCTTCACACGGCCATCCGCTACGGCCTCTCCCAGGCGGTCCTGGACGCTGTAGCCAAGAGCCAGGGCCTGCTCATGTGCGAACTGGTGGCCAAAGAGTACCGGACAGAGGTCAGCCGGACCCCCATCCCCCTCTTCGCCCAGACCGGGGATGCCCGCCAGGACAATGCCGACAAGATGATTATCAAGGAGATGGAGGTCCTCCCCCATGCCCTGATCAACAATATGGAAAAACTGGGCGCCCAGGGCCAGGGCCTGGCCGACTACCTGGCCTGGTTGAGGGACAGGGTCCTGACCCACCGCCGGGATGAGAGCTACAAGCCCGTCTTCCACATTGATGTCTACGGCACCATCGGCCAATGGCTGGGCTATGACCAGCCCGGGGCCATAGCCGATTATCTGGAAAAACTGGCCGGCCTGGCCCAGCCCTTTGATCTGCGGATTGAGGGACCCCTGGATGCCGGCAGCCGGGAGGGCCAGATCCATTGGCTGGCGGAATTGACCCGCCTGGTGGATGAGCGGGGGATCCCCGTTGAACTGGTGGCCGATGAGTGGTGCAACACCTATGAGGATGTCAAGGCCTTTGTGGACGCCGGGGCCGGCCACATGATCCAGATCAAGACCCCTGACCTGGGCAGCCTCCACAAGACCGTCCAGTCCACCCTTTACTGCAAGGACAAGGGGGTCAAGGCCTACCAGGGAGGGACCTGCAATGAGACCGACCGGTCGGCCCAGGTCTGCCTCCACGTGGCCATGGCCACCAGCCCTGACCAGATCCTGGCCAAGCCGGGCATGGGGGTGGACGAGGGGATCATGATCGCCCAAAACGAAATGCAGCGGATCCTGGCGCTTCGAGCCGCCCGCTGACGGGGAGGAGGCCTTCCATGCAAATCAAGGAAAAGGCCAGGGCAGGGACCCTGGAATCAGGCGATGTCCTGGTCACCGTCCAGCCCTGGGAGGGCTTGGAGCTGACCCTGGAGTCACCGGTCAAGGCCCAGTTCGGCGACCAGATCCTGGACCTGGCCCGCAAGGTCCTGGACCGGGAGGGGATTGAGTCAGGCCGGATCAGCCTTGAAGACCAGGGGGCCCTGGATTGTACCATCCAGGCCCGTTTGACCACGGCCCTGAGGAGGGCCAGGGAGAAGGGAGGGGACTTGTGAGACGCTCACTGCTTTTTATCCCCGGCAACCAGCCCAGCATGATTCAAAACGGCCAGGTCCTGCCGGCCGATGCCCTGATCTTCGATCTGGAGGACTCGGTGGCCATGGCCGACAAGGATGCTGCCCGGGACCTGGTGGCCTCAGCCCTGACATCCCTGGACTTTGGTCAAAGGGAGCGGATGGTCCGCATCAATGACCTGGCCAGCCCCCTGGCCCGCCAGGACCTGGAGGCCATGGTGGGGGCCGGGGCCGATGCCATCCTCATGCCCAAGGTGTCGGGCGGGGAAAGCATCCGGGCCCTGGATGCCATCCTGACCGCCCTGGAGGCCAAGCTGGGCCGGCCGGCGGGTGCTACCCGGATCCTGGCCCTGATCGAAACAGCCGTGGGTATGGAGGAGATCCATCAGGCGGCCACCGCCTCACCCAGGCTCCTGGCCCTGGCCCTGGGGGCCGAGGACCTGGCAGCTGACCTGGGCTGCCAGCGGACCCGGGAGGGGCAGGAGATCCTCTACAGCAGGAGCCGCCTGGTCATGGCCGCCAAGGCGGCCGGCCTGGAGGCCATCGACACCCCCTTTACGGATGCCCATGACCTGGAAGGATGCCTGGCCGACAGCCAGCTGGCGGTCAGTTTGGGTTTTACCGGCAAGCTGGCCATCTCCCCCCACCATCTGGCCATGATCCACCAGGCCTATACCCCCAGCCAGGAAGCCCTGGACCAGGCCCTGGAAATCCTCCAGGCCATGGAGGAGGCGGGCAGGCATGGCAGGGGCGTGGTCTCCCTTCGGGGCCGCATGATCGACCTGCCTGTGGTCAAGCAGGCCCAAAGGGTTCTGGCCCTGGCCCGGGCCGCCGGCCTGCTGAAAGGAGATTCCCATGACCAGAGCAGATAAGCGGCTTCCCTCCCTGGCCCAGGCCATCCAAGCGTCGGGCCTGTCAGACGGGATGACCATCTCTTTTCACCATCATCTCCGGGAGGGGGACCAGGTCCTGGTCCAGGTCCTGGAGGAATGCGCCCGCCTGGGCATCAAAGACCTGACGGTCAATGCCTCGGCCCTCATGGCCTGCCACCGGCCCATCATCGACTTCATTAAAGAGGGGACTGTCTCCGGCCTGGAATGCAACTACATGCAGGCCTCGGTGGGCCAGGCCATCTCCCGGGGTCTTTTGAAAAAAGAGGTCATCTTCCGCAGCCACGGGGGCCGGCCGGCTGCCCTGCAAAGGGGAGAGGCCCATATCGACCTGGCCTTCATCGCCGCCTCGGCCGCAGACCCGGCAGGCAACTGCAATGGCCGGGCAGGCCAGGCCGCCTTCGGTTCTTTGGGCTATGCCATGCCCGATGCTGACTTCGCCGATTATGTTGTCGTTATGACCGATCATCTTGTCAGCTATCCTCTTTTGACCCCCTCCATTGACGAAACCCGTGTGGATGCGGTGGTTGAGGTGGATTCCATAGGGGACCCGGACAAGATCATGTCGGGGACCACCCGGATCACCCGGGACCCCATCGGCCTTTTGATCGCTGCCCAGACAGCCAGGGCCCTGGAGGCCTCAGGCCTGGTCAAGGAGGGCTTTTCCTTCCAGACCGGAGCCGGGGGGATCTCCCTGGCCGTAGCCTCCGACCTGGGCCGGATCATGAGAGAAAAAAAGATCCAGGGCTCTTTTGCCTCGGGTGGGATCACCGGGACCCTGGTCGACCTTTTTGAAGAAGGCCTTTTCAGGGACCTCCTGGATGTCCAGTGCTTTGACCGCCAGGCGGTCGAATCCTTGAAAAGAAACCCCCGCCACCAGGAGGTCTCGGCCGCCCGCTATGCCAGCCCGGCCTCCAAAAGCGCCCTGGTCGACCAGCTGGACATCGTCATCCTGGGTGCCACCCAGATCGATACAGACTTCAATGTCAATGTCCACACCGACTCCCAGGGCATGATCATGGGCGGGTCAGGCGGCCATTCTGATACAGCGGCCGGCGCCAAACTCTCGGTCATCGTGGCCCCCCTCATCCGGGCCCGCCTCCCCCTGATTGTGGATCGGGTGGGAACCCTGTCCACCCCGGGCAAGGATGTGGACCTTCTGGTCACCCAGTTTGGCATGGCCTCCAATCCCCAAAGGCCTGAACTGGAAGCGGCCCTGAAAGAGGCCGGCCTGCCGGTCTTTTCCATTGAAGATCTGAAAGCCAAGGCAGAGAGTTTAACCGGTATTCCCGCCCCCGTCCGCCCCAAGGGCAGACCGGTGGCACGGGTCATCAGCCGGGAAGGTCAGGAGCTGGATGTCATCCGGGCTCTGGAATTTTGAATAAAGGTAATGAGGTCTAGGCCAATCATGCCCGGTAAATACTACTCCGGTGGCCAACTTTGATGACCAAAATCACCAGCTCCTTGTCGCCTATATCGGCAAGGAGCCGGTAACGACCAATGCGATAGCGCCAGAAAAGCTTATGTTTCCCTTTTAGAGCATGCCCCCATTGTCTGGGATTATCGGTCCCCTGGAGATGATTGCCTATCCAGCGGAGGATGATGTCAGTCTGCTTTTTGTCAATCCCTTGCAGGTTTTCCAAGGCCTTCTTGCTATAGAGAACTTGATAGCTCATGACTGGCTCAATTTTTCAAGAATCTCATCATGGCTGAAAAGCGTTTCACGATCAAAATCAAAGTCACGTTCATAAATCTCCAGATCTGCAAGATCTGCCAAATCTTCGATTCGATCCAAAACGGCTTGGCGGACAAAGTCGCTCATGCTGACACCGAAGAAATCGGCGTAACGCTGGATAAGTTCTTTTTCAAGGACATTGGTGCGGATGCTGATAGTGCTCATGGTCGACCTCCTTCCAAAGAGATTGTAGCACATATGTAACACGATTAAGGAGATCAAAGGAAACATTTTGATGGACTTGGAAGGGAAAAAGGGCTGCCTGCCAGATGGCCCCCATCGAAAGGGGTGTGCTCCATTAGGATTTAGTCAATCCCTAAAAAAGCGAATCGGACCTTTTGAAGCGCTTCTCCTTGATCAAAAAGCGGAGGGTATGGGCAATGGTCTCTTCCAGGAGTCGGATCTGCTAGTCCTGATCGACCTTGACCTTGTCTTGGGAGCAATAGGGGGTGTCAGGCGCTAAACATATTAAATCAAACAAGCCCTCGATTTAGGAGAGCTTGCCTACTTAAGGGATTGATTTTTTGTATATCTTGTATGTTTGCCACTTCCCAGGCGGATGACTAGTTTTTTGTCCAACATCTCTTTCAGGGTGTTGA
>CAZKLG010000007.1:11755-50542 GCA_964553675.1 uncultured Mageeibacillus sp. | reverse complement strand
GGGTCCGGGGCGTCATCATGCCAATAATCTGGTTGCCGTCAATCTTGTCGGCTTCCTCTGCCGGCACCTCGGCCGGCTGCTTGTGATTGAGGACGGTCAAGTGCCGGCTGATCGTCTTGGCATCCAAACCCTGGCCTGCCAGGAGTTCAGAGGCTAAACCCGAGCGTTCGGCTACAATGCCGGCAAGCAGGTGTTCCGTCCCTATATAAGCAGTATCAAAAGATCGCGCGGTCACCCAGGCTGAACCCAGGGCTTCTCCCGAACGTCTTGAAAATCGAATCATCATGTCACTATCCTCCAAAATACGATCAATCAGTATTCACTTCTTCCTTGTCTCCCAAGGATCTGCGGATCAATTGAGCCCGTCTTTCCTGGCTCTCCCTTTCAGTCAAAGGCCGGCCGGCTTCCTCCTGGATGGCCGCCTGGCCCACTGAGGTCAAGAGCTGCTGTATAGCGCCGTAAGCCGGCATATCCGCCAGATGGAGTTCCCGGCCCAAACGGAGTTTGGACAGGCCATCCTTGGCCTCTTCCTCGGTCATCAGCCGGGCATTCATAAGCTGGCCCTTCGAGCGGGCGATCTGGTCTTCCAGGGCCAGGGGATCGCGGGCGTAGAGGGTCTGTCTGGCTTTTCTTTCTTCCTGGGCCAGCTCCAGGACCAGCCGGTCCAGGCTGTCCAAAAGGGCCTCCTCATGGACACCCAGGGTCACCTGATTGGAGAGCTGGATCATGTCAGCCTCAATCCCGGTCCCTTCACCACCGGATCCCCTGAGGGCATATCCGCTTTTTGCCAGCTTTTCAGCCAGGGCCTTGATGACACCGGAGCGGACCAGGCCCGGGACATGGAGCATGACCGAGGCCCGCATGCCTGTCCCCGTATTGGTGGGGCAGGCCGTCAGATAGCCCAGGCGGTCACTTTTTGCCAGGGGCAATTTGGCTTCCAGGCTGGCCGCACAGGCCAGGGCCTGGCTGGCCGTCTCCTGGAGTTTGAGCCCGGCCGATACGGCATAGATCCGAAGGTGGTCCTCCTCATTGACCAGGATCCCCCGGGACTCACCCGGAAAGAGCAAGAGGGCCTTGCCCTGGGTCTGCCGGGTCATTTTGGGGCTGATAATCCGCCTCTCTGCCAGGGCATCCAGGACGATGGGATCCAGATCTTCCAAATTGGCGATCAGGGGCTTTTCCCCCTCTTCCAGACAGCTTTGGCAAAAGGCCTCTGTCACCCTTTCTTTGACATAGTCCAATTCAGAGGTGTCCAAACGCCAGGGGAAGGGGGTGTGGGCCAGATTCCTGGCCAGCCTGACCCGGGTCGAAATGACGACATCGCTTTCAGGACCTTCTTCCAAATACCAGGCCATGATCAATCCTCCTCAGAGACCTGATCTGCCTCCAGTTGACGGATCTCATCCCGGATACGGGCAGCGTCCTCATAGGCCTCCTTGTCAACCGCCGAGGCCAGCTCCTGGCGCAAAAGGGTCAGCTTGTCCTGAGCCTTTCCCTCTTCCAGGACCAAGGGCCGGTCCAGATGACGGCTATGGCCGTGCACTCTCCCAAAAACCGGGGCCAAACGCTGGGCAAAGGTCTCATAACAATGGGAACAACCCAAGAGGCCCGTCTCCTGGAGTTGGGTCTCTGTTTGACCGCAGGCGGGGCAGACCTTGGGGTCCGGCGACGTTTTTCTGACCGGGGACGGGTAGCCAAAAAGCGAGGGGCCGGGCAGGAAAGAATCAAAGAGGCTGTCCCAAAGGGAGGCCTCCCCTGCCTTCCATCCCAGGCGGGTCGCACAGGGCCGGCAAAGACTCAGTTCCCTCTTCTGGCCATCAACCAGAGCGGTCATCTCCAAAGTCGCCTGCCTTTGTCCGCAGAGCTGGCAAATCACAAGACCACCTCCTCCCCGGTCAAGGCCGCCAGTCGGATGAGAATGTTGTGAAAGATCTGGGCGCGAACCCTGTCCCGGCTTTGGGGATCAAGTAATTTAAGGCTGTCGTCGGCCAGGGCAGCCTTCATGATCCATCCCATATCCACTGAAATAATCTCCAGATTTTTCAACTGGTTGATCAGGACACGGGCCTCATGCTGGCTGAGGCTGTCTGCCAGGGATTTGGCCAGATGCATGAGGTATTCGGCCTCTTCGGTATAGGGCAGGCGCTGGATTCTGACATAGCCAGACCCACCCCGCCGGCTTTCAACCAGATAGCCCTGGCGGTGGCTGAAACGGGTGGAAATGACATAGGAAATCTGGGAAGGGGCCACCCTGAGCTCGGCCGCAAAGGCATTGCGGGCGATCTCACAGGCCCCGTCCTGGGCCTCCATCAGATCCAAAATGGTCGCTTCAATCATGTCGGTCAAACTGCTCATCGTTCATCCTTTTAGTCTTTGACTATCTTTGACCTTCATTTTATTCCTTTGGCTTCCATCTGTCAAGAAACCCCGGCTGGGCCGGGGTTTCCATTTACTTATTCCACTGAATCTTCCGGGTCATCCGGCAGATCAAAGAGGTCCAGAAGGGGGTTGCCCTCCTCTTCCAGGGAGGCTGGCTCCAGGTCGAAGGAACATCTGTCGCGGAAGACATCAGGGTCCAGGCCCCGCTCCCTCATAAAAGCCTCATATTCTTCCTGGGACTCCTGGGTGAATCCCAGTTCCTGGGCGTAAAGCTCGTAGGGGGTCCGGTCGATCCGCTCATCCACCGTCTCATTGAGGAGGGCCATATTGGCCGGCACCACCGGAATGGCGGAGATGTTGCGGTAGCGGGCCAGGCCTGTTCCGGCCGGGATCAGCTTGCCGATGATGACATTCTCCTTGAGGCCTTCCAGGGTATCCACCTTGCCTTTGACGGCAGCGTCGGTCAGAACCCGGGTCGTCTCCTGGAAGGAGGCGGCCGACAGGAAGGACTCAGTTGCCAAGGAAGCCTTGGTGATGCCCAGGAGGATCTGCTTGCCGCTGGCCGGCTCAAGGCCCAGGGCCTCAGCTTCTTCATTGGCCTTGCGGTACTCTGCCATATCCACCGTACTGCCGGTCAGGAGTTGGGTATCGCCCGGATCGTCGATCTTATACTTGCGCAGCATCTGACGGACGATGATCTCAATATGCTTGTCGTTGATCTCAACGCCATTGTTCTTGTAGACCTTGAGGACCTCGGAGATGATGTATTTTTGCACGCCCCGGGCGCCCTTGATTTTCATGATGTCATGGGGGTTGACCGAACCATCAGTGATCAGGTCGCCTTCCTCCAGGACATCACCTGTATCGACGATCAGGGGCGTCGAGATGGGGATGCTGTACTGCTTGGACTTGCCGTCTTCGTCAGTCACCGTCACTTCACGACGGCGCTTCTCGGTCTCGACCACACTGACTGTGCCGGCGGTCTCGGAGACCACGGCCTGGCCCTTGGGTTTTCTGGCCTCGAAAAGCTCTTCAACACGGGGCAGACCCTGGGTGATGTCATCACCCGAGGCGATACCGCCGGTGTGGAAGGTCCGCATGGTCAACTGGGTTCCCGGTTCACCGATGGACTGAGCCGCCATGATGCCGACGGCTTCACCGACCACGGCCGGACCACCTGTTGCCAGGTTGCGGCCATAGCACTTGGCACAGACACCCTTGTCACTCTGACAGGTCAGGTTGCTGCGGATGGGGATCCGGGCCATGCCCAGTTCCTCAATCAAGCTGGCCGTTGAATTGCTGACCATCTCGTTCTTTTCCACCAGGACCTCTCCGGTCTCAGGGTGGAGGATGGTCTGGGCCGCATAACGGCCTTCAATCCGGTTGGCCAGGCTCTCGACCACCCGCTTGGTTTTTCCGCCGACCAGGACGGGTGATACTTCGATGAATTCATCGGTACCACAATCCTCGCTGCGGATGATGACATCCTGGGAGATGTCGACCAGGCGGCGGGTCAGGTAACCTGAGTCAGCCGTCTTCAAGGCGGTGTCAGACAAGGACTTTCGGGCACCGTGGGAGGAGATGAAGAACTCCAGGACGTTCATGCCTTCACGCAGGTTGGACTTGATGGGAATCTCAATGGTCCGGCCTGAGGTGTCGGTCATGTTGCCCCGCATACCGGCCAGCTGTTTGATCTGGTCGATATTGCCCCGGGCGCCTGACAGGGACATCATGTGGATGGGATTGTATTTACCCAATTTCTCCTTGAGGGCTTCGGTGATCTCATCGGTGGTTGACCGCCAGATCCCCACGACCGTCCGGTAACGGCCTTCCTCATTCAGGAGTCCCAACTGGTACTGCTGGTTGATATGCTCCACCTGCTCCTCGGCGGCCTGGATCAAGTTTTCCTTGACCTCGGGCACGATCATGTCGAAGATGCCGATGGAGATGCCGCCCACGGTGGCATAGTGGTAGCCAAGGGATTTAATTTCGTCCAGGACCGCGGCAGTCTTGGTGATGCCGCAGGTATGGATGGACCTTTCGATGATCTTGGCCAGCTCTTTCTTGCCGACCACGAAATCACATTCGAGGGCCACCTGGCTGGCGTCATCATCCCCTCTTTCCACATAACCCAGGTTTTGCGGAATGATGCGGTTGAAGATGAAGCGGCCCAGGGTTGACTCCACCAGACCCCGGTAGTCTTTACCCTCGTGGGTCACTTCCCGGCGGACCCGGATACGCTGACCCAGGGTGATCTGCTTGTTCTCATAGGCCATGATGGCCTCGTCCACGCTGGCAAAGTTGCGAAGCGGGGCATCCTCATCCTGATCAGGATTAGGCTTTTCATTGGTCAGATAGTAACAGCCCAAGACGATATCCTGGGTAGGTACGGTCACCGGCTTGCCGTCCTGAGGTTTCAGGAGGTTATTGGAAGACAGCATGAGGAAGCGGGCTTCCGCCTGGGCCTCAGCTGAAAGCGGCACGTGTACCGGCATCTGGTCACCGTCGAAGTCGGCGTTGAAGGCCGTACAGACCAGGGGATGGAGCTGGATGGCCCGACCTTCGACCAGGACAGGCTCAAAGGCCTGGATGCCCAGTCGGTGAAGGGTAGGCGCCCGGTTGAGCAGGACCGGATGGTCCTTGATGACCTCGTCCAGCATGTCCCAGACGATGTCGCCCCCTCTTTCCACCTGCCGGCGGGCCGACTTGATGTTTTGGGCGTAGCCGTTGCGCATGATTTCCCGCATGACGAAGGGCTTGAAGAGCTCCAGGGCCATCTCCTTGGGGAGACCGCACTGGTGGAGTTTCAGTTCAGGTCCGACCACGATGACGGAACGGCCTGAATAGTCAACCCGCTTGCCCAGGAGGTTCTGACGGAAGCGGCCCTGTTTGCCCTTGAGCAGGTCGGACAGGGACTTGAGAGGCCGGTTGCCGGCACCTGTCACCGGGCGACCCCGCCTGCCGTTGTCGATCAGGGCGTCGACGGCTTCCTGGAGCATCCGCTTTTCATTGCGGATGATGATATTAGGCGCCCCCAACTGCAGGAGTTTGTTGAGGCGATTATTACGGTTGATGACCCGCCGGTAAAGATCGTTGAGGTCTGAGGTGGCAAAACGGCCACCATCCAGTTCGACCATGGGACGAAGTTCGGGCGGCAGGACAGGCAGGACGTCAAGGACCATCCAGTCGGGGCTGTAACCCGAAATCTTGAAGGCTTCGACCACTTCCAGGCGTTTGATCAGGCGCAGCTTTTTCTGGCCGCGGGCATTGGTCAATTCCTCACGAAGGTCAGCCGCCATCTGGTCCACGTCAATGCTGGCTAAAAGATCCCGGATGGCTTCCGCCCCCATCTTGGCCACAAAGGAATTGCGGCCGTACTGGAGCATGGCTTCCCGGTAGTCACGTTCGTTGATGATCTGCATCTTGGCAAAAGAGGTCACGCCCGGATCGATAACGATATAGGCAGCAAAATAGATGACCTTTTCCAGATTACGGGGCGACATATCCAGCATCAGGCCCATGCGACTGGGGATTCCCCGGTAATACCAGATGTGGGTAACCGGAGCTGCCAGCCGGATATGGCCCATGCGTTCACGCCGGACCTTGGACAAGGTGACTTCAACACCGCATTTATCACAGATGATGTTGCGGTAGCGTTTGGTTTTATACTTTCCGCAATAGCATTCCCAGTCTTTTGAAGGACCAAAGATCTTCTCGCAGAAGAGGCCGTCTGTTTCCGGCTTCAAGGTCCTGTAGTTGATGGTTTCAGGCTTCTTGACCTCGCCCTTTGACCAGGCAAGGATCTTGTCCGGAGACGCGAGTCCGATGCCAATGGCTTCAAAATTTCCCAGTTCAGACATTAAGCGACCCCCTTTTCTTATTCATCTTCTTCATCTTGCCCATCCGTGGGCTTCTTATCATTAGCTTCATCCGGATCTGCATCCTGGACCACGCCGCCTTCCTCATCCAGAAGGCCGTCGCTGAAACCCTTGTCCGCCAGGGATTCGCCGCCGGTGTCCACCGGGGCATCCTGGCCCAATAGTTCAATCAGGGTCCGGCCGGTCACGGTCTCGTCCTCTTCCATGTCGCTGCTGTCGGGGATATCCAATTCTTCATTATCGTCGGTCAGGACGTGGACATCCAAGCAGAGGGACTGGAGTTCCTTGACAAGGACCTTGAAGGCTTCGGGAACACCCGGTTCGGGGATATTCTCGCCCTTGACAATGGCCTCGTAGGTCTTGGTCCGGCCCCAGATATCATCTGACTTGACCGTCAGGATCTCTTGCAGGGTATAAGCCGCCCCATAGGCTTCCAGGGCCCAGACTTCCATTTCACCGAAACGCTGGCCGCCGAACTGTGCCTTACCACCCAGGGGTTGCTGGGTGACCAGGGAGTAGGGGCCGATGGAACGGGCGTGGATTTTGTCATCGACCAGGTGGAGGAGTTTCAGATAATACATGACACCCACCGTCACCCGGCTCTCAAAAGCTTCACCTGTCCGGCCGTCGTAGAGAATGGTCTTACCGTCTGTCTCCATGCCGGCTTCCTTGAAAGCCTCGATGACATCCAGTTCATCCGCCCCGTCAAAGACCGGGGTGGCCACTTTCCAGCCCAGCTTGTTGGCTGCAGCTCCCAGGTGGACCTCCAGAACCTGACCCACGTTCATACGTGAGGGAACGCCCAGAGGATTCAAAACGATATCCAAAGGGGTGCCGTCAGGCAGGAAGGGCATATCTTCTTCGGGAAGAATCTTGGAGACAACACCCTTGTTGCCGTGGCGGCCGGCCATCTTGTCACCGACCGAGATCTTCCGCTTCTGAGCGACGTAGACACGGACCAATTTGGTTACACCGTGTTTTAAAAGTTCATCATTTTCCCGGGTAAAGGTCTTGATATCCACGACCACACCCGATTCACCGTGTGGCACCCGAACCGAGGTGTCACGGACTTCCCGGATCTTCTCACCGAAGATAGCCCGGTAGAGGCGTTCTTCCGGGGTCAACTCTGTTTCACCCTTGGGCGTCACCTTGCCGACCAGGATATCCCCGGCCCGGACTTCCGCACCAATGCGGACGACACCCTCTTCGTCAAGATCCCTCAGGGCATCGTCAGCCACGTTGGGAATCTCACGCGTGATCTCCTCAGGGCCCAGCTTGGTGTCCCTGGCTTCACACTCATATTCCGTGATATGGATTGAAGTATAGACGTCATCACGTACCAATCTCTCATTGAGCAGGATGGCGTCCTCATAGTTGTAGCCTTCCCACATCATGAAGCCGATCAGGACATTGCGGCCCAGGGCCATCTCGCCTTTATCGACAGCAGGGCCATCGGCGATGATCTCACCGGCCTTGACCCGGTCCCCGGCCTTGACCAGGGGCCGCTGGTTGATGCAGGTGCCCTGGTTGGAGCGGTCATATTTTCTCAGCTGATAGTTGATCAGGGAGTCATCGTCTGCCCTCAGGCGGATGCCTTCCCCGGTCACATGCTCGACCAGGCCGTCTTTTTCGGCCACGATGCAGACACCCGAGTCCTTGGCGGCCCGGTGTTCCATGCCTGTGCCGATAATGGGCGACTCGGTCTGAATCAGGGGCACCGCCTGGCGCTGCATGTTGGAACCCATGAGTGCCCGGTTGGCGTCGTCATTGCCCAGGAAGGGAATGAGGGAGGTGGCCACCGATACCAGCTGCTTGGGTGAGACGTCCATGAGATCGACCTTATCGGGGTCAAGCTCCAGGAACTCATCCCGGAAACGGCAGGATATCTTCTTGCCGATGAAACGGCCCTCATCGTCCAGGGGTTCGTTGGCCTGGGCGATGTAGTAACGGTCTTCTTCGTCTGCTGTCAGGTAACGGATTTCACCCGTGACCAGACCCTTGACCTTGTCATAAACCCGGTAAGGGGTCTCCAGGAAACCATAACGGTTAACCCGGGCATAGGTTGCCAGGGAATTGATGAGACCGATATTGGGACCTTCCGGCGTCTCGATGGGACACATACGGCCATAGTGGGAGGAGTGAACGTCACGAACCTCAAAGTTGGCCCGCTCCCGGGAAAGACCGCCGGGCCCCAGGGCCGACAGGCGTCGTTTGTTAGTCATCTCGGCCAGCGGGTTGGGCTGGTCCAGGAACTGGGACAGCTGGCTGGAGCCGAAGAACTCTTTGATGGCCGCTGAAATAGGCCTTGTATTGACAATATCCTTGGGCGAGGCAGCCGTAATATCCGGAATGGTCTGCATCCTTTCCCGGACCACCCGGTCCATACGGGAGAAACCAATCCGCATCTGGTTTTGCAAAAGTTCGCCCACCGAGCGGATCCGCCGGTTGCCCAGATGATCGATGTCATCGCTTTCGCCCACCCCGTATTCCAGGCCGATGTAATAGCTCATGACGGCCAGGATGTCGTGGAGGGTCAGGTGATGGGGGACCAGTTCCTGACGGCGGGTGATGAAGAGCTGACGGATGGTCAGGGCAGGATCTTCTGCCTCCCGGGCTTCTTCCACGATCTCGCGAAGAACCGGGGTATAGACTGCCTCCGTGATACCCAGGCTGGCCAGGTCGATCTGGTCGACGACCTGGGGGCCGAAGCTTCTCAAGAGATACTTGTCAGCCAGGACCCTTTCATTGCCCACGATCCGCAGTTGATGCTCAAACTGGGTGACGGTGTCACCTATCTTATGGATGGGATAGACATCAACCGTGTTGATACCCGCCTGCTGGATGGCATCAGCCGTCTCCCAGGTGATGATTTCATTGGCCAGCGCCAGGACTTCACCATCTTCAGCGATGATATCGCTGGCGGCCAGGTGGCCGGACAGGCGGGAGGCCAGGGCCAGCTTTTTATTGATTTTATAGATACCGACTTTGGCCAGATCATAACGGTTGGGCTGGAAGAAATTGTTGTGGAGCAGGGCCTGGGCCCCCTCACGGGTATAGACTTCTCCCGGCCTCAGCTTACGGAAGAGCTCTTGCAAGCCTTCGTCACTGGTCTTACAGCCGTCTTTTTGCATGGTCATGAGCAGGGATTCCTCACTGCCCAGCACGTCAATAATCTCCTGGTCGGTCCCGATACCCAGGGCCCGGAGGAGGATAGTCAGATGAAACTTCCGCTGCCGGTCAACCCGGACCCAGAGGATGCGCTTGGCATCTGACTCGAACTCAATCCAGGCACCCCTGTTGGGAATGACCTGGGCGGTATACAGTTCCATATCATTCTTATCCCGAATGATGTCGAAGTAAGCCCCTGGCGAACGGACCAGCTGGCTGATAATGACACGTTCCGCCCCGTTTATGATGAAGGAACCCGTCTCAGTCATGAGGGGGAATTCACCAATATAAACATCCTGCTCCGTGATCTCGTCAGTTACCCGGTTGCGGAGCCGGACTTTCATATAGAGTTTGGCGGCGTAATTTGCGTCTCTTTCCTTACACTCTTCAATAGCGTAGGTCGGGTTGTCGATATCGAAATCTCGATCAACAAAAGAAAGCTCAATATCGCCGGAAAAGTCAGTAATAGGCGACGATTCTCTGAGGACTTCCATGAGCCCTTCTTCTACGAACCATCTATAGCTGCTTTTTTGGATTTCCAGTAAATCCGGGATATCGAGGATTTCGTCAATTTTTGAGTACGACATTCTCTGCACTCGTCCGTATTGAACGGGCTTCATCATCAGCGATCACCTCACAAATCGAACCGGCACTTTTGCGCTCGCATCGTCAGACCGGCCTTGACGACACATCACTGCGTGATATAATTACACCATCGCAGGGCTGGCAAGTGCACGGAAAACCGTGCTTTCAGGCATGCAAGAACAGCGCCGGCGACACATCGAACCATTCTAGCACGCCGTGATTTTTGAGTCAAGGCTTTTTATTTTTTGGAAAAGAGATCATTTTGAAAAGCCAACGCTCCCCCCGCTTCATCGCCAGCATCCTCCTGGTCAGACTGGTCCGCTCTTTCATGAAGGCCCTGGGCCGCAAGGGCACCCATTTCCCCGGCCAGCTGGCCAAGAAGCTTTGCCCTGATTTCCTGTCGCGGATCGAAAAACCCGACCAGATCATTGCCGTCACCGGTACCAATGGCAAGACCACCGTGGCCAATCTGGTGGCTGACATGGCCAGGCGCCTGGGCCTTTCTTTTGCCCACAATGCCTACGGCAGCAACATTGAGGAAGGGATCATCACAGCCCTTCTTGATGCCAGCAGCCTGACCGGCCGCAAGAAAAAACCCCTGGCCATCCTGGAGATTGATGAACGCTTGACCCGGATCGTCTTCAAGACGCTCAAACCCGATTACCTGATCGTGACCAACCTCTTTCGGGAATCCTATCTGCGTAATGCCCACGGTGAATTCATCTTCAGGATACTGGATGAGAACATTGATCCTGACACCCAGCTGATTGTCAACGCCGACGACCTCCTCTCCCAGGAGCTGGCCCAGGGCCGCCCACACCACTCCTTTGGCATCGCCAGGCTTCCCCATGAAGCCCCCTTTACCCATAATCTGATCCGGGACCGCATTCTTTGCCCCCGTTGCCAGCAGCCCCTGACGGATGACTTCATCCGCTACCACCACATCGGACGGGCCCATTGCCCGGCCTGTGGCTGGACCTCCATGGAGGCTGACTATGAGATCACCCGACAGGGTCCGGACAGCTTTGATCTGGTCCGGGGACAGGACCCCCAGGCCCTGGAGACCTATCCCTTCCAGGGGGAGAACATCCTGGATCTTTACAATGTCCTGGCAGCCGTGGCCCTCTTTCGGACCCTGGGCTATCCCGCTTCAGAGGTAGCCGCCGCCCTGGATGGTCTGGCCATCGGAAAATCCCGCAAGGAAGTGACCCGCCTGGGCAACAAGACTATTTACCGGATGTTGGCCAAGGGCAAGAACCCCATCGCCGTCAGCCGGGTCATCGAGGCCATCAGCAGCCTGGAGGGAGAGAAGCAGTTTATCCTCCTTTTTGACACCAGCCAGGAAAAGATGTCGGAAGAGGACAATAGCGCCTGGCTCTATGATGCCGACCTGGCAGTCCTGGCCGACCCCCGCATCGTCCGTCTGGTTGTGGGCGGCCAGCGGGCCAGGGATGTGCGACTGGCCCTGCTTCTGGCAGGGGTTCCCGGTGACAAGATTGTCATCAGCCGGGATAAGGAAAAAACAGGCCAACTGCTCCTGGATTCCCCCCAACCCATGACCATCGCCATCCTTTATGAGCTTTATTCCGAGGCGATTTCCCGCCAGGTGGTCAAAGACCTGGTCAAGGACTGGCAGGAGGCAAAAAGATGACGATCGAAATTGTCTACGGGGAGCTGGCCAATCTCCTGGGCGAACACGGAAGCCAGCAACTTCTGGAACAGACCTTTGGGGACGGCGCCATCATCCGGACCCCCTATCCCCAGCTTCCGGCCTTTTTTGAAGGCCGGGCCGACCTGGTCTATATGGGCCCCATGACCGAAAGGACACAAAGGCTGGTCCTTGATCTTTGGCGGGACCACAAGGAAGCTTTTGAGAGGGAGATCAAAAGAGGCACCTTCTTCTTTTTTGCCGGCAATGCCCTGGACCTGGTGGGCAGGACCATCCGCTATGAAGATGAGGAGACCGTGGAAGCCCTGGGTCTTTATCCCTTTGACACCTATTGCCGTCGCTTCGACAGGGAAAATGAGGTGGTCCTGGCCAGCTACCAGGATCAGCCGGTCATGGGTTTTCGTTCCCAGTTCACCCGTCACACAGGCGATGCCGGTGCCTTCCCCTTCCTGGATGTCAGGCTGGGCAGCGGCATGAACCGGGACATCAGGACCGAGGGCATCCATGACCATAATTTCTTCGCCACCTCCCTCCTGGGCCCCTTTCTCATCCTCAATCCCTCCTTTACCCTGGACCTTTTTCGCCGGCTGGGCTACCAGGGGGCCCTTCCCTTCGAGGAGGAGATGCGGGCAGCAGAAGCCCTCCGCCTGGAAGACCTGGCCAGGAGCCTGGGCAAAAAACGGGGCCTGGGATACTTCGTCCAGTCCTATCTGGAAAAAGAGAAAGAGATCCTCACGCCACCCGGCAGCAGTCAATAAAGAGAAGAGATGGAAATGTGAATGCAAAGAGGACGCCCCGGGGCGTCCTCTTTTAAATCAATGGCTGTCCTGCCAACTAAGATTGGAGTTCCGGGACCGTGGTCTGGGGCTCCTTGGGAGGGGCGCCGAAGAGGGCGTCAAAGAAGCTGAGTCTTCCCACAAACTTCATCCCCAGAGGATAACGGACCTGTTTGGCCTCTGCCGTGATCTGCTCGGCCCAGTCATCCAGATGAGTTTCTATCAGGGCTTGGCGGATGGTCTCGGGCAGGGAGGGTTCATCGGCCAGACCTTCAAAATACATGATGTGGTAGCCATAAGTGGTCTTGACGATACCCGTATCCCCTTCTTTGCGACCTTCTTCCATGCTCCATTGTTCAAACTCGGGCACCATGCTGCCGGCGGCCACGTCCTCATAAAGGCCTCCATTGGAGACACTGCCCAGATCCTTGCTGTGCTCGACGACCAGCTTGGCAAAGTCATCGCTGGTTTTACCGCTGGCCAGATAATCGGCCAGGATTTTTTCAGCCTTTTCCTCCAGCTCCTCATCGCTCAAGTCCTCGCCTGCCTCCTCATCGTTGGCAATCAGGATATGGCGGACTGAGTAGGGGCGGAAATCGTCCCGCATCCGGCTGTCAAAACGGATCAGGGTCACAGAGTCACTGCCCTCAACCAACTGGGCGTCACCGGCCTTGCGATCGGCTTCTTTCAGAAAATCCAGGAGACTGCTTGTAATCCTGGAGGGCCGGATTTTTTTGTAAACCATGGCTTCGGCATCCAGTTCAGGCTCTTCTTCATAAATCAGTTTGGCGTACTTGGCCACTGCCTCTTCAAAGGCCAGTGACTTGAGGTCTTCAGGGGCGCCTGCCAGGGATTTGGCCAGGTCTTCCACCGCCTCCTTCTTCTCATCCGCCGTCAGGTCCTCGCCTTGGATCTTGAAAGCATAGGCATGATAGGAAAAGACGTCCAGGCTGTCCTTGTGCTCCTGGTAGAAGGCTTCGATCTTTTCATCGGACAAGTCCGCCCTTTCCCGGACGACCTCTTCGTAGAAGCTGATCATCATGGAATCCCTCAGATCCCTTTCCACCAGACGGATACTGGCACCCGGGCCGTAATAGAGCTTGACCAGGCTGCTGACGCTGCGGCCACTTTGGACTGACATATCAGCGAATTGCTTTTTCAGGGCTTCGGCATTCTTATCGATTTCCTGAATTTGCTCCTCTGTGGGCACAAAGCCTTCCCGGTCCATCTCATTGAGGACCCCGTACATGAAAGCGACAGAAGGCATGATCTGGTTGATCAGGTCATCCCGTATGGTAGCTCCTTCAGTCAGGCTGGATTCCCCGTCCAAGAGTTTTTGGAACTCCTCATCGAAGGCCAGTCCATACTGCTGGGAGGCCGTCATGTTGCCAAGCACCATATTGAGGTCGGTGGCTGTCAGCTTTCTTTCGCCGACATACATGGCGGTAATGGATTTTTGCAGGACCCCGCTGCTTGCCACCAGCCAGGTGGCCAGAGCCAGCACCAGAATGATGGCAACAGCCGTCAGGGTCACCTTTTTCCAGATGCTCCGCGACTCGATCTTTTTCTTATGCCCATCGGTCCCCTTCATCCGGGCCAGGCGGGATTTTCTTTCCGCACGGGCAATTTCGTGTTTCCACTCCGAGCTTTCCTTCTTAGCCATTTGACTACCTTCCTCCACAAAGGCACCCTGCCAAAGAGCAGGGGCTTTTGACCAATATTTATTAATGATTAGCTCTATCTTACGCCGAGGAAAGTGTAGCACAAAGACCCGGGCATAAGAAAGATCAATCCTTATCCGGCCTGGGGGCCAGGCTCAGCCTGTCGGGCAGGTCTCCCATATGATCCAGCCAGAAATCCGGGCCCATAAGGTCAATCGCTTCCTTGTCCATGGCCGTCCAGTCCACGGCCGCAAAATGCAGGCCGGCCCCCCGGGCAGCGGCCAGATCGTAGACCGTGTCGCCCACATAAAGGACCCGCCCCGGATCCTGGATGCCCAGCCTCTCCATGGCCAGGAGCAGGGGGGCGGGATCAGGTTTGTGGCGGTCGGTATCCTCGGCACAGACCAGGACCTGAAAAAAGCCCGTCAGATCAAAGGCCTCCAGGCAGATCCGCAGGCTGTCACAGCGCCTGGCCGTCACCACCCCGGTCAAATAACCCCGGGCCTGGAGGGCCTGGAGGGTAGAAAAAACCCCCGGAAAAAGCCGGCTGTGGCTGGCCGTTTTGGGGACACTCCAGCCGATGTATTCGTCCATCATGACCTCCCAGTCTTCACTGTAACGCTGGAAGGTGGTCAGGAGCGGTTCGCCGATGGTGGCCAGGATCTCATCGTCATCGGGCACCCAGCCCAGGACCTTTTGAAAGGTGTACTGGTGGGAGGCCAGGATCAGGGGAACGGTATCCATCAGGGTCCCGTCCAGGTCAAAAAGGACAGCAGATACCTCACGCTTCCCCGGTCTAGTCATGGTCATGGCACTCTTCTTCCTTTTGACATGTCCTGGTCACCCGGACGCGGACGATCCGCTTGTCTGAGACGTCCAGGACCTGGAAGGCCAGGGGGCCGTAATGGACCATGGGCCGCTCCTGCTCCTCGGGGATCCGGTCCAGAAGTTCGATAATCAAGCCCGCCAGGGTATCGTAATCGTCGTCACCCAAGGGAACCCCGGTGATCCGGGCCAGGCGGTCGACCGGGAAGCTGCCATCCACCAGCCAGCTGCCGGGGGCGATTTCAATGATATCCTGCTCCCCTTCGTCATATTCATCTTCAATATTGCCCACGATCTGCTCCACCAGGTCCTCAATGGTCAGAAGACCCGCTGTTCCACCGTACTCATCGATGACGATGGCCATCTGGATATGGTTCTCCTGCATGTCTCGGAAAAGGTCGCTGATGTTCCGGGTCTCGGGCGTGAACCAGGCCGGCCTCATGATGTCTGCCAAAGAGAAGTCTCCGGTCTCCCGGGTCTGCTCCCGGTAGAAAAGGAGGTCCTTGACATGGAGGAGGCCGATGATCTTGTCGATTGTGTCTTTGTAGACCGGGAAACGGGTGTAGCGGGTGCTGTTGAGAAAGCTCATGGTCTCTTCCAGATTGGCTTCCACCGGCAGGGCCTCGATCTCCGTCCGGTGGGTCATGATCTCGCCGGCGATCTTGTCATCAAACTCAAAGAGATTGGCAATGAGCTCCCGGTTGTCGTCTTCGATGGCCCCCCTGGCATGGCCGGCTTCCAGCATCTGCAAGAATTCAGCCTCAGTTGGCGCCAGCTGGGCTTCTTCCACCTCACCAATCCGGGTCAGGGACAGGAAGAGCCTGCCTATCAGGGCCACCAGGCGGCCCAGGATCCGGGCCAGCCCCAGGAGGGGAGCCATGATAAACCAGGTCCTCTTGGCCAGGATACCTTCCTTTCTGCCCGCTGCCCGCCTGGGGATTTCATAGCCAAAAAGCAAAAAGACAAATAAAAGCAGGAGGGCAAATCCCGCCCCTGCTGCCAGACCTGATGCGCCCGGACCTGCTCCCGTCAAAGCCAGGAGTTTGGGCAGGCTGTCAGCCGCCCCCCAGATAAAATAGAGGCCCCCCCAAAAGATCCGGGCCAAGACCAGCTGGCTCTCACCCTGGTCTTCCAGACTTAAGAGTCGGTGGAGGCCGGCTGCCCGGCCATCAGCTGATGGAACTACTTCCTCCCGTTTTCCAGACGCCATCAAACGGACTGCCTTTGAGAAGGCTGTCAAAAGACCAAAGATGAAAAGGAGAAAGACCAGAAGGGCCAGGGAGCCACCAAGTGAAAAGCCGGTGGCCGATAAACTTGCCATCATAGGTCTGCTTGCGGGGCCTGTCATGGGATTAGGACCTCCGTCCTCTGTCTGTCCCGGTCCCGGGCCGGTAGGGCTTTAGAAAAGGAAAGATCAGTCCCGGGGGCTGATCTTGTTTCAAGGGGCTGCCGGTTTGTCTTTGAGTCCAAACCGGCAGCCTGCTAAGACAACTTATTCTTCGCTATTGGCAGCGGCAATGATCCTGTCTGCAATATTCTGGGGTACCTGTTCGTAGCGGACGAAGGACACCGTGAACCAGCCCCGCCCCTGAGTCATGGACTTGAGGTCGGTGGCATACTTGGCGATCTCTTCCCGGGGTGCTTCCGCTTCCACTACCTGGTGGCCGGGGATGCTGTCGGGATGGATGCCGTGGATACGGCCCCGGCGCTTGTTGAGGTCACCCATGACATCGCCCAGGAAATCGTCGGGGATGTGGACCATGAGCTTGTCAATGGGCTCCAGGAGAACCGGATCAGCCTGGGGCAGACCAGCCCGGTAGGCCAGGCGTGCCGCCAGTTTAAAGGACAATTCATTGGAGTCGACCGGGTGATAGCTGCCGTCGACCAGGGTAGCCTTGAGGTTGACAACAGGGTAACCGGCCAGGACACCTTCACCAATGGCCTCCTGCAGGCCTTTTTCGACTGCCGGGAAATAGTTCTTGGGCACGGAGCCGCCGAAGATGGCCTCGGCAAATTCCAGACCTTCTTCAGTCCCGGGCTCAAAAACGATCTTGACGTCGCCGAACTGGCCATGGCCGCCGGTTTGCTTTTTATGCCTGCCCTGGACTTCAACCCGCTTGCGGATGGTCTCCCGGTAGGCAATGCGGGGCTCGCTCAGGACTGCCTCCACCCCAAACTTGGATTTGAGACGGGCGGCAATGGCGTCCAGCTGGACCTCGCCCAGGCCCGAGAGCCTGAACTGGCGGGTTTCCGCATCGTTGACAATATCAAAGGTGACGTCCTCGTCCTTGAGGCGGACCAGGCCCTGCATGATCTTTTCCTCTTCACCCTTGTTGACCGGAGCGATGGCCAGGGTCAGACAGGGGATGGGCATTTCAGGGGCTTCAATGACCAGGGGGGAGGCCTTGTCCGTCAGGGTATCCAGGGTCACCGTATCATCAAGCTTGGCGATGGCCCCGATGTCACCTGCCACGATGACCTCGGTTGATTGCTGTTTCTTACCATTTTGGTAGTTGAGCCCGATCAGGCGCTCATCCTTCTCCTGGTTGCCGTTGTAGACGGTTCCCTCATTCTTGAAGACACCGGAAAAGACCCGGAAAAGGGATATACGGCCGACAAAGGGATCCACGAAAGTCTTGAAGATGAAGGCGGACAGAGGGCCATCTTCCTCCGAGTGAAGCTGGATCTTCTCGCCGTCAGGGCGGACCGCCGTCACAGGGTGGCCATCAACCGGCCTGGGGAAATATTGAGTGAAAGTGTCCAGAGCAAAGGAGACACCCAGATTTTCCTGGGCTGATCCCACGAAGACCGGCATGATGGAGGCCGCCGTGATGGCCTTGCGCATACCCATGGCCAATTCTTCCTCAGTGAAGGCTTCGCCGTCGAAGTATTTCTCCATCAGCTCTTCGTCATTCTCGGCGATCTGTTCATTGATCTGCTCCTTGAATTCCTCAACCCTGTCAGCCAGATCGGCCGGGAGATCCATGGCCTTCATTTCGCCCTTTTTGCCCGAGAAACTGTAAGCCTTGCCGGTCATGACATCGACCAGGCCGGTCATACGCTCATTTTCCAGGATGGGCAGGGCCAGGGGCAGGACTCTTTGTCCGTAGGCTTCCCGAAGGTCCTCCAGGGTTTTATCGAAGTTGGCATTGGGTTCATCCATGCGGTTGATAAAGAAGGAAACAGGGATATTGACGCTTCCGGCATTGCGGACCGCCTTCTCGGCGCCGACCGACAGGCCGTCCTTGGCCGACATGACAATCAGGGCCGTATCACCGGCAAACATGCCCAGGATCTGCTCTCCCAGAAAATCAAAGTCACCCGGGGTATCGATCAAGTTGATTTTGTGCTTCTTCCATGGGCACCAGGCGACGGCTGTGCTGATGGAGACACCGCGCCGGATTTCCTCTGCATCAAAGTCTGTCACGGTGTTGCCTTCATTGGACCGGCCCATGCGGTCAATGGTACCCGCATTGTAGAGAGCGGCCTCGACAAAAGCAGTCTTGCCGACGCCGCCATGACCCATGACGGTAATATTCCTGATCTTATCTGTCGTAAAATTCATGTATTCCCCCTTATGAAGACGTTATTTTTTAACTATTATAGCCTAATCCCTGCCTGCTTGATCCCGCCCGCCCGGATGGGATCCTTCCGGTCATGCCCGGGGTTCCAGCTGGGCGGTGAAATGGCGGAGGATCTTCTCCTGGCGGAGGATCCGGTAGCCCCGGATCTTGTCTGCCCATGCCATCAGGTCTGCAAGGGCCTGGGCCACATAATCCAGGTGGGCCTGGGTATAGGTCCGCCTGGGGATACAAAAACGGGCAAATTCCATGGCAGCCTGGGGCTGTTGCCCGGTCTCCGGGTCGGGATCCAGCATGAAAGTTCCCACATCACAGCCCCGGATCCCTGCCGCTTCATAGAGGGCCACGCAAAGCGAGTGGGCCGGGAAAGCCTCATAGGGCAGATGGGGCAGGATGGCGCGGGCGTCCACAAAGACAGCGTGACCGCCGGCAGGTTGCTGGCAGGGGACTCCCCCTTCCAGGAGCCGGTCCAAAAGATAGCGGGTCTGACCGGTATAGGATCTGAGGAAATCCTCGTCCACCCCTTCTTCCAGGCCCTGGGCCAGGGCTTCCATGTCCCGGCCGGCCAAGCCTCCATAGGAGAGAAAGCCCTCATTGGGGACCACCTGGCTGCGGATCCCGGCCATGAGGGATTCATCTTCCCTGACCGCTACCAGGCCGCCCATGTTGACGATGCCATCTTTTTTGGCTGACATGGTAAAGGCATCAGCCATGGCAAACATGTCCCTGACAATCTCGCGGATGGTCCGGTCCCCTTGGCCGGGCTCCCGCTCTTTGATGAAAAGGGCATTTTCTGCGAAACGGGCCGCATCGATGACCAGGGGGATCCCATGCTGGCAGGCAATAGCCGCTGTCTCCTGCATATTGGCCAGGGATACCGGCTGCCCCCCTGCACTGTTACAGGTCACCGTGATCACGATCATGCCAACCTTGTCCACCCCGTATTCCCCGATCAGGGCCTGGAGGCGGTCATTATCCATATTGCCCTTGAAAGGATAGTCAGACTGGGCGTCCAGGGCTTCCTTGACCACACAATCCACAGGCCTGCCGCCACAGATCATGACATGGCCCGAGGTGGTATCAAAATGCATGTTGGAGATGGAGATCTGCCCGGGCTTCAAGAGATTGGGAAAGAGCACTTTTTCGGCAGCCCGGCCCTGGTGGACAGGCTGGAAATAGGCCCAGCCGAAAAGGTCCCGGCAGACTTCCATAAGCCTGTAGTAGCTGCGCGACCCCGCATAGCTCTCGTCCCCCAGCATCATGGCCGCCCACTGGCGGTCGGACATGGCCCCCGTCCCACTGTCGGTCAGCATGTCGATGTAGACATGATCGCTTTTGAGCCCGAAGAGATTGTAGTGGGCCTGGCGGATGGCGGTCTCCCGCTCCTCCCGACTGGTCAGCCTCAGGGGTTCAACCATCTTGATCCGGTAGGGTTCGGGCATGTATTTAATTGCCATGATTTGTCTCCTCTTTTTTAATCAGATTATCTATGAAAGCCAGGATGAGCTCATCCACTTCCTGGTAGTTGATCTCATTGATCAGTTCGTGGCGGGCCTCCGGAAATTGCTTGACCTGGACATGACTGAAGCCCAGGGATTCCAACTGCCTGCCATAGGCGGGGGCGGCCTTGCCCATGTCGCCTACAGGATCATGGCTGCCGCTGGCGATCAGGACCGGTGTGTTGGGATCCATCCGCCTCAAATCCTTTTGCCGGGTCAAGGTCCTCATGCCTTCAAACATGTCGGCAAAGGCTGAGGCCGTAAAAAGAAACTGGTTGCGTTCGTCGGCACAATAAAGGTCCACGATGGCCTGGTCCCGGGTCAGGAAATCAAAGGGCGTCCGGTTGGGCTTGAAGTGCTTGTTGCCACTTCCCAGGGACATCCGGGTCAAAAGCGGGCTGCGGTGACGGCCACCCCTGATGCCCCCGATCAGCCTGGCCAGTGTATGCCCGGCAAAAAGCAGCCAGGCCGGCTGCATGCCGGTACCCAGGATGATGACGCCGGAAAACTTGATCTGGGGGTAGCTGTGAAGGAATTGGCGGACCAGGAAGGATCCCATGGAATGACCCAGGATAAAGTGGGGCAGGTCGGGATAGCTTTGACGGAGCAGATCCTGCAGGGACCGCATATCCTCCAGAAGGCAGCGGTTACCTCCCTTGTCAGCAAAAAAGCCCCAGTCCTCCTTGGTCACCACCGAGGCCCCATGTCCCAGATGGTCGTTACCTGCCACCAGGATCCCCTGGCCGGCCAGAAAACGGGCAAAGCGATCGTAGCGGTCGATGAACTCCACCATGCCGTGGGCCAGTTGCAGGACAGCCCTGGGCGGTCCCTCCGGTTCCCATATCCGGACATAGAGGGAGGTCCTGCCATCGCAGGAGTCCAGCTTCTTGATTGTCCTCTCCATTGTCAGCTCCTTATCTTGGCTGGTCTATTCAATTGTCAGCCCCTTCAAGCGGAATCAGTATAACAAAGCGGCCGCCTCCCGGCGGTCTGCGGCCTCCTTCAGAACCTCAAGAACACCCGCCCGGTCAAGAGGTTCCATGATCCTGGCCCGGTAGTAGGGTGAGGCGGGAAAGGCCCTCAAATAAAAGGCAAAGGAGGAGCGCATCTCGCGGACAGCCACGGCTTGGCCCAAAAGGTCGATGGTCATGTCCAGCTCCTGGATCATGGCCGCCAGCCACTCGTCGGTCTTGACCTGGACCAGGAGTCTGTCCTCAGGGCGGATCCCCTCATAAAGGGCGGGATCCTGGGCCAGGATACGGAAAATAAAGGGGTTGCCCCGGGCCGCCCGTCCCACCATAAAACCGTCGCAGCCGGTCTCCTCCTTCATCCTTTCCAGGTCGCCCGGCTGGGCCAGGTCCCCGTTACCGAAGACGGGAATGGTCAGAGCCTCCTTGACCTGGCGGATGATCTGCCAGTCAGCCCGTCCCCGGTAGTATTGGTCCAAGGTCCTGGCATGGACCGTGACCATGGAGGCCCCTCCCGCTTCCAGGGCCTTGGCCATCTCCAGGGCATTGAGGGAGTCAGCTGACAAACCGGACCGGATCTTGGCCGTGACGGGCTTGGCATGGGGGGCAGCCGCTTCCACTGAAGCGGATACAATGGCCTCAGCCAGGGAAGGGTCCCTCATGAGCGCACAGCCAGCCCCCTCCCGGGTCACCTTGGGGGCCGGACAGCCCATGTTGAGGTCGATGAAATCGACCTGGCTGTAGAGGGGATCGGAGAGGAGGCGGTCAATGGCGAAAGCAAAATCAGGCGGATCCTGGCCAAAGAGTTGGATGGCCCAGGGTTTATCGCCCCCCGTTGGCTGCAGATAGCGGGCTGAACGCTTGAGACTGGGATCATAGCGGATCCCCTTGGCCGATACCAGCTCAGTGACCGTGAAGTCCGCTCCCTCCCGGGCCGCGATGGTCCGGAAAGCTGGGGTGGTAAAGCCTGCCATAGGGGCCAGACCAACCGGCCCCTTGTCAAAAAGATCCAAAAAACCTTGCTGGACTGACTGTTTCACTCGGACAACAAATGAATGAAAAGGCCCGACCTCAACTTGGGTTCAAACCAGGTTGACTTGGGTGGCATGATCATTTCAGCGTCTGCAATGGACAGGAGGTCATCCATGGTGGTGGGACACATGGCAAAGGCCACGGCCCAGCCCTGGTCGACCCGGTCTTTCAGGGCTTCCAGCCCCCGGATGCCGCCGACAAAGTCGATCCGCATGGAGGTCCTGGGGTCCTCGATTCCCAAAAGGGGCTCCAGGACATTATTCTGCAAGATGGAGACATCCAGGCTCTGGACCGGATCCAGACCCTGGAAGATGTCGGGGGGTGCTGTCAGTCGATACCAGTCACCTGCCAGATACATGCAGATTTCTGCCTTTTTATGGGGATGGAAGGGGGCCTGGACCGGCTCAATGCGGTAGATGGCCGCCAGCTTGTCCAGGAAATCCTGGGGGCTGAGGCCATTCAGGTCCTTGATGACCCGGTTGTAATCCATGATAAAGAGGTCCTCATCGGGGAAGATGACGGCCATGAAGTAGTTGAATTCTGCCTCTTCTCCTGCCTGGGGATTTTCCTGCCGCCTTTTCAGGGCCACATTGGCCGAGGTGGCCGACCGGTGGTGACCGTCGGCAATATAGAGGGAAGGAATCCGGGCAAAGTGTTTTTGCAGTGACTCAATGGCCTGGTTATCATCCAGGGCCCAGAAGATATGGCTGATCCCATCTTCGGTCGTAAAATCGTAAAGGGGGTCATTGAACTTGATAAAGTCCCGGATGATCCGGTCGATCTCATCCTCCTGACGATAGGTCAGGAAGACGGGCTCGGTGTGGGCATTGCAGACATCAAAATGGCGGGTCCTGTCGACTTCCTTGTCCTTGCGGGTGAACTCGTGTTTCTTGATCCGGTTGGACAGGTATTCATCGACCGAGACGGTGGCCACCAGGCCGGTCTGGACACGGCCCTTCATGATCTGCCGGTAAATATAAAAGAGGGGCCGGTCATCCTGCTGGAGGACGCCTTCATCCATCATCTGGTAAAGGCGGTCACGCCCCTTCTCATAGACCTGGTCATCGTAATCACCGACGCTGTCGGGCAGGTCGATCTCGGCCCTGACCACATGGAGAAAGCTGAGCTCATTGTCGCCGGCCAGAAGCCTGGCTTCGGCCCGGTTCATGACGTCATAGGGGAGGCTGGCAACCTTTTCTGCCAGTTCCGGCCGGGGCCGGACTGCCCGAAAAGGCCTTACCAGGGCCATCAGAGCCTCTCCTTGATGATGTCAACGATATTGTCGCCGATCCGGGCCTGGGCCTCGACCGTTGCCGCCCCGATATGGGGGGTCAAAGAGATCTTGTCGCAGTTGATCAGGCGGGAATTCTTCAGGGGTTCCTCAGCGAAAACGTCAAGGGCGGCCCCCCTGACCTTGCCGGATTCAATGGCATCCACCAGGGCATCCTCATCCACGATGCCACCCCGGGCACAGTTGATGATGAAAACCCCGTCCTTCATCATGTCAATTTCTTTTTTGCCGATCATGGGATCCCCACCGGAAAAGGGAATATGGATGGAGACATAGTCGGCCCGGCTGAGGACCTGCTGGAAATCCACCTGGGGACAGATATCACACTCAATATCCAGGATGTCCGTGAAGACCACCTCCATGCCCAGGGCCAGGCACTTGACTGCCAGGGAATTGGCAATCCGGCCAAAGCCGATCAGACCCAGGGTTTTCCCGGCGATCTCCGTGCCCGTGTATTCCTTCTTCAGCCATTTGCCCTGACGCATGGTCAGATTGGCCTCACCGATATGGCGGGCCACGGTCAGCATATGACCCAGGACCAGCTCAGCCACGGCAGAAGAGGAGGCGGCCGGGGTGTTCCTGACCTCCAGGCCCTTTTCCTCGGCGTATTCGACGTCAATATTATCGACACCGACTCCGCCCCGGATAATCAGTTTCAAGGAACCGGCGGCACCCGCGTCAATCTGGGGGACCCGGATCTTGGTCGCACTGCGTACGATGACGCAATCCACCTGGGCCAGGCGCTCAAGCAAGGCCTCCCCCTCATACTTTTGGGTATCCACTTCATGGCCCAGGGCCAGAAGTTGCGCTTCCGCCTCTTTATCAATACCGTCATTTGCCAAAATTAAAGCCATCTCATGCCTCCAATCCCAGTTTGTCATCAATGGCTGCCAGGAGTTCTGCCAGGGTCTCTTCCTGCAGTTCTCCCATGGTAGCGATCCGGAAGGTTGTATCCTTGAAGGCGCCGTAACCGGACCCAATCCGGAAACCCTTTTCAAGGAGGGTCTTGCTCAGGTCAGCAAAGTCAAATTTGCCCTCATTGTTGATGCAGGTGACCGTGTTGGAGCGGTAACCCTCTTCAGCAAAGAGGGAGAAGTGTTTCAGGGCCCAGGTCCGGACCATGTCTGCCAGATAGGCATGGCGGTCAAAACGGGCATCCAGTCCCTCTTCCAGGATGCGATCCATCTGGTAGTCCAGGGCATACATATGGGAAAGGGCAGGGGTTGAAGGATATTGGAAATTCTTTTTCACCTGGTCGTAGAGGCGGATCAGGTCCAGGTAATAGCCCCTGAATTCCACTTCCTTGGCCGCCTCGATGGCCTTTTCAGAGACCGAGCAAAGGCTGAGCCCCGGCGGCAGGGCCAGGCATTTTTGTGTGGAGGCGATGCAGACGTCAATGCCCCATTCATCCACCTCTACCTTGGCGCCGCCCAGGGAGGAGACCGCATCGACCAGGTAGAGAACCCCCGGATAAGAGCGGATAAGCTGGCCGATGGCCTGGCAGGGATTGACCAGACCGGAGCTGGTTTCATTGTGGGTGACCGTCACGACATCGTAGAGGCCGGTCTTCAGAACCTCTTCCACCATCTCCGGGGTGGTCGGTTGCCCCGGTTCGGACTTGAAGATATCGGCAGGCACATGATTGTACTTGGCCAATTCATACCAACGGTTGCCAAAGGCGCCCACCGAAAAAACGGCTGCCCTTTTGCGGGTGCAGCTGCGGATGGCCCCTTCCATAAGCCCCGTACCCGATGAGGTCGAGAGCAGGATGGTGTCTTGGGTATACATGAGTTTTTGCAGTTTTTCCGAGACACTTTGCTGAAGCACAGTCGCTTCTTTGGTGCGGTGACCGATCATGGGTGTGGCCATTTTTTCCAATACAAGGGGATCGACGTCCGTGGGTCCGGGAATAAAGAGTTTCTGATACATACTTCCTCCTAAGATCATAAAAAAAGGTGCACAAGGAGCTTGGCAACTTCTTTTCTTATCTGTTAACTATAGCATGAATAACCCTTGAATCCATGGGCCGGAAGGCCTGATCCGGACCCTTGTCAGGCCCATGTCAGGCTGCTGCCCCTGTTCCCTTTTTTGACCTGTAATTGCCTGTCAACCGCCTGGGTCATAAGGCCCAGGTGAGAGATGATCCCGATCATCCGATTGTCCTCCGCCAGCCCCTGGAGAACCGCCATGGCCTCCTGGAGCGAATGCTCGTCCAGGCTGCCAAAACCTTCATCGATAAAGAGTGAATTGATCTCCACCCCACCCGCATGGGCCATGACCACATCGGAAAGGCCCAGGGCCAGGGCCAGGACCGTTTGAAATTTTTCACCACCCGACAAGGAGGATACCGACCGGATCTTGGCATTCCAGTGATCCTCCACAGACAGGTCCAAGCCGGTACGGGCCCGCCGGCTCTCTGCCTCCTCTGTCCGGCGCAGGCTGTAGCGGCCGCCGGTCATCTGCCCCAGCCGCTGATTGGCCTGGCGGATGACCTGGGCGAAATACCAGGTCTGCACATAGGTTTCAAAGCTGACCTGGTCTGCCTCCTGGTGTTTACCTGAGGCCAGGTCGGCCAGATCCTTGAGCAGGCTTTCCTCCTCCCTGGCCTGGACGGCCGCCTGGAAGGACTGGTGGACCGCCTCCAGGGAGGTCCGGGTCATGGCCGCCTGCATCTTCAAGCGGTCAGCCTCTTCTTCCAGTTTCCGGAGCCCTGTCTCCCATTCCAGGAGGACCTGGGCTTCCTCATTCTCGTCCCGACGGACCAGCCCCTGGCTCTCCCGGGTCAGCCTTTGGATATCCCGGGCCAGGTCAGCGCGGGCCGACTGCCCTTCCTGGACCCGGGCCTGAAGATCCAGACGTTCGTCTTCCCCCAGGACTGAGGCCAGATAGGCCTCCAGGGATTCGAAAGCCGCCCCTTCTGCCGCCTGGAAGAAAGCCGCTTCAAGGCGCTTATCTTCAAGATCCAAGGCCTCTTTTTGCTTTTCCAATCCAAGCAGGCTGGCCTGGACCCCTGCCAGGGTCTTGCCGGTCTTGTCTTCCTCCAGACGGGCCTTTTCCCCGGCCTCTCTCAAGGTCTCATAGGTCTGGTTCATGACCTGCCAATCCGCCTTCAGCTCCAGCTGATTTTTACCGGACAGCCCCCCCTGAAGGGAGTCCCACTCCCCCTTTAGCCGGGCCAGGTCCAGTTTCAGGGCCCCTATGGCTTCCTCCAGGCTTTCCTTTTGGGGAAGCTGGGCCGCCAGATCCGCTTTTTGGGCCTTGATCCTGTCAAGGATCCGGTCTCTTTCCTCCCTCTGCCGCCTGGCCTGATCAAGCGCTTCCCTGGCCGACTGGCAGGCGGCCAGGATCTTGCCAGCGGCTCCCAAGAGGGCCCGCTTCAGAGCCTCCAGCTTACCGGCAAGATCCAGCTGGTCGGGCAGATCCTCGGGCAGCAAGGCTTGGGCCTGGACCAAAAGTCCCTTGACATCCGCCCTGATCCCGGCTTCCTTGACCTCCAGGGAGCGGGTCAGGTCATCGACCGCCTTGCGGCAGGACTCCGCTTCTTCCCGCCAACGATCCACTTGCTCCCGCGAGGGCGCCTGGGGCGACAGGACTGCCTTGTCAGGGTGGTGCAAGGATCCACAGACCGGGCAGGGCAGGCCCTCCTCCAGGTCCCGGGCCAGAAGGCCGGCCCGTTCACGGTAGAGGGCCTCCTGGGCTTGACTGGCTTTTTTGTCCTCTGTCTTCCATGCCTGGAGCTGGCCCTTCAGTCTGGCCCGGTCATGGGACAAGCCTTCCAGGGACCCCTCCAGACCTTCCAGGTCGGTCTGGATCCTGGTCAGATCTTCCCGTCTTGCCTCCTGCTTGTCGGCTTCTCTTTCCCTTTCCAGCAAGAGACTGTCTACCTGGGCCAGGGCCGCCAGTCTCTCTTCCGCTTCTTCCAGCCTGGCCTCCAGGTCCCGACGCCCGGCCTCCAGCCCAGCCAGGGCCTCCCCCTTGCCTTGCAGGTTCCGGTCCAAGCCGGCCATCCTGTCTTCCAGCTTCATGACCTTGTCCAGGTCGGCCATCTCTTTTTCCAGGGCTGTCATCCGGCCCGGAAGTGCCTGGAGCTGATCGGACTTGTCGGACGCCTGCCTGCTTTGCTCCAGGGCCGCCTGGTAGGCTGCCTGGGCCTGGTCCAGACTCAGCCTCTCTGACTCCAAGTCCCCTTCCAGGCTAGCCAGGCTTTTTTTGGCCTGCTGCCACTCCCGATAGGGGGCGGTCACCAGGCGGGCTGCCCGGTCCGCCGCGTCCAGCTTGATCCGGTCTGCCTCATGAGCCTGGTCCTGGGCCTCCAGCCGGGCGGCTGCCTCCTTGGCCTTTTCCAGCTGGTCCAGGCATTGGTTGGCCTGGCGGATCTTGTCCAGGCGGGCCTGGCTTTCTGAAAATCTGGCCCCGGCCGTCTCCCGCTCCTGGTCAATGGCTTGCTTTTTATCCTGGAACTCCAGGTCCAGACCTTCCAGCTTTTCCAAGAAAGTATCAAGGGCCCAAATATCCTTGGCTGCCACCAGGTCCTGGGCTTCCCGGGCCAGGTCCTGGGCCCAGGCAGGGAAGGAAAAACGCTTGAGGTCCATGAAGAGTTGGCTGGAGCTTGTCATAAGATTTGCCCGGGCTGCCGAATAGGCGGCCAGGAGCCGCTTTTCCAAATCCTGGTAGATCCAGGTATTGAAGAGTCTTCGGTAAATCCGGGACCTTTCCAGGCTGGATGCCTCGATCAGGTCAAAGAAGGCCCCCTGGGCGATCATGGCCACCTGGCGGAACTGGTCCTTGTCCAGGCCAATCAAATCGACCAGACGGGCGTCCACCTCCCTTTTGGAGGTCATGACCCGGCCATCGGGCAGGCTTAATTCAACCGTGGCCGCCTGCTCGGTCATGCCCTGGCCCCGGAGTCTGGGGCGCTGGTAGCGGGGGGATCGCCGGATGCGGTAGCGCTGGGAACGAAGGAGGAATTCCAGTTCGACAAAGGTTTCCTGGTCAGGCGGGGCGAAGTCAGAGCGGAGGCTGCCACTCCCCCTGGATGACCCGCTGCTGTCATCGTAGAGGGCAAACATGATGGCATCGAAGATCATGGTCTTGCCGGACCCGGTCTCACCCGTGATCAGGAAAAGACCCTGACTGACATCTTCAAAGGAGATCCGGGTCTCCCGGGCATAGGGGCCCAGGGCGCTCATGGTCAGGCTCAGGGGTTTCATGGCTGCTTCTCCCGGGCCCTGTCGGCCGCCTCTTTGACTATGGCACTTTGCCGGTCGGTCATGGGGCGTCCCGTCTGACTCAAAAAGAAATCCGAGAAGAGATCAAGCAGGCTCATGGACCGTAAGTCCTCGCCATCCAGGAGGGCATCCTGCCGGTCATCTTCCAGGAAATCACGCTCAAGACGGAGGCGCATGAGATGGGGGTAAAGGGATTTTAGCCGGTTCATGGGGTCGGTCACCGGCTCCTGATCGGTCAGGATGACCTCCAGATAGTCCAGCCTGGCCGGGTCCTCCCTGGCTTCCAGCTGCCTCCCCTCTTCCAGAAGGGTGTCCAGCTTCCCCTGAATCCGCCGCATGGCATGGCGGGCCTTCAAGGGGAACTGCCTGACGGTCAGCCTGCCGTCGGCGGCCAGATCCACCAGGAGGGCTCCCTTGGTCTGGCCAATCTCTGAAAAAGAATAGGCCAGGGGTGAACCTGCATAGTAAAGAGGCCCCTGGCCCAGCTGCTGCATACGGTGGAGGTGGCCCAGGGCCACATAATCGAAGGCCTGGAAAAGGGAGGCATCCATCTGGTCCAGACTTCCTATTTGCAGGACTTCCGAGTCCGAGCGCAGGGCTGCCTGGCCCCTACAGGTGACAAACTGGTGGGCCATGAGAACCTGCCGGCCCGGTCCCCTTTCCATGGTGGACAGGGCGGCTGAGACGGCCTGGGAGACAGAGCTGATCTCCTGGTCAGGAAAATAGGGACGGACATCTGCCTGCCTGACAAAGGGGAGAAGATGAAAAGAGACCGGCCCCTCCCGACCCATCAGGTCCACCCGGTCGAGGCGACCGGAAAAGACGCCGGCCAGGTGGAGCTTGTGGGCCTTGAAGAAAGGGCCGCCAAAGGCCAGCCTTTCCCCTGAATCGTGGTTGCCCGCAATGATCATGACCTGGAGATCCAGGGTGGACAGTTCAAGAAGGAAGTCTTCCAGGAGTCGCATGGCCTCCAGGGAGGGAATGGATTTATCGTAGATATCGCCGGCCATCAGGAGGGCGTCGGGTCTTTCCTCCCGGCAGAGGTCCAAAAGAGAGGCCAGCATGATCCGCTGGTCCTCAATCATAGAGTATTCATGGACCCGTTTACCCAGATGGAGGTCGGCGACGTGGATAAAACGCATGATCAGGCCTCCAGGAAAGCCAGGAGCTGGTCCAGCTCTTCATTGGCCTGTTCGTGGCCGGCAATATACTGGCTGAGGAGCTTCTCCCGGTCCCGATCCATCATGGACAGGTCGATGTCCCTGGGGTAGAAAACATAGGCCTGGCCCCGGCGCTCCAGTTCTTCAATCCGGTCCAGGGTCCGGTTATAGCGCAGGTGACGCTGGGTCAGGGCCTCCTTCTCCACCGGGTGACGGTCCAGGACCCGGTTCATCAGCCTCAGCTGGGGGATGGGATCCAGGCGGAAGCCCCGCTCCCGGGTCAGGACAAAGACAAAACGCCGGTAGCCATCGGCCTCGGCCGCCTCCAGGGGGATGCCCCCGCCCAGGCCACCGTCCACATAGACCTGGTCGTCAATCCGGGTTTCCGGCATCAGGTAGGGGACGGTCGAAGAGGCCCTGACCCGGATGATCAGATCGTCCAGGCATTGATAATCTTCCCTCCGCCAGTAGACCATGCGTCCCTCATAGCGGAGAAAGGCCCCGATGACACATTCGGCCTCATTCTCTTGGAAGGTCTCAAAATCAAAAGGCAGGGGGCCATCCTGGCGGGGCATGATGGAATAGATGTATTCGGCATTGAAATAGCCATCCCCCTTGATCCAGCTGGTGACATCACCAAAGGAAGGATCCAGGACGATATCCGTGAAAGACCGCCGGGCCCGGACGGCATCCCGGGACAGGTAATTGACTGCGTGGGAAGAACCGGCCGAGATGCCGGCCACATAGTTGAAATAGAGCTTTTGCTCCAGGAGCATGGTGACAAAGCCGGCCGTGTAACAGGCCCGCATCCCGCCCCCTTCAAAGATAAGGGCGGTATCGTAAATCCCGCTCTTGATCCCTGCCCCCGCCTTCATGTCAGGACCGATCCTTCCTCCCAGGAAAAAGAGCCGCCCTGGCGACCGGCCGCATAGGATCTGGCCAGGCCCAACACACGATAAAAGGGAAGCCCCAAACCCAGACCCTCCCGCCAAAGCCGCCAGGTCCGCCGCCGGGCCTCTGACAGGCTCAGACGTCCGCCCTGGTCATGGGTCAGGGCAAGACCAAGCAGGCCCTTACCGGGCGTCCTCCCCCAGAAGGCCAAAAAGAAGGGCTCCAGGAGCAAGGCCAGGCCCAAGGCCAGCCATTGGAGGAGAAAAAAATAAAGGAGGGAGTGGCGGTCAGGATCAAGGAAAAAGGCTTCAGCCAGGAGATAGCAAAAGGAAAGGCTCAAAAGGAAATCAATCAGGCGGGCAGCAAAACGACGCCATAAAAAGAAATCAAGCTTTTTTTCTCTCTTGTCCACTGCCTTTTTCCACCCGACAAATCAGTCAATTCTCCTTTTGAGTTTATCATAAGGCCCTTAAAAGCCTGGATTACAAACTGGCGAAGAGGGGCGACAGGGACCTTTTTCCGACAAGTGGGTGGGCCGCCCCAGGCCCTCCCCTTTTCCTGGGTCCTGACCAGGCCCTTATGTTAAAATACAAGCACTTGCCGGGTAGCCGGGCAATTTTTCTTTGCCCAAAACCCGGACAGACTGGCCAAGGCCTGGAAGTGGACCAAATTTATGAGACGAACAAACTATTGTGGACTCTTTTCCGAAAAAGATGTGGCTTCCCAGATAGTCGCATGCGGTTGGGTGGAAACAAAGCGGGACATGGGGGGCGTGATCTTTATCGATCTGGTCGACCGTGAAGGCCCGCTCCAGATCGTTTTCAACCCCCAATACACCGATCCTGCCTCCTTCGCGCTGGCTGAAGGCCTGCGCAACCAATCGGTCATCCAGGTCAGGGGCATCATGCATCTTCGGGATCCGGAGACCGTCAACCCCCGGATCGGGACCGGCCGCATCGAGGTCAGGGTCAAGGAGGCAGAGCTCCTGTCCCCTTCAGCCCCCCTGCCCTTCGATCCTTCAGAGGCAGATGATGTGCGGGAGGACTTACGGCTCCAGTATCGTTTCCTGGACCTCCGCCGTCCCCGCCTCCTCAAGAATATCCGCTTCCGCCACCAGGTCACCCGGGCCATCCGCCATTTCATGGATGAGGCCGGTTTCGTCGATGTGGAGACCCCTATCCTGACCAGGAGCACCCCTGAGGGCGCCCGGGATTATCTGGTCCCCAGCCGGGTCCATCCCGGATCTTTTTATGCCCTGCCCCAATCGCCCCAGATCTTCAAGCAGCTGCTCATGGTCTCGGGCCTGGACCGCTATTACCAAATTGCCCGCTGCTTCCGTGATGAGGACCTGAGAGCTGACCGTCAGCCGGAATTCACCCAGCTGGACCTGGAGATGTCCTTTGTAGACATGGAAGATGTCCTGACTCTTTTGGAGGCCATGTTCCGCTCCATCATGAAGGCGGTCATGGACCTGGATTTCCCGGAGCCCTTCCCCCGCCTCAGCTGGACTGAGGCCATGGACCGCTATGGGAGTGACAAGCCTGACCTCCGCTTCGACCTGTCCATCGTGGATGTCACTGATCTGGCAGCTTCCAGCGGTTTTTCAGTCTTTCAAAAGGCTGTCCAGGCCGGCGGCGTGGTCCGGGCCATCACCGTGCCCGGCCAGGCGGATATGACCCGGGCGGTCATCGGGGAACTGACCGACTATGCCATCTCCCAGGGTGCTGCAGGCATGGCCTGGATTGCCTGGCGGTCTTCGGGTGAAATCTATTCCATCCTCTCCAAATTCATTGAGGAAGCGGATCTTTTGAAGATCCTGGAAAAAGCCGGCGCCAAGCCAGGCGATTTCGTCCTCTTCTCTGCCGACTCCTTGGAGACGGTCCGCCTGGTCACCGGAGCACTGAGGCTCAAGCTGGCCGACCTCCTTGGACTCAAGGATCCCCAAAAATTCGCCTTTGCCATCGTGACCGACTTCCCCATGTTTGAATATTCCAAGGAGGCCGGCCGCTATGTGGCCCAGCACCATCCTTTCACCATGCCCTTCAGCCAGGATCTGGACTATCTGATCAGCGACCCCCTCCGGGTCCGCTCCCAGGCCTATGACTTTGTCCTCAACGGGGTGGAGTTGGGCTCAGGCAGTATCCGGATCCACCGGGCCGATATCCAGACCCGGGTCTTTGAGGCTCTGGGCCTGTCCCAGGAAGAAATCCAGACCCGCTTTGGCTTCTTGCTCAACGCCTTCCAGTACGGGGCACCTCCCCATGGCGGCTTCGCCTTCGGCCTTGACCGCCTGGTCATGATCCTGGCCGGGCAAAGCTCCCTGCGCGATGTCATCGCCTTCCCCAAGATCCGCGATGCCTCCTGCCCCATGACCCAGGCACCCTCAACCGTGGATGCCAGCCAGCTGACTGACCTTGGCATCGCCCTGATCCATGAGTCAGGCCCGAGGATGGAAGCAGGTGAGCTTTCCCAAGAAGGCCCCCTGGCCGTCCAACTTGACCTGGAAGAGCTGGAAAATCAATCCCGCCTCCGCCTGACCCAGGAAGAGGAAGCGGAAAGCAGGGAAAGGCTGACTGAGATGATCTCCTTCGCCCAGGCCCTTTACGCCATTGATACCCGGGATGTCCCGCCCCTCTACAGTCCCTCTGAGGCCCACAATATTTTCCTGACCCCGCGGGATGAAGCGGATCTGACCAATGAGGATGCTTTAAGAAATGCGCCTGAAAGCCGCGATGGTTTCTTCTTTGTGCCACCGGTGGTTGAGTGAGGGAGATGATCATGGATTATAGACATATGGATATAAAAGAGCTGGCCCAAGGCCTTCGGGAGAAGGACTTCTCAGCCAGGGAACTGACCGAGGCCCTCCTGGCCCGCATCGAGGCGACGGAAGCCCAGATCGGTGCCTACCTGACCCTGACCCCTGACAAGGCCCTGGAAAAGGCCGACCAGGTGGACCGGAAATTGGCAGAGGGAGGACCCCTGTCCCCCCTGGCCGGCATCCCGGTGGCCATAAAGGATAACATCGCCATTGCCGGCATCCCCACCACCAACGCCTCCCGCATGATGGAAGAATTCGTCCCGCCTTACAGTGCCTTCGCCTGGCGTCTTTTGGATCAGGCAGATGCCGTCCTCCTGGGCAAGGCCAATATGGATGAATTTGCCATGGGGCATTCGACTGAACGGTCCGCCTTCCACCCCACCCGCAATCCCTACGACCTGTCCCGGGTCCCGGGCGGTAGTTCAGGCGGTTCGGCCGCAGCCGTGGCCTCGGGAGAAGCCTGCCTGGCCCTGGGAAGCGATACAGGGGGTTCCATCCGGCAGCCGGCGGCCCTTTGCGGCATTGTGGGACTGAGGCCAACCTATGGCCTGATCTCCCGGCGGGGGGTCACTGCCTTTGCCCCCTCCCTGGACCAGCTGGGTCCCATGACCCGCAGTGTCCGTGACAATGCCCTGGTCCTGGACAGCCTGGCTGTCAAGGATAAGAAGGATGTCCACAGTCTGGGCAATCCCGGTCCCTCCTATCTGACCGGTCTGGAGGACAGTCTGGAAGGCCTGGTCATCGGCTGGCCCCAAGCTTATTTTGATTCGGGTGATCTTAATGAAGAAGTCAAGGGTCTTCTTGAAGAGGCTCTTCGTTTTTATGAATCCAAGGGTGCCATCATCAAGGCGGTTGACCTCAAGACCCTGGATGCCGCCCTGGCAGCCTACTACATCATCTCCAGCGCCGAGGGCTTTTCTGCCCTCAACCGCTATGACGGTATCCATTACGGTTACAGAAGCCCCCATGCCCAGGAATTGGAAGATCTCTATTTTGACTCCCGCTCGGAAGCCCTGGGACCGGAAGTCAAGCAGCGGATCCTCCTGGGTTGCCTGGCCTTGTCGGAAAAACACTACCAGGATTACTTCCTCAAGGCGGCCCGGGTCCGCCGCCAGGTCAAGGAAGAATTTGACCAGGTCTTCAAGAGCTGCCAGGCCCTCTTGACACCGGTCACGGCCACCCCGGCCTGGCCCTTGGGCAGTCAGCCGGAAGAATCAGGCGGCGGCAAGTACAGCAATGACCGCTTTACCCTGCCTGCCTCCCTGACCGGGATGCCTGCTTTGGCCCTGCCTGCAGGTTTGACCCGTCAGGGTCTGCCGGTCGGCATGCAGCTCATGGGAGCCCCCTTCTCTGAAAACCTGCTCTACAGGCTGGCAGCCCATTTCGAGGACGCACACGGCCTCTTGCCCATTCCCGGGGAGGTAGAAGTATGACAATCCAGGATTATGAATCTGTAATCGGACTCGAAGTCCACATTGAACTCAAAACTGACCAGAAGCTTTTTTGTGAATGCGCCACCAGCTTCGGGGCAGCCCCCAACAGCCAGGTCTGCCCGGTCTGCCTGGCCATGCCCGGGGCCCTGCCAGCCCTCAACCGCCAGGTGGTGGATTTTGCCATCCGGGCCGGCATCGCCACCCACTGCCAGATTGAGCACTGGTCGCGTTTTGATCGCAAGAACTATTTTTACCCTGACCTGCCCAAGGCCTATCAGACCACCCAGAATTTCTTCCCTATCTGCAGGGAGGGCTATCTGGATGTGGCCGCAGGCGAGGAGGTCCGCCGGATCCGGATCAACCGCATCCATATCGAGGAGGACGCAGGCAAATTGATCCACCTGCCCGGAGAGGGCAGTCTGGTCGATTGCAACCGCTGCGGGGTACCCTTGATCGAGGTAGTCTCCGAACCCGACATCCGAAATGGCGAAGAGGCGGTGGCCTACCTGCGAAAACTCCGGGCCATGGCCCGCTACACGGGTATCTCCGATGGCAAGATGAATGAAGGATCCCTGCGTTGTGACGTCAACCTCTCTATAAGGAAAAAAGGTGATTCCCAGCTGGGGACCCGGGTGGAGCTTAAAAACCTCAACTCCTTCAACTATATCGCCCGGGCCATTGACAGTGAATTCAAGCGACAGGTGGCCATCCTGGAAGAGGGGGGGACCATCGTCTCCGAGACCCGCCGCTATGATGAAAAATCAGGGCAGACCTATGCCATGCGTGCCAAGGAGGAGTCCACCGATTACCGCTACTTCCCCGACCCTGATCTTGTCCCCCTTGAATTGGAGGCAGGAGAGATCGAGGCCATCCGGGCCGGTATCCCCCGCCTGGCCGATGAACGCAAGGCCAGCTACATGGCAGCCTATGATCTGACCGATTATGAAGCAGAACGTTTGACCGACGACAAGGAACTGTCGGACTTCTTCGAAAAGGCAGCCCTTGCCACATCCAATGTCAAAACTCTGGTCAACCTGATCCTGGCCGATGTGGCCCCTCTTTACACGGAGGATACCAGCGAAGACCTGCTCAGTCCCCAAAGCCTGGGGAAGCTGGCCGATCTTCTAGCCCAGGGCCAGATCAACAGCAATACAGGCCGCAAGGTTTTAAAAGCCCTCATGGAGGAAGATTTTGATCCCGCCGATTATGTGGCCCGGCATGACCTGGCCCAGATCAATGATCCGGCCCTCCTGGAAGGGGCAGTTGCCCTGGCCCTTGAAGCCAACCAGAAGGCCGTCAAGGACTTCCTGGCCGGCAAGGAATCTGCCATGCGCTCCCTGATCGGCCGGGTCATGAAAGAAACAGGGGGCAAGGCCAACCCCATCCTGGTTGAAGAGATGATCCGCCAGGCCCTGGCCCAGCTTTAGCCAGGCTTAATAAAGCAGTTTTTCCAGGATCTGGTCGTCAAAAGACCGGATCAGGGCAGTCGCCAGGTCCACGGCCGACTGGACGTCGGCCAGCTTGGCCCAACCATAATGGGTGTGAATGTAACGGACAGGGACACCGATGACCAGGCAGGGAATCCCCCGGCCTTCCGTGTGGATCAGGCCGGCATTGGTCCCCCCGCCGCTTCGGACGGCCTCCTGAACCGGAATACCCGCCTGTCTGGCCAGTTCCAGGGCATATTTTTGAAATCCGGGATGGGTGACCATGGACCGGTCCATGTGGCGGAGCATGGGGCCCTTGCCCAGACTGGTCTGGCTCTCATCCGCTGAAGCAAAATTGTCGTCAGCGGGGGTCCCTTCAAAGAGGATGGCCAGATCAGCCCCGATCTGGCGGGCAGTCACTATGGCCCCCCGGCCACCAATCTCTTCCTGAACCGAAAATGCAGCCACCAGGTCGACATCAAGCTCGTCCTGGTCCAGGGCCTTGAGGGTCTGGGTCATGGCAGCGCAGCCCAGGCGGCAATCAAATGCCTTGCCCAGGAGGAGATCCTTATGCTCATCGTAGTGGAAGCTGACATGGGGGACGACAGGGGCCGCCAGGTCGACGCCAAAGTCCTCCAGGACCTCCTGTCGGGAGGAGGCGCCCAGGTCCAGCTCGATCTGATCCATGCTGACCCCCTGCTTCTTTTCCGCCTCGGTCAGGTAATGGGGCGGTTTGCTGGCGGCGATGGCAGGGATCCAGACCCCTTGCCGGTTGCGGACCCTGAAAAGGTGGGCCGGGATGTTACCGGCTACCCAGGAGCCCAGGGGCAGGACCTTGAGCATTCCCCTGCTGTTGATGGACTGGACGATCAGGCCCACCTCATCCAGATGCGCGTCCAGCTGGACACGGATCCTGTCCCCCTGATTGCCCCGGCGGCGGACATAGACATTTTGCATGCTGTCCCGGGTCGTCTCCCCGTACTGGCCTGTATGTTGAATGACCGAGTCTGCGATCTCATGCTCAAAGCCGGCAGGGCCATTGGCCTGGGCGTAGACCCCGATCAAGTCGATTAATGCCTTCTTATCCATATCCTCTCTTCCTCCTGGATCCCTCATATCTTCACAATAGTTCCATTTTAGACCCTTTTTGACAGGCCTGCAGAAGGCGGTAAAAAAGGGGAAAAAGCTGATTTGCCTTATTCTACCGGGCCTAAAAAGCTCAAAGGCCCTTGCAGTGGGGCTTTGAGGCCTCTTTCAAACTTGAAATCCCTCAGTCAAAAAAGAGAAATTTTGGTCATCATCCCCAATGGACCGATTTATTTGTCTCCATTTTCTAGCCACCTGCACAGATCGCTGTCAGTCTTATGACCATCAATGACCCGGACAGGGGGCTAAGTTTCGGCTTTTTCACCCTTTGACCGAGTCTTTTTCTGCGCTATCGTGGTTAAGGTCAAAGAAATCTCCCCCGACGCATGCAATTTTATTGGTTTTAACTAATTTGTTTTTGCTGCGGGTCGGAAGAAGAAAGAAGACCAGAAAGCTATGAGGTTTATATGAAGCAAGTGATAAAGAAAAAAACAAGGATTACAGCCGGCGTTATTCTGGCTGCCACCCTCCTGACCATCCCGGTGACATCGGCAATCATGGCGGGTGAGCGGTCTGCCCCTCCTGCCCACAAGGCAGTCAAGGCGGAAGCCGGCGACGACGAACCCTACAGTAGTATTGAGGCGGCCGAGGACCAGCTCTTCATCCTGGATGACAGCATCTTCAGCCGCGACCTGGTCCAAGTGCCCGGTCTGAACCTTGAGGACCAGGCTGAGCCTGAGACAAAGGAAGACATTTCCCAGGAAGACCTGGACATAGGCCTGGATCCCTCCACAAAACGTGAGATGGCCCAGCAAATTGAAAAAGAACGGGCTCAAGAGGAAGAAAAGCGTCGCCAGGCGGAAAAGGAAGCCCAGCGTATCGCCTCTCAAAAGAAAGCCCAGGAAACCAGTCAAACAAGTCCGACGACTTCCCCGGATAACAGCAGTCAGCTTGACAAGCAAGATGAAGAGCTGACGACATCTGATTCAACAAAGCAGGACAATTTCCTTTTAAGCATCTCCAATCCCGACAAATCTTATCGGGGGCGACCCCTCAAGGTATCCGACCGGCAAACCCTGGAAGGCCTGGTCATGGGCGAATGGGGCAATGACTATATCGGTGCCGTCCTGGTCGCTCAATGTATCCGGGATTCCATGGTCAAGGAGGGTGTCAACAGTGCCGCCGTCATCAAACGCCGCTACGGTTACACCGCCCCGGTCAAGCGTCAGGTCTCCCAGACCGTCAAGGACGCCGTGGCCTATGTCTTCGACCAGGGTGGAAGCGGTGTCCAGCATCCCATCTATTACTTCTACGCCAGCAATCTGACCCAGGGCCGTTGGCACGAATCCCAAAAATTTATTGTCCAAAGAAAGGCCGTGCGCTTCTTCAGCCCCCACCGCTGATCTTGACAGACAGAGTCAGAAAGGCCGCC
>CAZKLG010000007.1:1889-11655 GCA_964553675.1 uncultured Mageeibacillus sp. | reverse complement strand
TGCGCTTCTTCAGCCCCCACCGCTGATCTTGACAGACAGAGTCAGAAAGGCCGCCTCAAGAGGGCGGCCTTTTTATCCCTCATGCCCTGGATGGGCATGGGTTCGGATGTAATCCAAAATAAGGGTCAAGCCATCACGATTAGGATGCAGGCCGTCATTCAGCATGAGCTCATCCTTGGCCATGCCCTCATCGTTCAAAAGAACAGAAAAAGTATCCAGATATGAGCAACCCAGCTCTTCCGCAATGGCCATGATCCAGCTGTTACCTGCGCTGATCTTGGCATTGGTAATGCTGCCGTAATATTTATATTTCTGGGTAATAGGGTAGATGGATTGGAGGATGATGATGGTGTCAGGGCTGATTGCTTGGATATCAGTCACCAAATCCTTGTACTCCTCAGTAAAGTAGGCTTCATCCATAAAAGATATACCGTTGATCCCCAGGGCTATTACCAGAATATCCGGTGGATGCAAGGCGACAACATCCCGGATGGGACGCTCCTTCTTATCGTAAGGATCCAGAATATGATAGCTGCCCTGGTATGCCAGCGTCATGGTGCCTTCAGGTCCGGTCCAGATTTGCCTGGAATCTTTTCCATCAGAAAAAAGTCCAAGGGGCCACATCCAATAAGTGGGCGAATCGCAGATGAAGGTCATCCTGTCAATGTATGCCATCCCCATATCCTTACTGAGGGGCAGGAGGGCCGGCGAATCATAATTGACCGGTGTCAGTTTGGGATTCAGCTCATAGATATAGGCTGCCGAACGATCTGCCTGGGGCGGTGGCGCTGTCGTCGTTGTGGGAAGGGAGGTGGTTGTAGTTGGACTTGAAGTCCTGGTCGTCGTGCTGGGGGGTGGGACCGTCAGATCACCACCGGTCTCGCTTGCACTTCTTGTCCCACTTTTGTCTTCACTTGAAGTGGGAGAACAGGCCAGAGGCAAGACAAGGCTGGACAAGATAATCAAAAGGAGCAAATAAATGAAGGGAGACCTTGCTTTTTTACTTTTCATATTGCTAACTGCCTTTAAAGATAAAATTTACTTCTTTAATATATTGGCAGACGTTTAATTCTGCAAGCGACCAAAGGCAGGGAGGGCTGTCGGCGGTCGGGGCGGTCTTTTATTTTGTTTTTTCAATTTATTTGACTGACAAGTTGTCGTATACTGGTATCAATGTCATAAACGGTTGTTAAGTCATTTGAAAATGAGAGGGAAAGGCCCATGGCATTCAAAAGCATCCTACCGCTTGACTTGAAGAGCAACCCCTTCGAGATCATGCAAGATGGCGTACTGGTTACCGCTCGCCTGGGCGAGCGGATCAACACCCTGACCGTTGGCTGGGGTGGGTTCGGAAGCATCTGGGGCAGGCATGTCGTCTTTATGGCAGTCAGACCAGAGCGTTATACCTTCCGCTTCACCGAGGAGGCTGACACTTTTTCAGTGACCGTCTTCCCCAAGAATGAAAAAAGCCAGCAAATCATTGACTATTGCGGCACCCATTCGGGCCGCGACCACGATAAGATCCAGGACTGCGGCTTGACCACCGCCTTTGACGGGGATACCCCCTATTTCGAGGAAGGGGCATTGATCTTCATTTGCAAGAAACTGGCCAACCCACAACTGAGCGAACGGGACTTCGCGCCCGGTCACGGTATCCTGGAAAAATGGTATGGCGGCGGTTTCCACCACCTTTATATCGGTGAAATTACCAATATCCTGGTCAAAGAATAATAAATGAAATTATACCCCCTCCGGCTGGGCCGGAGGGGATTGATTCAATCAGGGAAGCTTAGAGCTTTCCTTTTTTATAGAGGATTCGTGACAGGGAGATGGCGATCAGGGCGCCTACGGGTACCAGGAGGCTGACCGCGCTGGCGAGGCTTGGCTGGACCAGGAAGAGGACCAGCATGAAGATCATGGGGCCCAGGGCAATCTTCCAGTTGCGCGAGATAAAGACCACCGCCAGACCGCCAAATAGTGCCGGCAGGATATTGGCAAAAGCCGGTGCCAGGACGGGTGACTCCAGGATAGGGGCCAGACGGCTGAGGAGGATCATACCCAGGAAAAGGATAAAGGTGGTCACAATGGAGGAGATCCCGATGGCCAGGGTGGAAATCACCTCCCCTTCCGGGGTCCCCGGCTCCACCTTGGCCACCTTCATGGCGTTGATGGCACAGGGGGCCTTGAGGTTGGTGATGTTTCCGGTGACAAAGCTGAGATAGGATCCCCCCGCCCCCAGCATGGGACCATAGGTGAAGGCTTCGATGATGCCCACGGTATAGAAGACCGGCACCACACCCAAAAGCCCCTTGCCCATGGCGCCCAGATAAGGCCAGGCCTTGAAATAGATGCTGAGCAGGAGGGGGTAGGCGGCGAACATGATCATAGCCAGGATACCGGAAATGCGTCCCCAGCGATGGATTTTTTCATCATACATGGACATGGGTCAGCCTCCAATCCAAAAAGTCAGGGGTATGGAAAAGGCCATGGCCCCCAACATGCTGAAGGGCATGGCATAGTTTTCCAACCAGGCGATCTCCTTCTTCTTGACCAGGTAGCCGAAGATCAACATGAGGAGGGAGGAGAAGAGCATGACAAAAACAGGGATCCAACCCTTCAAACCCAGGCGGATCTGGGAAAAGATCATGCCAAGGAAGGCCGAAACCATGCCGATGAAAAGGGAGTCCATGAAGAGGGCTCCCCATTTTTCGTCCTTTGACTTGATGGTCATCAGGCCCTTTTCAATCTTTTTCAGGAAAAAGGTGATGATGACGATCCCCGAGAAGGAACCCAGGGTCATGACCCAGGCAATGGTGGAATAGGCCCGGGCATCCGTCAGGGCATCAGTCATGGAGATGCCAAGGGCGGTCGCGGCGGACGTGGCGGCAGGCAGTTCATAGGTCAGGGCGCCGACCACGCTGAGGCGGAGCCAGGGCAGGGGCAGGCCCAGATACTGGGACAGGGTGATGATGCCGATGACAATGGCGATGGCGGGTGCGATGGAAAAGACAGCGGATCCCCTCATGATGGCCATGAGGGTAGATTTTTCCATACCCAGTTCCCTGGCCCTCTGATAGGCCTTGACGGTAAAAAAGACGGACTGGCCCAGGACATAAAGGATGACCAGGGCGGCCAGCCCGTAAAGTACCGGGTGGTTGATGTGAAACATAGACACCTCTTCTTCTTTGTTTCAGTCAATCTGACTCGACGGATCTTTTGTATATGGAAAAGGGGCAGCCCAAGCTGCCCCTCTTTAACCTGATTTGGCGGATGGCCCGGGTGTCCGGCTTCTGTCCATCAGGCGATCTCTTCCTCTTCTCCTTCAATACCGGCCATGAGGAGACCCAGGCGGTTACGGGAGCAATCACACTGATCCAGGCAGGCCAGGATCCGGCCTCCGTAAATGACCAGGACCCGGTCGGGGATCTCCAGGATCTCGTCCAGCTCCGTCGATACCATGAGGACGGCCACGCCCTTGTCACGGGCTTCCACGATCTGTGACTGGATATACTTGGTCGCCCCGATATCCAGACCCCGGGAGGGATGGACGGCCACCAGGAGTTTGAGGTCACGGGACAGCTCCCTGCCCACCACCAGTTTTTGTTGGTTGCCTCCCGACAGATTGCCGGCCTTTTCCATGATGCTGGGTGTCTTGACCGAAAACTTACGGACCAGTTCCCGGCTGTGTTTGTCAATCCAGCCCCAGTGGAGGAAGCCCCGGGTCGAATAGGGTTCCTTGTAATTGTCCACCATGGAAATATTCTCACGGAGGTTCATGTCACCCACCATGCCCATTTTCTGGCGGTCTTCGGGGATGTGACCGATACCTACATCCAGGATCTGCTTGGCCGTATCATGAGTCACATCGGCATCCAGGATTTCAACCTTGCCCGATGTGGCGGGCAGGAGGCCGGTGATACATTTGACCAGTTCAGACTGGCCGTTGCCGTCCACCCCGCAGATACCGACAATCTCGCCGGCACGGACTTCGAAATTGACATCCTTGAGAATATGGATGCCCTTCTCGTTGACATAATTGAGATCTTCAACCTTGAGCACCACCGGGCCCGGCTTGGAGAGCGTCTTGGCTGTCACCAGCTCCACGTCCCTTCCTACCATGAGATGGGCCAGTTCATTGAGGTTCTTGATATTTTTGACTTCCAGGCCGGCCGCTGCCACCTTGCCCTGACGGAGGATGGTGCAACGATCACAGATGGCCATGATCTCAGGCAGCTTATGGCTGATGAAGATAACTGTCTTGCCCTCAGCGATCAGCTGACGGATGACATCAAAGAGTCCCTCCACCTCCTGGGGGGTCAAGACCGCGGTCGGTTCATCCAGGATCAGGGTATCGACATCCCGGTAAAGGGCTTTGAGGATTTCCAGGCGTTGCTGCTGGCCGACCGACATCTTACCCACATTTTCCCAGGGGTCGATGTTCATGTGGTAGCGCTCGGCCATCTCGGTAAAACGCTTGGCCGCTTTTTTCAGGTCCAGGACTTCCTTGTTACCCGAATAGCCCAGAACCACGTTCTCGATGGCACTGTGGGCCGGGATCAGCATGAAGTGCTGGTGGACCATGCCGATGCCCTGGTCAATGGCATCCCGGGGGGAACGGACATTGAGCAGTTCGCCCCTGTAATAGATCTCCCCTGCCGTCTGCTCATAGAGGCCGAAGAGGATATTCATGAGGGTGGATTTACCCGCCCCGTTTTCACCCAAAAGGGCATGGACCTCGCCCTCTTCAACGGCGAAGGAGACGTCATCGTTGGCCACGACCGGACCAAAGCGTTTGCTGATATGTTTCATTTCAAGAATAGTTGCCATGACGACCTCCTATTCCTTGATATAGGGTATGGCGCTGCCTGCCGGTTTATTGGACTTACGGCTGACAAAGCAAAGTGACACGATGGTGATGACATAGGGAATCATCAGGGGGAACTGGGAGGGCACCCCGGTGGCCAGGGTCTGCAGCCGGTACATGAGCGAGTTACTGGCACCAAAGACCAGGGAGGCCAGCATGACGCCCACCGGTGTATAGTTGCCAAAAACGACAGCCGCCAGGGCGATAAAGCCCCCACCGGCGATCATGCCTTCTGTGAAGAAGGAGAGTTGGCCCATGGAGACAAAGGCACCGGCGAAACCAGCCATGACCCCGCTGTAGAGGATGGCCAGGAAACGGGCCTTGGTGACATTGATACCGACCGTGTCACAGGCCTTGGGATTCTCTCCCACCGACCGGACCTTGAGTCCCGTATTGGAGCGGAACATCATGAACTGGGCCAGGGGCACCAGGAGGAAGGCCAGGTAGATGGGGATCTTATGCTGAAAGAACATCTTGCCCAGATAAGGGATGTCCGAGAGGACAGGCAGGGAGATGGTCTTGAAGGTGTCGATCTTGGGCGGGCTGGTGTTGGCACCAAAGACAGCCCGGTTGATGGTGATGGTCAGGCCGGAAGCCAGGAGGTTGAGGCCTGTGCCGATAACTGTCTGGTCGGCCTTGATGATGACAGTGAAAAAGGCGAAGACAGCAGCAAAGAGGACCGTGATCAGGATGGCGATCAGGGTACCCAGCCAGACATTGCCCGTATAAAGGGAGCCCATGACACCGGCCAGGGCACCGATCAACATAAGGCCTTCGGTCCCGATATTGACGATACCGGCTCTTTCGCTGAAGACCAGTCCTAATCCGGCCAAAAGGGTGGGCGCAGCCAGTCTGACAGAGGTAGCGATAAAATTGGCAACTTCGTTCATAGTGACTCACCTGCTTTCTCGGATGTCTCCACAAGGGGGAGGGGGTCATCCGCCTCCGGGCCCTCCATGCCGTCAAGATCCTGGTCGCCGGTCAGGCTGGCCAGTTTACGCCTGCGCTTGAATTGGAACATCTGGCGGCCGGCGATAAAGAGAATGATCAGGGCCTGGATGACCACGGCCACCGAGGCATTGACATCCCGGGTCAGGACTTCCATCCGCAGTGAACCGGCGGACAGACCGCCAAAGAGGACGCCCGAGACAATAATACCAATGGGGTTGAGGCTGCCCAGGAGGGCGACCGCAATACCCGTGAAGCCATAGGGGACGGAGAATGAGGTAATCATTAACCGCCTTTGAACAGCGATGATTTCGATGCAGCCACCCAGGCCAGCCAGTCCGCCGGCCAGGAAGAGTGAGAGCAGGGTGGAGCGGGCCACGCTCATACCGGCATATTCACCGGCTGAGGGGTTGAGGCCCACGACCCGCATACGAAAACCGCTGGTTGTTTTCCAAAGATAAAAGAAATATAAGAAGACGCATACCAGGGCAATCAAGAGTCCTGTATGCACATTGAGTCCCGGGATGAAGCTGCCCAGCCGCGCACTTTTATGAATGGAGGGCGATTGGGGATAGTAGGGGGGCAACTGTTCCAGCATGGGACCGGTCACAAAGAAATCGATCAGATTCTTGGCGATGTAGTTGAGCATGATGGTAATGATCAGCTCGGAGGTCCCGAATTTGACCTTGAGCACGGCTGTGATGAAACCAAATAAGGCCCCACCCAGAAAACCGGCGATCAGGGTCATGGGGATGTGGGCAATGGCAGGCAGGTTGGGACTCATAATACCAACGGCCGTGCCGCAAAGGGCCCCCATCATGAATTGGCCTTCTGCACCCAGGTTGATGATACCGCTCCGCTTGGCGATGGAGAATGAGAGGGCGGTAAAAATAAGGGGGATGGCCTTGGTCAGTGTGGCATCAAAAGCCCGAATGGTTCCGAAGCCGCCTGCCAGCATGTAGCCATAGGCTTTGAGCGGATTCGTGTCACTTGTGAGGAAAATAACAATGCTGCCCAACAAGAGGGAAGCAATGATCGCCATAAGAGGGAAATAAAGAGCCCGGCTTATCACCTTCACGCGTTCCCTGAGGGTTAATCCTTCCATACGCTAACCTTTCCGCCGCCTGGATTTTCAGCTGACTGCTAAAAAGGTAATCACCAGACGGTTCAGTGTGAAGCCGGGCGCGACCTAGGGTTCGCGCCCGGTTTCTTTCTGGCACTCTTAAATCAAAAGATAGTCTTGTCCCTTATCAGTCGAGGTTGATCTTGATCTCTCCGGACGCCAATTTCTTGGTGATGTCGTCCAGCTTATCCTTGATTTCCTGAGACACTTCCTGGTAGTACTCGCCGGGGAAGACGACGCCCTGGGCAGCGCCCATAGGCAGGACTTCCATAGGCATGTCGCCGGCCAGGAAAGCCTTGAAGGCTGATTCGTAGGCGATGGATGTGTCTTTAACAATGGCGACGACTGCTGCGTTAGGCGCAACTGTCTCCTGGTTGAGGCCTGAGCCGATGGCCAGGACACCTGTCTCTTCTGCCGCTTCCATGACGCCCAGTGAAGCCTGGTTGGCCATGGGGCAAAGAACATCAACACCCTCATCGACGAAAGCCTTGGCCAGCTCCTTGGCGGCCTGGACGTCGTCCATGCTGCCGGTGTTCTGGGAGACGATCTTCAGATCGGGATTGACATACTTGACGCCCTGGGCAAAGCCCTTGGCACCGTTCAGGATGGGGGCGATTTCCAGACCGCCGATGTAGCCTACCGTGCCGCTTTCAGTCAGCATGGCAGCCAGGGCGCCCATGAGGTAACCCTGCTCAGCATCCTGGATGGCAAAAGAACGGACGTTGTCAGCTGTTACACCAGAGTTAATCAGGAAGAACTGAATTTTGGGGTACTTTTCTGCTTCTTCCAGGGCCAGGTCCTGATAGCTGCTGGACGACATGAAGATAACATCAAAGCCGTCATCAGCATAGGTACGGATGGCTTCAGCAGCGTCCGACACAGGGGTATTCTCCGTGTGGCCGACCTCATAGCCCAGGGCCTTGATTTTCATCAGGCCGTCATAGGCTGTGGCATTCCAGCTCATGTCTGAAATAGCACCTTCCAGGATCAGGGCAACCTTATGTGTCCCGTCATCTTCTTCCTTCTTGCCACCGTCACAGGCAGCAATGACACCGATGGCCAGGGTCAGAATCAAGGCCATGGCCAACAGTTTTGTCCAAGTTTTTTTCATGTTTTCCTCCTATCAAATTTTATCGATCTACCCAGTCCCAGGATCAGGGTCTTCTCGAGAGAAGGCCCCAGTACCCGATTTTGAGCAAACCGACTAATTGACGGTAGTATTCTAGCAGACATTTACATACTTTTGTAATCAATAATTCAAATTCCCCTTGCCAGTCAGGTCAAAAGAGGGCAATACTGTGAATAGGGCCAAAAGGTCGCCAGGCCCAAAAAAAGGCCCAAATCGTCAGAAAGGAGCCCCATGGCTATCTTTGACTTTCTAAGAGGAAAAAAGCGGGAGGCCGAACCCCCTGAGGACCAGCCCCTCCATTTCATATCGGCTCCCATGATCTGGTCCGCCCACGTCGAATCCTATCTGGAAGACAGGGCTATCCCCTATCTCAAGCAGGGACAGAAGGGGGCGGCCCTGGCGATTGAATTGGGGCAGAGTCAGGAAATCTTTGATTACTACATACCTGCCGCCGCCATGGAAAAAGCTGCAGAAGGTCTGGAAGAACTGAAAACTTTGATCGGCTATTAATCGATGATGAAGACCAGATCCCCCGGCATGGCCATGCCCAGGTAATCACGGGCCAGCCGCTCAATATACTCCCGGGACTGGGCCATATCATCCAGGCCCTTGAGGGATTCATATTTCAGGTAGAGGACATCCCTTTCCGCTTCCAGCTTTTGCCTTTCACGGTTGAGACGGTCGAATTCGGCTTCCTGGTCAATAAAGGAGGTAAGGGAGAGGGTCAGGATGATGGCCGCCGCCACAGCCAGGAAAAAGCGGGCAAGGAATGACAGGGACTTTCGTCTGCCTTCCAGTTTTTTCTTGTCTGTGTAGCTGAGACGCATTGTGTTCACCTGTCGACCTGACATCCTGTTGATAGCAAATCCATCCTACTTCAGTTTGTTCGGTTTTGCAAGGAATGTCAATCAGCTACTGTGACAGTTTAATGACAAAGGCCCCGTCCCCAAGGCCTTTAGTCAGTCAGGATCTGGTAAAGGGACTGGGCCTCTTCCTTCCTGACATGCTCTTTGATCTCCAGAATTTTGACCCGGATCTGCCTTTGGCCATAGCCGATCTCCAAAAGATCGCCTACCTTGACCTCTGTCCCCGGCTTGGCCCGCTTGCCGTTGATCTCAATCCGGCCGGCCGAGGCCATCTCATTGGCCACCGTCCGCCTCTTGACGATGCGGGATACTTTCAAAAATTTATCAAGTCTCATGGTCTTCCTCTGCTTCCTCTGCCTTGGCCTGGTCCCAAAGGCCATCCATCTCTTCCAGGCTCATGTCAGCCAGGGGGCTTTGGGCCATGCTTTCCATGGCTTCAAAGCGACGGATAAAGCGTTGGGAGCAACCGGTCAGGGCTGCCTCAGGGTCAATGCCCAGCATTCTCAGGCTGTTGACTACCGCAAAAAGCAGGTCGCCCCCTTCTTCTGCCGCCCTGGCCTGGTCATCCCGGTCAATCTCCAGGAAGAATTCCCGGGCTTCTTCCAGGATTTTTTCCCGGGCCCCATCCAGGGAGGGCCAGTCAAAGCCGACATTGGCGGCTTTCTTTTGCAATTTCAGGGCCCGGGTCAGGGCCGGCATGCCCCGGGGCATATCCCGCATGGACTGGGAGATGCTGTCAAAGCCCCTTTCTTTTTGTTTATTCTTCTCCCAGGTCCGAAGGACCTCCTGGGGGGTGTGGGCCTGGTCGGAACCAAAAAGATGGGAATGGCGGGAGA
>CAZKLG010000007.1:0-1789 GCA_964553675.1 uncultured Mageeibacillus sp. | reverse complement strand
ACCTCCTGGGGGGTGTGGGCCTGGTCGGAACCAAAAAGATGGGAATGGCGGGAGATCAGTTTTCGGCAGATGCCCGACACCACCTGGTCAAAGTCAAAATGCCCCGCATCCTGGGCGATGCCGGCATGAAAGACAACCTGCATGAGGACATCCCCCAGTTCCTCCGCCAGTTTGTCAGGGTCCTTGGACTGGATGGCGTCAACCGCCTCATAGGCTTCCTCCAGCATATTGCCCTGGATGCTCTCATGGCTTTGCTCCCGGTCCCAGGGACAACCCTGATCACTTCGTAAAAAACGCATGATGGCCAAAAGCTCCTCCATGCTGTAAGTCTCCTTGAGGGTGAAGGTCTCCTTGTCTGCCATGGCTTCGGTCATGATCATGTCCCTTCTAGCTGGCGGCCCGCTGTCTGCGGTATTCCAGGGCCTGGTGGAAGATCTGCCGGTCACGGTCAAAGACCAAAAGCCGGTCAGCCTCGTCCAGGGGCATCCAGGCCGCGGCCCGGACTTCGGTCAATTGGGGGGTCAGCCGGCCACCCAGATAGTCTCCCAGGAAAAAGATGACCGTCTTGAGGACACCGGGCCGGGGTGAATAAGAAGAGGACCCCTGAAAGTCAGACTTGATTTCGATCCGGATCCCCGTCTCTTCAAAGACCTCCCGGATGGCCGTCTGCCGGTCCTGCTCCCCTGCCTCCACATGCCCCTTGGGAAAAGACCAATGGCCCGGCCCGTGCTGAACCATGAGTACGCTTTCGCCCGCCTCTCCATCCCGGAAGACGATGGCACCGCAGGAGCGCTCCAGGGTCAGGACCTGGCCTCTTTTTACCTTGACGCTGTCTTTCTTTCTCATGTCCTTTTGCTTCTCTTTCCCAGACTATGCCCGAATCATAGCAGAGCGGGGGATCTTGTCTTTTCCCCGGGCTCTTTTTTCGTTACTATGATCCATATCAATTGAAACAGAAATCAGGAGCTCATATGGTAACAAGCCTGCCCCCTATCCTCGTCCTATCGACCGACAATGTCAATCCTTGGAAAAACCTGGCCCTGGAGGAATTCCTCATGGGTCTTTGCCAAAGCGACAGCCAGCCCAATGATCAAAGGCCTTACAGCGCCATCCTCTTTCTTTGGCAGAACCAACACACGGTAGTCATCGGCCGCAACCAGAATGCCTGGGTCGAGTGCGCCTGCCAACGCCTGGAAGATGAGGGGGGCTTTCTGGCCCGCCGCAGTACGGGTGGGGGTGCCGTCTACCATGATCTGGGCAATCTGAATTTCTCCATCATTTTGCCCCGCTCCCGCTTTGATCTGGGCCAGAGCTTCCAGGTCATCCTGGATGCCGTCCAAGATCTGGGTATTGAGGCCGTCCGCTCCGGACGAAACGATATCCTGGTCCAGGACCGGAAATTCTCCGGCAATGCCTTCCGCTACTTCAAGGGGGTGGCCCTCCATCACGGCACCCTCATGGTCGATACCGACATCGACCCCCTCCTCCGCTATCTGACCGTCTCGGACAGCAAACTCAAATCCAGGGCCATCAAGTCAGTCCGCTCCCGGGTCATCAACCTGATCGAGGCCAAGGAAGACCTGACTGTCAGGGATTTATCCCAGGCTGTCACGGCTTCCTTTATCCGTCACTACGGGGCCGGTGCCCCCCTGGAATCCCTGGATGCCGGGGCCTTCCATGATCATCCGGACCTGGTCCAACTGGAGGCCCGCTACAGCTCCTGGGACTGGCGCTATGGCAAGTCCCTGGATTTTGATGCTTCCTTGGAAACGGGCCGCCATGACTGGGG
>CAZKLG010000006.1:1600-51327 GCA_964553675.1 uncultured Mageeibacillus sp. | reverse complement strand
CGGTCTTTCTTGGGGACTTTATCTAAGAGGTTGTGTGAGAAATGGGTTTGGCAGCGTTGCCACATGGCCCCGCAAAACTGTTCACGGATGGCTTTGACCAAGCCGCCATGGTTGTCGGAGACAAGGAAGTCGACGTCCACCAAACCGCGGGACTTGAGGTTTGAGAAGAATTCAGACCAGGACTCATAGCTCTCCCCATCACCTACCTGGAAACCCAAGATCTCCCGATGACCCTCAAGGTTAATACCCAGGGCGATCAGCATCCCCTTGGATCGCACAGCCCCATCCTCCCGGGCCTTCATGTAGATAGCATCTACCATGACAAAGGGGTAAGTAGTCGTAAGGGGACGGTTCTGAAAGGCCGCTACGATAGGATCCAGCCTCGCACATAAGGCCGACACGGTACTCTTTGAAAAACTTGTCCCGCAAAGGGTCTCCGTGATCTTTGCCACCTTACGCGTCGAGACGCCCTGGATGACCATTTCCATGAGGCTGAGAACCAAGGCCTGTTCGTTTCGCTCATAACGGTTAAATAACTCGGTTGAGAAGGTTCCCTCTCGGAACTTAGGGATCGCGAGGGTTAAGGTACCAACACGCGTCGTCAGCTGGCGTTCTCGATAGCCATTTCGGTAGGTGGTCCGATCTTCGCTTCGCTCGTAGGATTCAGCTCCCAATTGTTCGGTCGCCTCAGCACATAACACCGCGTTGAATACTGCTTCCAACAATTTTCCCACTGCTTCGTCTCGATCTCCCAGCATAAGTTCTTTCAAGGTTTGCTCGTCTAGTGTAATATTCAGGTGAGCCATGTTTTGTCCTCCAGTACTGTTTATTTCTCAAAACTTATTGTACCGAAAGGGCGAGATGTGGCTCATCTCGCAATTTTCGAATTTACACCAACTATAAGGACTCTATCCACGCAGGTTCAGAGTCGTGGACTTTTTCATATGGCCAACTCCTCTTTCATTCTTGTAACACCATCTGCGTTATACATCAATGGGGGACCTCATTTAATATCTGTTGTTGGTACGAAGCGGTTAAAACCATAAAGGCCAGTATTTACGGTCTTTTTTCGTCCCCTGAAATTACTCCCTCTCGATCACTGGAAACCGCGCATAACGAAGGCCACTAGCCTTTATTGAGTGCGCTGGTGGCCTTGAGGAAGCGCGGTTTCCATTATTTACGCTTAGGTATTATTATTCTACTTGGATTTTCGTCAATCAATAACTTTCCAATAACCAGTTTTCTTTGAACCGACCCTTACTATATATCCGTTTTCGCGTAGAAAAGCTAAATTATTCTCTATAGCAGTTTCACTAATGGAAAAGAATGAAGCCAATTCTGCAATCGTGATATTCGGATTATCGCGCATCTCAGATAGTATTGTCTGCCTTCGCGGATTTAGTTTCTTTCTGCTATCAGTATCCCCAACTTTAATCCCAACTTTATTCCCAACTGTCTGAATTCTATTAAACGGGATGGTTACAACTATTGAGTTCTCTCTGAATGAGAAAGCATCCTTTCCATAAGTTTCGATAATTTTAGGAACTCCTCTGCCAGATTTTTCACTGATATGTAGCTGCAGGAAGATTTCTGAAAGCTTGTCATTTACAGGAATCGATTCTCCGTGAAAAAAACCCTCCATAGTCTGTGCTGGAGCAAGGGTTCCTCTCGATAAAATCTCAATTCGATCGGAGAATACTGATACCATAGGTTCATTGCCTCCAACCCAATAGTTATGAAGCACCGCATTAATTATTGCTTCTCGAAAGGCTTTATTATCAAATAATGGAATATCCTTACGTTCAACAACTCTTTCTGTCTCATCAGCCTGAATTAAATTAAGAACATCTCCATAACGTAACAGGTCATCAAGCGTATAGAGCAAGCAGTTATTTCCAAATTCACGTACAGAAAACAGATTTGAGCCTTTTGTTTTACCATCAAACAAGGAAACTCGAAGTGGAAAATGCGAATTATCAGAAAGAAGTTGCGCCAATAAATTGTATTCGCCCGTTTCCGTCTTTAAACCAAGATTTTTCTTAAAGGTTTTTTCCTTCAAGATAATTCCCTTGGACCCATAATAACCAAACAGTTTTGAGAAGGTTAAATCTTGATATTTTGCTGATATAGTCTCGATGGTTTCAACCCGACCATCCAGTATTTTAAAAAGTTGAATTTCACGTTTAGGATACTCTCTTAAATTTACCTTCGATGATCCAATACGAATAAATCGTTTCTCTTTATAAGCAGTCGGCACTCCTTCTGCAGCTGGAATAATAAGAACGACAATTCGTTTCTCATTAATTACATCTTCTACAAAAGAGAAATTAATACTAGGTGACAAATTTCGAGCTAGTTGATTCTGATATGGTTCGTTTTTTACGTGTTGATATTGATTAAATGTTGTGCCAATAATCTCATGAGTTTCATCATTTATTCCCCAGATAAAATACGCGTATTTCTGGTGGTGAAATGCAGCTGCATTAGAAAGTGCAGAGACATATTCACCTAATACTACTGGCTCAAACCAATTTTCCTTGAATTCGAACCACTCTTGTTCATCCGAGTATTTACTTAATTCAAGGACTTTTTCTTTGATATTCATACTGCTACACCTCTCTTTTATTCCCAACATGTATTGTACATTAAGTTGGGAATAAAGTTGGGATTAATTTCAGCATCTAGAGCATAAAAATGAAGCTAAAGGCGTCATAAATCTGGCCATCAAAGAAGATATTTTGTTTCACTTCTGCTTGACTTGCGATGTAGTTAAAGACCTTTTCTAACTTCTGATCTGTTTCTAATTGTTTGAGTTCAACTCAGTCTAGTCTTTCAAAAACGGCTGCATTACTTACCAAGAAACGACGCATTCCTACAAAAGCATCCATGATCTGGATACTTACATTAACTGCAACATCACTTCTTAAAACGGCTGATAGCATTGCTATGCCTTGTTCAGTGAAGAAATAAGGCATGTATCTTCTGCCTCCATGTTGTTTTTCCTAACTTGAGGTCGCAAATTGTGACCTCAAGTTATCGTACTCATCTTTGGAAAGCTGAAACATAAATTTTTCTGGGAATCGATTTTTATTTCTAGCAACTTGTTCGTTGAGTCTTTTAGTACTGACCTGATACAAAACAACCAAATCACTATCAATCATCACTTGCTTCCCACGAATAGTGTGAATCAAGTTTTGTATTTGGTTACCTTCAACAAGAGCGAGAGCTTTATCCTGCGTCATAGATTCCTCCGGTTTCTGCTACTTTCAGTTCATCAGCGCATTTTCTATATTCAACAATGTCCTCAATATCACAAATTTTTAAACTTAAAAGTAGATAATTTTAGAAAAACAAACGCAAAAGATCATAACGATTAAGCTACGGTCTATCTTTGTTAAATATCTGTTGTTCGCACACGGAGTGAAAAACTACTCAGACGTTGCCAAAACGTTGCCACGAGGCTATTCGAAACATCGCAAACCCTCTATTTACAAGGGTTTGCGCCGCCCCTGTATTCACTCCCACTCAATAGTAGCCGGCGGCTTACCGGTCAACTCATAGACCACCCGGCTGACCTGGGGGACCTCCTGGGCGATCTTTGAGGAGACCCTTTGCAGGAAATCCCAGGGGAACTCCACGGCCTTGGCAGCCATGAAGTCGTCAGTTTTGACGGCTCTAAGGGCAATGGTGTAATCATAGGTCCGGCTGCCCTCGGTGACGCCTACGGACTGGAGGCCGGTCATGACAGCAAAGTACTGGGAGACCTGGTCCCGGTAGCCTTCTTCCTCAATAGCCTTTCGGAAGATGGCATCGGCTTCGCGAAGGATATGTAGTTTCTCACGGGTGATCCCACCCAGGCAGCGAATGGCCAGGCCTGGCCCCGGGAAGGGTTGGCGATCCACCATGGTTGAGGGCAGGCCCAGGGCCCGGCCCAGTTCCCGGACCTCTTCCTTGAAGAGGAGGCGGAGGGGTTCGATGATGCCTTCAAAATGGATGCGGTCGGGCAGGCCGCCGACATTGTGGTGGCTCTTGACCACCTGGCCGTCCTCGCCGCTTTCAATGACGTCAGGGTAGATGGTGCCCTGGACCAGGAAGTCTGCTGCCAGTTCCCTGGCTTCTTCCTCAAAAATCCGGATAAACTCCTCACCGATCCGCTTGCGCTTGACTTCCGGATCCTGGACATTTTCCACCCTGTCCAGGAAACGGTCAGCTGCCTGGACAAAGATCAGGGGAATCTTATAGTCCTCGGAGAACATGGTCCTGACCTCCTGGGCCTCATCCTTTCGCATGAAACCGTGGTCGACAAAGATACAGGTCAGCTGATCGCCTATGGCCCGGTAGACCAGCATGGCTGCCACTGAGGAATCGACACCTCCGGACAGACCGCAGATGACCTTCTTGTCGCCAACCGTCCGGCGGATCTCAACAACCATCTCCTCCAGATAGCCCTGGACGGTCCAGTCACCCTGACAGCCACAGTCCTTGACCAAAAAGTCCCGGACTTTGATGTCATCGAGGTCGCCTTCTATTTGCAGCCAGGGGAGGCCAGTCGCCTCGAGTCGTTCATGGAATTGCTCAGGGATGCTGGCGGGGATGGGACCTGCCAGGATGATGCCCCTGATCCTGCCTGCCATGACCTGGTCATGGTCCTCCAGGAAACGGCGGGAAGAGACCACCTCACAAAAGACCTGTCTGGCCCGGACGGCCTGGACGATCCGGCGGCTGCTTTGGTCCTCCAGATTGATGATCAAAATAGTGTCGTGAAGATGGCGCATGGCCTACCTCTTTTCTAGAACTCAATCCCCGGCCTGGCTCCCAGTCCCTGGGTTTCATAAGGGTGCTTTCGCATCATGACCTCGGAGACATAATCGGCCGCTTCCAAAAGCCTGTCGGAAGGATCGCGCCCGGTCAGGACCAGCTCCAGCCGGGGGGGCTTGCCGGTCAAGAAGTCGAGCAGGCGATCTTCATCGATCATGTCCGTGGCGATGGCGCCCAGGGTCTCATCCAGGATAAGGAGATCAATCCCCGCCTGACTGCGGACAATTACGTCTTCCAGCCGTTGGCGGTTGAAAACCCGGGCTTCTTCTTTTTCTTCCTCTGTCATCTGGAAAATAAATTTGGCGGTCGGTTGGCCCGAAAGCACCTCAACGCCCAAGCGTCTTAATGGGTCCAGTTCCGCTGAATTGCCGGCTTTCAGGAACTGGACAAAGAGGACATTGAGTCCCGAGCCCCTGGCCCGGACAGCCAGTCCAATGGCCGCGGTTGTTTTTCCCTTGCCATCCCCACAGTAAAGGTGGATGAGGCCCAGCTTTTCCCTGATCTTCCCAAGCTTGTCCTGGTCAGCCATGTCATCTGCCCTCCTTGATCTTTTATCTTTATTGTAACCCCCCTGACAAGTACCCTGCTATCAGCCAGCCAGATAGGGGCTGTGCTTTTGTGCCAGATAGGCCAGATAGAGGAGGGCCAGAGCCAGGGCGCCTCCCAGCGGCAGCGACAGGGTAACCGTCATCCCATTCATCTGGGCCAGGGCCCAGCCATGGGGGGTGAACTGACCTACTTTATCAATCCAGACAGCCGGCAGCTGGATCAGGCTGCCACCAGCCAGGACAAAGACAAAGAGGAGGAGGGAGGCAGGGACGAAGCGGCGGTCTCCCGGGATCAGGGCCACCAGCTGGCCCATGGCCAGCATCAAAAGGAGGAGGACTGCCATGACAGGCAGGTAGTTGGAGGGCCGGCTGGTCCCAGGCATGAGCAGTTGACTGAGGCCCGCCATGAGGAAGACCTGGAGGCTGGCAGCGGTAAAGAGGGCCAGGAGAGTGGCCAGATAGTCCCGTCGAAAACCAGCCGGCAGGGAGCGGAGCCGCCTTTGGGTGCCGGCATCGGCCAGCATGAGGCTGGTCACCAGGGAAAAGACTGATAAGAAGAGAATATCGATGGCCACATCGGGCACCTGGACCAGGGGCAGGACTTCGGCCATATTCCCCTCCCGGATATCCAGTTTCAAAACGGCCCCTTCCTGGCGGGCCAGCCTGGTTGTCTCAGTCAGGAGCCGGTCCATGTCGGCCAGGTTCAGGCCTTGGGCCCCCTCCAGGGTCATGAGATCCTTCTGAAGCTTGGCCTCGACAGCCAGGGCCAGGTTGGAGATCAAGAAATTCTCCCTGACCAGATGGGCAGCCGTCGTATTGCGGCCGGCCAGGAAGGTGCAGGCAAAGATGTCATCGACAAGATCCGCCCGGGACAAGTCCCCGTAGTCAGAGGGAATAATGACCACCCCGTCCAGCTGACCCAGGGCCAGGGCCCGGTTAATCTCCCCTTCTGTGATGGGATGCCAGCCCAGGCGGCTGGCGTCCAGCATGGACCGGAGCTTGTGGCTGCTCTCATTGTCAGCCTTGTCCAGATAGGCCGCCTGGATGTGGGCCATGTTGTTGCGCTGGACGGTGGCACCCGCCAACAGGGAGAGGAGGATGGGGACCAGGATGCAAAAGATCAGCAAGAGAGGCCGGCGGGCCAGCATCTTAAGCTTGATCCAGGCCATGGTGACAAGATTCCTCATAGGCGCCGCCTCCCCAGGGTCATGGCCAGGATCAGGGCCGGGGGAAGGGGCCAGGCCGAGACTAGCACCTGACCGGCCGTCAAGGACTGGTCAAAGATGATGGCCCGGTAAACCGGCTGCATGACGCCATAGAGGGGGGTATAGGCGGCCAGCTTGTTGAGCCAGACCGGGAAGAGGGCAATGGGGTAGAGGGTCCCGCCCAGGACCAGGAAGATGAAAAAGACAAACCAGCCGGCAAGCAGGAGGGTGATGTCGGGGGCCCGGACCCGGCCCACAGTCAACATGAGGAGGGCAAAGGATAGATAGGCCAGGAAGAGGACCAGGGCAGCAGGTAGAAAGCCGGCCATGGCCCCTGCTTTTTTCAAAAGGTAAAGGAGGGGAAGGACCAGAAGGGACCACCAGATAGCACCGGAGATCAGGCGGGACAGCATGAGGGGGCCGTAGCCCGAGGTCAAAAGCAGCCTGTCTTCATAGGATGTCCCCGCTGTCCGGACAGTGGCCGACAAGACTCCCATGGCGGGCAGGAGGCTGAAGATGAGCAGGATACCTGCCAGGGCGTGGGTGACCGGTGTGAAGGGCAAAAAATCGCCCTCATCGGCAAAGCCGGTCCGGCTGAAATACATGATGAGGACATTGAGTGAGTGGTTGGTGGCCTTTTCCCAGGACTGGCCTTCCTCTCCCCCCAGGTCCACATAAAGTTTCTGATAGCCGAAGATGGCGCCATAAAGGTAATTGAAGGCCGCCGCATATTGCCGGACCAGGATACCAATCTGGCCGGCCTCTGCCGGCATGCGGGGATTGAGCCAGAGCTCTATGGGTTCGATCTGGGATCCGGTCCGGGCTTCTGCAAAGAGATTGGGAGGCAGGCGGAGGACAGCCATGACCTGGTCATCCTCCAGGCGCTCCAGGGCTGTGTCCAGCTTGTCCTGGTGGATGGCCGTGATGTAGCTGATGCCAGAAAGAAACTCCACCATGGCCCGGCCGACAAAAGACTGGTCATCGTCCACCAGGGAGGCAGATACGGCAAGGCCTGCCGCCCGGTCGTCCGGCTCGTCGTCGGAGGGCAGGGCCGCCTGTCTCAAAGACAGGGTCAGTACCAGCATGAGGACCAGGGTCAAGCCCAGGGCCAGGCCCTGGCTGATAAGATCCCGCTTGACCAGGGCGGCCAAACCGCCCTTCCAGGATCTGAGGCCATGTCTCTTGCCAGCCCCTCCTCTCATGGCTGCAGCCGACCATCCTTGAGATGGAGGATCCGGTCGCAGAGCTGGTCCAGAACCTGACCCTCATGGCTGGAGATCATGATGGTCCGGCCCAGGTCCTTCAGCTGGCAGAGCCTTCCCATCATCAGGAGCCGGCTGTCATGGTCAGCCCCTGCAAAGGGTTCATCCAGCAAAAGGAGGGCAGGATCTCCCAAAAGGCCCACGATCAGGCTGACCCGGCGGGCCATGCCCCCCGAGCACTCCCGGATGGTCTTATCAAGAAAATCAGCAATCAAGGGATCCTGGGAGGCGACTGTCAGGATTCTCTTTCTTTCGGTCTTGGAAAAACCCCGGGCCGAGGCCCAAAAAGCAAGGGTATCCCTGACCCGTAAACGGTCGTCCAGGGCCAGGTCCTGGGGCACATAGCCGGTCAAGCTTCGCCAGTCCTTGTGGTTATCCAGGGAGAGGCCCTGAAAAGTGATCTGGCCCTGGTCCCTGGGAAGGACCGAGGCCAAAATTTTCAAGAGGGTACTCTTGCCGGCTCCATTGTCGCCGGCAATGCCATAGATTGAACCTATGGGTTCTTCAAAGCTGATATCATCCAATACCTTGTGCGCGGCCCAGGATTTGGAAAGGCCGCGCACAAGAAGACCTTGATTATGGATGGGTTCAATTCCCGGATCAGTCATCGTCACCCCAGTCCCAATCGTCGTCGTCCCAGTCCCAGTCATCGTCGTAGCCGCCGTCCAGGCCTGCCAGGATTTCAGGGTCGATGCCCAGCTCTTCAAGGGCTTCCATCAGTCTGTCCATGAGGGTCTCGTCCATCATGAGCTCGGACATGGCCTCTTCATCAGACAGGTCGATGAAGTCGGAGGGGAGTTGATTGTGGAAACTGACTTCCGAAGCTGTCAGGGTCCGGTGCTCCAGGCCCAGGGTCAGCCGGATGGGCATGTCCTCATCAGTCAGGGAGAATTCGATCTTGGCCTTGAGGAGCTTGCCCTCCATGCTGCCCTCATATTTGAGAGCGAAAGCCTGGGGTGCATCGTAGCTGTATTCATCCACCTTGGTCAGCTCAAAGCTGATGGTCCCGACTGGATATTGTTTATTGCCTTCTTTTTTCAGTCCGAAATTGCTGAAGCTCCCCCGGCCCAATTCTTCAAACTTGGTCGGGGCACCCCAATCCCATTCCTTGGTGCGAATGGCGTAAGTACCGCTGTAAAGTCCCTTGTCCAGGGTATACTCGCTCAAGTACTCCAGACCTGAATCGTCCGATGTCTCCATGACCAGGAGCTGGGCATGCTTGCCCCCATCTTCAACGTGCAGGGATGCCAACCTCAGGGTTGACAGTTCACCCTCATAACGCTGGCTGAAGATCAGCTCACTGCCCACAGGGTTATTCTTTTTATCCACATAGAGCTTGCGCCGGAACTCAATCTCGTGATCCTCCCGGTTGAGTTCAATCCCGTCCAGGACCTCATCCATGACATCCACGAAGTCTTCATAGATATCCTCAGGCATGCCCTCTTCCAGGAGCTCCTTGATGTCCTTGCTGTTCTTCAGATAGGTCACCATCTCCTTGGTCATGCCGGGGAAGGCAGAGGCCGGGACCGTGACATCGTAATAATCCAGCTTTTGCGTGACGGCACCCACTGTCAGGGGTTCACCCTTGATCAGTTGAGGCTCGCCGGCGTACTTCATAAAGATGGCTTTCAGGTCATCGTAGACCTTGTCCATCTTCTCACTGGAAAAGGCGCCCATGGACTGGCGCATGTCCCCCATGGATCCGAAAAGCTCGCTCATGGACAGGCCGGTTTCCTCGGTCAGGTCTTCGAACATCTGACGGTTGAGGGCCAGGGGGCGGGGCAGGATGCCCGGCAGGTCAATGATGTAATAGTCATTGACATCGTAGACTTCAAAGGAGAGGGGTTCGCCCGTCTCCCCCCGCTTGCCCAGGCCGGCCTGGATATGGAAGCGGGGTGTCTTCTCATCCATGTCGGTCTTGCTTTCCAGATGCAGGCGCATGCCGGACAGGGCGGTGAAAAGACCCGCCATCTCATCAGGCAGGGCATCCGCCTTGATATCAAAGGTCAGGTCAGTCACCGAACCTGATTTAGTCTCCAGAAGACCCCCTTCCATGGATTGACGGACATCGTCAAGCAAAGAGCCCTGGGGTATCAGGTAGGCGGCCGCTTCGGCCTTCCGCCACTTCTTGTCCGTGGAACCGAAAAGGCCCCTGATCTGGTCGCCGAAAACAATATAGCTGGCAGCCAGTAGCCCTAAGACCAGGACAATGATCAGAACCGGTATCCACCAACGCTTCTTGCGTTTGGGGGGCGGCGGCGGATAGGCATAGCCCGGCGGGTAGGGACCCTGGGGTCCGGCCGGATAGGCCGGGCCGGGAGCTGGCGGCTGGGCCGGCGCTCCGTAGGGATAGGCCTGGGGTGGCTGCTGGGGAGGTGCCCCATAGCCATAGCCCGGAGGCGGCGGGGGGGGCGGGGGTCCGCCATAGCCGTATCCAGGAGGCGGCTGCGGCACCTGGGCTGCCACCGGAGGTGGCGGGGGTGCATACGCATAAGCAGGCACCTCGGCCTGGGGGGCTGGCGGAGGCGGCACTGGCGGGCTTGCCACCAGGGGTTCAACTTCTGGCATCTGGGGCGCGACTTCCTCCGGGACCTCAGGGATGTCCTCAAGGGGGGGCGCCGCCATGTCCAGATTGTCTTCTATGGTTTCCATCTGGGGAGGCCCTGAATCAGTTGCCTCCACTGGCGTTCCGCACTGGGTGCAGAAGCTGGCATCTGGGGCTAAATCGGCCCCGCACACTTTACAATGATTCATGGTGATCTCCTCCTGGCTTCCTGCCTGATCATGTGAAGGCCCAGGGGGCCTCGATTTTGCTAAAAAGGGCTCCACAGACCTTCCGGTCTGTGGATACCGGTGTTTAATTATACCAGCAAATGCAATATCATGCGTGAGTGCCTGTTACGGAAAGGGCCGGTTCCTAGGAGCAGCCCGTGGTCTCTCCACAGTCAAGGCAGACCTTGCAGGTCCCGTTTTTCACCATGCGGGTGCCCGAGCAGTTGGGGCAGACCGAACCATCATAGAGGCGCTCTCCGGATTTACTGGCTTCCAGGGCTTTTTCGTGAATGAAGTCATCCAGGCTGATCTGTTCCGGCTTGCTGTCGCCTGCCCCGGCCTCCTGACCTTCCTCAGACCCCGCCGGTTTGACCTGGACCCGGGTGAAATCACCGGCCTCGATGTCCAGGACCTTGCTGATCAGGTCCGATACCGAGGTGCAGTACTTGATATAGGGATGGCGCTGGACGAAACCATAGGGTTCGAACTTCTGACCCCTCAACATCTTGGAAATGGCCTCAGGCTTGATCCCGTACTGGAGCATGACAGAGATGGTCTTGGACAGGGAGTTCAAAAGACCGGTGATCAGGGTGCCTTCCCGGTCAGTGGTCATGAAGATCTCCGTGACCTCTCCCTCCTCGTCCCGGTTGACCGTGATGTAGACCTTGACGTCTTCAATCTGGGCCGGGTGGGTAGTCCCCGTCCGGATGCCAAAGGGTTTGACCCGGCTGTGGACCAGGTCTCCCCGCTCAAATTTCTCCTGACATTCATCCAGTTCAGTCTTGGTTTTCCTGGCGAAATGCAGGAGGTCCTGGTAGGTCAGATCCTCCAGGGGCATGGCCCGGTCTTCAACACCGGCCAGGCGGATATTGAGGGGTTGGGCATATTTGGAACCGTCGCGGTAAAGGGTGATCCCCTTGACCCCCTGCTGCCAGGAACTGAAGACAACATCGGCAAACTCCTCGACTGTGGCTTCATTGGGCAGGTTGACCGTCTTGGAGACGGCTCCCGAAATCAGGGGGGTGATGGCGGCCACCATGCCGACATGGCCCTGCCAGGCGATGAAGCGCTGTCCGCTGCCGCATTGGTTGGCCGTATCAAAGACAGGAAGATGGGCCTCGGTAAGATAGGGGGCCCCCTCGATCTTGCCGTCCAGGGTCATCCCCTCCTCATCCTCCCGCATGATGTAGTCCAGGATGGCCTGTCTTTCCTGGTCGCTGTAGCCAAGGGTGGCCAGACCCTCCTCGACATGGGGGTTGACCAGCTTCATGAAGCCGCCCCCGGCCAGCTTTTTATAGACCACATGGGAGAAGAAGGGTTCCACGCTGGTGGCCGCACAATCCATGGCGAAGGAGATGGTGCCGGTGGGTGCCATGACGGAGACCTGGGCATTGCGGTAACCGTGGTCTTCCCCCAGGGACTCGGCCTCTGTCCAGGCCCGGGTCAGAGCCTGGGAGAGGTCCTGAAAGCCCTGGCCCTCCAAAAGATCATGGTTGACAATGGGCAGGCTGTAGTAGATCTCCTCAGGGGCATCCTGCCTGACCCCGGCGGCCCGGCTGTGGTTGCGGATGACCCGCATCATGGCCTGGCGGTTCTTGTCATAGTGGAGGAAGGGGGACATGCGGCCTGCCATCATGGCAGAGACGGCATAGCTTTGACCGGTCAGGATGCCGGCTAGGGCCGCCCCGATAGCCCTTGCCTGGTCCGAGTCGTAGGGCAGGGCCGCGCTCATGAGAAGGGAGGCCAGGTTGGCCAGGCCCAGGCCCGTGGCCCGGAAGGCCCAGGTCTTTCTGGCGATGGCCGGTGTGGGGAATTGACCCCAATGGATGGAGGCTTCCAGGACCAGCTGGGCCATGGAAATCATGTGGACATAACTGTCGATGTCAAAAACATGCTTTTTGGGATCGTAAAAACGCATGAGGTTGAGGGAGGCCAGGTTGCAGCTGGTATCGTCCAAAAAGGCATATTCACCGCAGGGGTTGGTTGAATTGATCCGGTTGTGCTTGGCATTCAGCTCCCCGTCCTCGCCGGCCGGGCAGGTATGCCAGGCATTGAAGGTATCGTCGAACTGGGGGGCCGGATCGGCGCAGCGCCAGGCTGACTGGTTGAAGAGGTCCCAAAGATGGCGGACCGGGACCTGGCGGTCAACGGAAGGATCCCGCCGGCCCTTGAGCTGGCTGGTGGCCCCGGGATGGCGGTCCAGGTCGGCCACCTTGCGCATGAATTCGTCACTGAAACGGACCGAGTTGTTGGAGTTCTGGCCCGACACCGTCTGGTAGGCCTCCCCGTCCATGTCCGCGTCATAGCCCATCTTGGCCAGGGCGATGACCTTGTCCTCTTCGCGGGCCTTCCAGGTGATGAAGGCTTCAATTTCAGGATGGTCGATGTCCAGGCAGACCATCTTGGCCGCCCGGCGTGTGGTGCCCCCCGACTTGATGGCGCCGGCATTGCGATCCAGGCCCTTGAGAAAGCTCATGAGGCCCGAGGAATGGCCGCCTCCGGACAGGGCCTCCCCTTCGGCCCGGATGGAGGAGAAGTTGGTCCCTGTGCCCGACCCCCCCTTGAAGAGCTTGGTCTCCGACACATAGCCCTCGGTAATGGAGTGGGGGCCCAGGAGCTTGTCCTCGATGGAAAGGATAAAGCAGGCTGAGGCCTGGGTCCGGCTGTAGTCATCCTCTGACATGACCACCTGGTCCTGGTCAGGGTCATAGTAGTAAAGTTCGTTTTGTCCCCCCTCGATGCCATACTTGAGTTTGAGGCCGGTATTGAACCACTGGGGTGAGTTGGGTGCGAACATCTGGGCCAGGAGGGCATAGACCAGTTCATCGTAGAGGATGTCGGCTTCTTCGCCCGGCCGGATCATGCCTTCATCCAGCAGGGAAGCCACCCAGAAGGCCACCATGCGGTCGGCCACCTGACGCATGGAGGTCTCATGGCCGGTCTCGCCCGGCACACCTGCCTTGCGAAAATACTTGGAGGCGATGATGTCGCAGGCCTGCTGGGAGTAGGAGACCGGAAATTCCAAACCCTTGAGATCGGTCAGGACCCGGCCGGTCTTATAGTCCTTCAAAAGCACATCACAGGTTTTCCATTCAAAAAGGTCGAAAACCGAACCTGCTTTCCCTTCCAGTTCTTTTGTAAAATGGCGTTTAATGATAGGGGACAGAACGCTCATACAACACCTGCCTTCTTTCATACTTTTCCCGGTCTCCTGGGGATATCAGTTATTTTGGTAATACACACTATGTAGTGTGTTACTTTTTATCTTACTACCAAGTCTTGTAGTTTAACATTACAGCTTAATGACAAATAAGCCAGGCCCCCGACCCCTTCCTGCCTTCTGTTAAGATGACTTTAAGAAAGCCCATGCCCACCATGTTAGAGAAGATCAAGAAAAAACCCGCCCCTCAATCCGCCCTTCTATTGGCCTGCCTTTTGCTGGCCCTGGCCCTCCCCCTGGCCTGCGGTGTCAACCAGGATCTTCTGGGCAACTGGCAACTGGTGGCCTCCGAGGAAGCCAGCCTGGCGGTTGGCATGGTCTTTGAGTTCAAGCGTGACCGCAGTCTGGAAATCCGCCTGGGCACCGCCCAGCTTTCCATTGAAGACCGGGAGGCCTTTGACAGTACCTACGGGACCATCAGGCTCAGCTACAGTTCCAGTCCCGACGGCAGCCTGACCATCAACCTGGCCAGGCAGGAACAGGGCACCGTCCTCTTGCGGATGACCTATCTTTTGGGGGAAAACAGCTTGACTATCACAGATGAAGAGGGCGTCACTTTAGTTTTTCGTCGTCAATAGACTCCAAAAATTGTAAAAGGGCCTGCCGCCGGTTGGAAACCTGACCCCTGCAGACAGCCTCCAGGATCTGGTCCAGGCGGATCCCGATGGCGGGGCCCCCATAGCCCAGGGCCAGGAGATCCCTGCCATTGATGGCCAGGTCAGACAGGTCCAAAAAGTGTCCCTGATCGATCAGCTGGCGGGCCATACTACCCATGGCCTCCAGTTCCTGGATCTGCCTGGTGTTTTGGGGCAGGCGGGCACGGCTGTCAGCCAGCCGGAGTGCCAGGTGGTCAAAGAAAAGATCCCGGCCCAAAAGGCGTAAGGCCCGGCAAAGAGCGCGGCGGTCGGCCGCCAGCTCCAGGCTTTTGGCCGACAGGAGCAGGTCCATTGACTTGACCTGGTCATTGGAGAAACGAAGACGCCGCAGAACGGTCAGGGCCCTGGAAGGCATATGGAGGTCATAAAGGAGGGCGGCCATGCGCATGAGGGGATCCGGGCGGACAGCGGTCAGGCGCCGGCTCAGCCGGTCCAAGGACCAGGCCCGGTCCCGGCTTTCCTTGCCCAGGGGATCCAGTTCGGGGATGAGCTGGCCCCAGATTTGGGCCTCCTCCACCAGGAGTCTGGCAACTGCCTGCCCGCAGAGGAAGGCCTCCAGTTCCGGCTTTAAGCGCTCAGGGGCTACCTTTTCCAGGAGGGGGCTCTGATCCCGCATGGCCTGGCGGGTGTCTGCCTCCAGATCAAAGTCAAGCTGAGAAGCAAAGCGAAGACCCCGCATGATCCGCAGGGCATCCTCCCCCAAGCGGTCCCGGGGCCGGCCAACCGCCCGGATCAGGCGGGCATCCAGGTCCTTGAGCCCGCCCCAGGGATCCAGAAGACCCCGGTCGGGATGGTAGGCCATGGCATTGATGGTGAAATCCCGCCTGGCCAGGTCCTCCTCAATGGAGAGGGTGAACCAGACCTGGTCGGGATGGCGGTGGTCGGAATAGGGACCCTCCCGGCGAAAAGAAGTCAGTTCAATCAGGCGGTCACCGGCAAGAATGGTCAGGGTGCCGTGGGCCAGGCCTGTCGGTATAAGTTTGTAGTCAGGAAAAAGGGCCATGACCTGGTCGGGCCTGGCAGAGCTGGCCAGGTCAATGTCATGGGTGGGTTTTTGGAGTAGAAGATCCCGCAAAAAACCGCCCACGACATAAACATCGTAGCCGGCCCCCTGGAGCCGGTCCATGATCCGACGGACCTCTTCAGGCAGGCAGATGCCCTGGTTCATGGTCCCTTGTCCCGGGCCAGCAGACAGGCCTAGTCTGTTGTCTGCTCTGGAGCCGCTTCCCCTTCAGGCTGGGGGTCAGCGGGCGGCTGGGGACTGGCCACTGGGGGGGCAGGAGGGGCTTGGGGCGGATAATAATAGGCCCGGGCCCTTTCCGTCGCCTCCTGGTGGTTGAGGGCAGCACCGACAATGACCAGAACGGGGAAGACCAGCTGAATCAGGCCCCAGGCGGTCAGACCCGCCGGCAGGGACAGGATGGAGAAGGCAATACCCACGGCCAGAGGGAAGGTTGTCCGGACAAGATCATCCCGCCGACGCCAGACCAGAAGACCAAAGGTCAATTGCAGGCCCGACATGAGCAGGAGGAGGATGCCGATCGCCACCCCCAGGCCACCGACCAGGCGGCCGGCAAAGGCGGCGGCAAGGCCCTGGTCTGCCAGTGGACCGGTCATGGACAGGTCCAGTTCCCTGATCAATTTCCCCAGCCAGGAAGCCAGGGCCATGACAAAGGGACTGAGCAGGGCACCGATACCCGCCAGGACCACCATGCCCATGGAACCGATGGAAATGTAGATTGAACCTTTAGGTTTATGCATGAAGACCTCCCTGAAGCGGACGACCAGCCGGTCGCCTTTTCAAAGTCATTATAGCCGACCTGCTAGGGCGTCGGCGGAGGATTCGAAGGCGGCTGTTCCTGACCCGGCTGGGGCGGATAGGCCTGGGGTGGATAGGCCTGGGGTGGATAGGCCTGGGGTGGGTGAACCCCTTGACCGGGATCCTGGTAGGGTGGGTAAGGGGCCTGGCCCTGGGGATAACCGGGCGGGTAGGCTGGCATGGATTTCAGCTGCCCCCTGTTGAGGATGGCCCCGATCAGGATGAGGAGGGGGGCTGCCAGACCGTAGGCCGTGGCCACATTGATGCCTTGCAGGAAGGATAAGAGGGCCAGGGCCGTAAAGATAATCCCGATGACCAGGGGAAAGGTGGAGCGGCGAAGGTCACTTCTCCGCTTGAAGGCCATAATCCCGAATATCAGGTAGAGGACCGAGAAGACCAGGACAATGATGCCCACGAAGGCGCCTCCCCAAAGGAGGAAGGTGGTCCATTCAGCCCCGGGCATATCCATATCCATGAGGCCGTCACTGATAATGGAAAAGGTGGACACCAGCCAGCCAGAGGCAAAGGCCAGCAGAATACCCCCGATGATACCCAGGATACTTGCAATGATCATGAGTATGGAACCAATAGAAATCAAAACACTACCTTTAGCTTTTGGCATAAGATCATCTCCTTACATAAACACAGGCCAAAGCAACCTGCTGTCAGGGTATAAGTATACAAGATAAGTTCATGGATTCACGGTGCCTGGGGTTCCCAAAGGGGGAAAGCAGGCGGAAAAGATCAAGATTTAGCTATTTAGGCCAGTTTAAGCAGCCTTTGGGCATTGCCACCCAGGATGGCGGCTATCTCCTCCCGGGTCAGGTCACTCTTTTCCATATCGGCCATATAACGGCGGGGGGGCAGGAGGGGATAGTCAGAGCCGAAGAGGATCTTCCGGGTCAGATCCAGGCTTTTGACCACATTGTAGACCTTGTGGCCGTAAAGAAAGACCGAAGCGGCCGTGTCGTAATAGACATTGGCCAGGGTCTTTGAGACCTCTGCCATCAGTTCATAGAAGAAGAGGCCGCCACCCCAATGGGCCAGGATGGTGACAAGATCAGGAAAATGCCGGGCAAAGGCCTCGGCCTCCTCCAGGCGGGTCTTGGTCTTCCCCGCATAGGGGTGGCCAACCGGTTCGTTGAGGTGAAAGATGACCGGCCATCCCAAGGCTTCCAGGGTCCGGGCAAAGGGGGCCATGACCTGGGCGGATGCCAGGTCGAATTGCTGTCCCTGGGGGAAGAGTTCGCCTACTCCCTGGAGACCTCCCGCCTGGCAGCGGAGGAGTTCCCGCTCCACCTCCTTATGCTGGGGCAGGACCGACGCAAAGCCGATCAGCCGGTCCGGATAGGCCCGGGCCTTGTCCATGACATAGTCATTGACATAGCGGCAAAGGCCCATGTCCTGAAAGCCAAAGCCGAAGATGACGGCCTTGTCAAAGCCGTCGGCTTCCATGTCCTGGATGGTTTTTTCGGCGTCGGCAAATTGATTGACAGGGCTTTCACTCAAAAGCTTGAAATAGGGTTCTTTCCTGGCAATTTTTTCCCAGTCACGGATGATGTCAGGGGGGGTGACATGGACGTGGATATCAATTTTCAAGGGACTGGCTCCTTTCAGAGGACCAGGATGACCAGGACCCTAGCCTGTCTGCAAATTCCGTTTCATGAGCCGGTAGCCTACGAAGGCCACGGCTGCATAGAAGAGGCCGACACCGGTATTCCAGAAGAAATTCATGAGGGTGGAGCCCTGGGCCAGGATATTGTAGTCAAAGGGACTGATGACCAGGGAGACCAGGCTGATCAGGGCAAAGCCCATGGAGAAATCCGTCAGGACCGGTGACTCGAATTCAGGGTCGGTGATCTTCAAAAGGGTCATCCCGGTAATCATGACACCGGTATTGACCCCCCAGCTCATGATGGCGCGCTCAAAGGCGAAGTCACCCTTGAAGCTGCGGCGGAAGAGGGGGAAGGTGATGACATAGGTCCCCACAAAACCCAGAATACTCATGATGATGATGGGGACAATATAGGCTGACACGGCCTTGATAGGCAGGGTCATGATGGCGGCTGTGATGGCAAAGTCAGAGAACATGCCGGTCAAGCGTGACTTGACCTTGGTGTCGATCAGCCAGTTGAGCTTGAGCCTGACCAGGATGAAGTTGATGACATACATGATCAGGAGGGCATAGAACCAGACCGGCAGGTAGACCTGGGGCAGCCAGACCCGCATCCGGGCCGACAAGACATAGGCCAGGCCCGAGGCAATCAGGAGTATGGCCAGATGGACGGTAATGGTTTCGATGGAGGAGCCGGCTGTGGTTTCCCGGCCCAGGCTCTTTTGCTTATCGATCTCCTTGGTGTAGCCCTGCAAGGTCTCACGGTCGATGGATCCGGACTTGGCCAGGAGCTGGGTTTGACCCTTGCGGGCCGCCCGGTTGATAAAGAAAAGGCCCAGGAGCATACCGCCGATCAGGCCGATGGTGGCCAGGGTCAGGGAGACCCCCTGGGCGGTCTGCCACCAGGGCAGGCCAAAGTCTTTCAGGATACTGCCCACAGCCGTGGCTGTCCCGTGGCCGCCTGAAAAGCCCTGGGGCAATTCATAGCCAAAGGTCCGGTAGAGTCCCGTTTCAGGCCGGATGGCCGTCATGGTCAGGTTGCTTGCATAGCCCAAAATATATTGGATGCTGCCGCCCAGGGCAAAGATCCCGGTCATGAGAAGGACGGCGGGGGCCATGTCCCGGACCCGGCGTTTTTTCTTGCTGGGATCCATGCCATTCCCCAAGGGAGCAGCTGAAAAGACGGGGACGATCAGGATGACCGGCAGGGCTTCCCAAAGGGATATCCATTCACCCGAAAAAGGCAGGGGTGCCCGGGCCCCCCAAAGGCCAGGCCCCAAAAGGAGGCCGACCACGCCGCCGATCACCGAGGCCGGCAGGAGCCAACGTCTGAAGACGGGCACCTTGGCTCTCAAAAAGGCACCCAGGAGCAAGAAAGCACCCACGACACCTGTAGCGATTAATATATCTTGTAAAACCGAAGCGTTCACGATCTACCCTCACTAGACGACAGGCTTTTTTCCGCCTGGCGTACTTTCACACTATAACAAAAAGGAGGGTCTTTTTTACAAGCCGGGGGCAAGCTCACTGTCTTTGTATCATAGGGACCCTCAAAAGCGCGTGACCATCATGATATGAGGGATGTCGATGTGGTCGGGGACGAAGGCCTGACCCTCGGTCTCATAGCCCAGCTTCTCATAAAAGGGCAGGACATGAAGCCGTGCCATGAGCCGGATGCCGGCCTTACCGGCCTGGCGGGCCCGGGCCTCAAACTCCCTGGCGATGGCAGCGCCGATGCCCCGGCCCTGGTAGTCAGGGTCCACGGCCATGTAACGAAGGCGGGCGTAATTATCCTGACCTTCCTTTAAGACGGCCATGCCGACCAGCCGGGAACCGACAAAGGCCCCCCAGATAAAATCGTCCGACTCAGAGGACAGATCATCCTGGTCTATGGATTGCCCCCAGGGACGCCTGAGGACCTGGTCCCGGAGGGACAGGCTTTGGGCGTAATCCGAGCTGGCAAACTTTATCGATCGGTAGTGGACAGTCGGGTCATTCATAATCATTCTCCCTGGCGACATCATACACCCCTTTTAGCTGGAGCGGCTGACTGTTATGCTGGCAGATAAGAAGATCATAGACAAGAAAGGAGGGGCCATGACTTCCATCAATCTTTTTGACGGCCTGTCCCCGCCACATGACCAGGAATTGACCGATATCCTCTACCAGGATAAGGGTGTCAGGATCGAGCGGATCCGCTCCTGGGGTCAGACCAGCCCGGTCTATGACCAGGATGAGCATGAGTGGGTCACCCTCCTCCAGGGGCAGGCCCATATTCTTTTTGTCGATGAAGGTGAAAAAGTGGTCCTGGACCCGGGGGACAGCCTCTTTATCCAGGCCGGCCGCCGCCACCAGGTGACCTATACCTCCCAGGCCTGCCTCTGGCTTTGCTGCTTCTGGAAGGACTGAGCTCATGACTCCTAAGAAGTCCTCCTTGTCACTTGGCCTGGCCATCCTGCTCCTGGCCCTCCTGGTCTTTTTGCCCCTGACCCAGGCCCGGCCCCTGGCCCAGGAGGCGGAAGAGGCCCATGACCGCCTGGTCACCGGCTATATCGATGGCAAGGCTTTTGCCTTCGACCAGGCCCAGCTGGAGTCAAGAGCTGCCATAGTCCAGGTCCTTGATGGGGACCAAAGCTCGGATCTCTTACATTTCCGTCACAAGGAAAGGGTCTACATCGCCTCCCTGACCAAGATTATGACTGGCTTGACGGCCTATAAGGGCCTGGCCCGGTCCGGCCGCAGCCTGGACGACAAGGCCACGGTCCGTCCCAGCGATCTTGAGGGACTGGCAGAACTCAATGCCTCTATGGCCGGCTTTCAGCTGGGGGAAGTGGTAACCTTCAGGGATCTCTTCTACGGGCTCTTCCTCAGCTCTGGCTGTGATGCGGCCAATACCCTGGCCAGGGAAATAGCCGGAAGCCAGTCAGCCTTTGTGGAGAAGATGAATGAGGAGGCCGCCGGGCTGGGCCTTCGGGGGACGCATTTTGCCAATACCTCCGGACTCTTCCATGTCGATAACTACGGGACGCTTGAGGATATTGCCCGGCTGATGGCCCTGGCCCAGGAGGAGGACTTCCTCCGCCAGGTCATGGGGACCAGGCATTACCAGGCCGCCGCCACTTCAGCCCATCCCAATGGCCTGAACATGGTTCACTCCATGCTCCTCTATGGGGACCAGGCTGGCCTGGACACGTCTGTCATTGACGGGGGAAAGACGGGCCAATTGAAAGAGTCAGGCTACTGCCTGGCCTCCTTCAAGGCCATGGATGACCTGGTCATTATCATTGTGACAAGTGGGGCAGACAGATCCAGCGGCCATATAGCCGACCACCTGGCCCTCTATCAGGCCCTCCAGGATCAGTTGCCCCCTGACGGGACTTATGAAATAGGGGGGATCGGGCAGCGTCTGCCCCTGCCGCCCCAGCCCAGCCAGACAGGTCCGGATGGCAGTCCACTGGCGCCCCCTGACCAGGAAGCCGGCAGCGCCCAGACACTGAAAACGATCGCCATCGTCATCTTGGTCCTGCTTCTGACCTTGGGGCTGATTCTTTTGATCAGTCTCCTGGTCCGGAAAAACCTGGAAAACCAGGGGCGGCCACCCAAGAATCTTTAAGGTATCCGGCTGACCAGTCCTCAGTCGGCCTCTTCACAAGAATCCTGGGATTCCGTGGCCTCCGGTTGATTCTCCAGCTCAGGCTGTTCTGCCGGGGCATCCAGATCGGGGAAGATCCCTTCCGGGCTCTCCTCGGCCAACTCACAAAGAGGCATGGATTCTTCTGTACAACCCGTATGCCGGTCAACAGAGAGGACCGGCGGGTCCAGGTCGGTCAATGGAAGCTTATGGTCTTCTTCTTTTTTAGGCATGCTTATGTCTCCCTTAATGTCGTCAATCTCTGCGGCATAGGACTGGAGTCGGTCAAAAAGTGACTGGCCTTGAGCAAGCATATCCCGGTAGCGGCCACAGGCTGCCTCCAGATCCACTTTTTCGGCCTCCAAGTCTTCAAGCCGGGCCAGGAATTCCTTTTCTTCATCCCGGCGCTTGGCCCGGTAGAGAAAGAGCTCTTCTTCAGCCATGGTCTGGGCCTTGCGAATGATGGCTTCGCGCTCCAGACGGGCTTCGCTGACAATATCATGGGCCCGGTCCAGCAATTCCCGGCGGGCTTCCAATTCTTCCAAACGGTCCAGGAGGGCCTCCTGGTCCTGGTCCTGGACAGGGGCAGGGGGCAGAACCGCTTCTTGCGGATCTTCTGTCGCCGGGACGACCAGCGGAACATTTCCTGTTGGCTGCCCTGGCTCCAGGCTGTGGGAACCTGGTACCCAATCATACAAGAGGGCCCTGACGGCCTCCGGGTCATCCGCCGCCTGGAGGAGGGAGGTCCGCAGGGCTTCAAATCTTTCCTGCTCCTCCATGACCAGCTCCTGGCATACATCGCGGGCCCTGACCAGCAAGTCCTTGAACTTACTGTAGACATCACTTTTGTCGTAGCCGAACATAGCGGTTTTGACATCCAGTGTCTTGACAAAGGCGACCATCTCCCGGTCAAAACGGTATTTAATGATTGTGTCCATGACCAGCTCCTGTATTGATCAATCGATCAAGCTTATTTAGTGGATTTATGATACCATGACCGGCTTTTGACTGCCGGGTCCTGACTCTTTTTTCGCCTTCTCCGGACCAGGTAAAAGAGAGCCAGACCCGTGGCAGAGGCCAGGGACAGGGCCAAACCGCTGTAAAAACCGGGAGGGACAAAATGGGCCTCAATCCAGTGACTGCCCGCTTCCAGGGGCAGGAGGATAAAGGCGCCCCGGATGGTCCGGGCCTGGGTTTTGACGCCGTCCACCTTGAAGGTCCAGCCCGGGTTGCCGGTGGTGGGCAGGAAGAGGTAGCCCTGGCGGGGGGCCTGGATCTGCCCGGAAAAACGGGTGGAGGAAAAGTGGTCCAGCTCCAGGGGATGGGCGGCCAGGCGCCCCCTGGCCTCCTGCCAGGCCTCCTGGTCCAGGCGGGCTACTGAGGCCCGAAAAGAGCCGTCAATGGTCTGTTCAGAGGGCATGCTGACCCGAAAGTGCAGCTCGGTCCCGGCTTCCAGGAAACCCACATCCCCCATGCCCCGCTTGCTGCTGCCCAATTGGAAAAATTCCTGATCCCGGACAAAGCCATTGCTGTAGTTGATGCCTACCGATTCATCCTCCCAGAAAATATAGTAGATGCCATCCTGGGGGACATGGTAGACCAGAAAGGCCCATTCGCTGTTGCCCGCTTCGCGGTAAACATTGAAACGGAAGGGATCATAGGCATTGTCCACATAGCAGCCCTCATACTCCCAGGGCTGGAAGGCCTCCTTGACCAGGGCGCCGGGTGCCCCGGACAGGGCTGACAGGAGCCGGTTTTGGACGTCAGGGCTGTCCTCGGGCATGATTTCGTCATTGAGGTAGTCGGCTTCTGCTGTGGCAAAAAAGCCGAAGGGCAGGGCATCTTCATTGACCAGGAGCCGGCTGTGCTGGCCCTGGCTGACCAGTTGACGGGTCCGGTCGTCGAAGATCCGGCTCTCTTTGACGATCAGGTGGTCGATGGCCAAAAGGCTGTCCATGACGATGGTGGATTCCTTGTACTGGAAACTGTTGACCCCATTGGTGGGATAACCCAGGTCGGAGAAGAAGCGGATGGAAGCCTGGGGGAAGGGGGAGGCAAAAAGGGACATGCCATTGGAGCCGAAGAGGAAGGGGTCGTTGACACAGGTGTCCGGCAGGATCTCAGCCCGCCAGGGCTGGCCCTTATGGCTGTCTTTCAAGTCCCTGGTATAGGCGTAGACCTCGCTGGCATAAGGGTTGGAGGTGTAGTATTGCCGGTCGCCCAGGGGGGCCACTTCCTGGTAGAGGAGGGCGGCCGTAAAGGCATGAAAGAGGACTTCCACCGCCAAAAAGAGGAAGAGGGCCGTCTGCATATAACGCCTGCGGCTTTGTTTTGACCTGATCCCGGGGTCTGCCTGCCTGGTCCGCCTGAGGGGCAGACGGGCAAGGGACCTGCCTCTTCGCTTGATCTGGTGGCGGCCGGTCAGGTCATAATGGGCGCCAGGCTGGGGGACCTGGGCCAGGGCAAGGCTTTGGGGGCCCTCCATACGGCCCAAGATCATCAGATAAGCCAAAGTCATGGCCAGGGTGACCCAGATCCGCCAGTGGGACAGGCTGCCCTGGTCCTCTCCTTGCACCTGCTCCAAGAGGAGAAAGATAAAAAGGGCCAGGGCCGGCATGGCCGTCCAGACTCGCTTGGCGGCCAGGTTATCGCCCACGGCCTGATAGGCCATGACCAGGACCAGGAGGACAAAGACAAAGGCATAGCGGTAATCCAATGAATTGGGGTAATGGCCGCCATGCCAGAGGAAGCTGAGAGTCCGCGACTGGAAGGAGAAGAGGAGGAAGCCCAGGAGCAGGCCATAGGAAAGGCGGACTTTCAGGGGGCGTTTTCGGCTGGCAAAAAAGGCCGGGACCAGGAAGAGGATAAAAAGACCGGCAAAGATATTGGGAAGGCCGCTCATGATATGGGGAGGCCTGAGTGGTGTCATCCGGCCCAGGGTGTCCAGGAGGGGTTGATTGAAGCTGAAGCCCGAGGGAAAGGCGTCCCCGGCCGCAGAGGTGATGGACAGGGCCTTGGCAGTCGGCCAGAGAATAACCGCTGACAGGAGGCCGGAAAGGATGGAGGATCCTGCGAAAAGGCCAAAGGGGATGAACCTGGACTTGAGTCCCCGACCCGCCTTTTCGGGAAACTGGATCCGGACCAGGAAATAGTAAAGAAAGAGGAAGACAGAGGCGAAGAAGGCCGCATAGTAGTTGGTCATGAGCATGAGGGTCAAGGCCAGGATGTAGCGGCCGGGCCGCCTGTCCCGGACCAGCTGGACCAGGCCCAGACAGGCAAGGGGAAAGAGGACCAGGGTGTCCAGCCACATGATATTCCAGGAATAAGCGTAAACCCAGGCCGAGAGGGCATAGAAGGCCGAGAAAAGGGAGGCTAAAGGATCCCGCTTTCTAAAGGCCCCTGTCAAAAATTCCCGAAAGAAGAGAGAGGCCAGGCCGATCTTCAAAATGGTGATCAGGCTGACCGCCTCAGCGATATAGCGGTCAGGAAAGAGGAGGGTCAATAGATTGAGGGGGCTGGCCGTGTAATAGGTGAAAATACTGTAGTAATCGACACCCAGGCCCCCGCTCCAGGAGAAGAAGAGACTGTCCCCTGACAGGATCTTCCGTTTCAGCTCCAAAAGGAAGGGCGCATACTGGTGATAGAGATCATAGGCCAGCAGATGGCGGTTGCCAAAGGGCCAAAGGCCATGGGCTACAAAGCCGAAATAGAAGGCCAGGGCCGGCAGGGCAAAGGCAATCAGGCGCTGCAGGCGCTCCTCTCGCCGCCACTTATCTTGAAGCAGACTGGGTGTTTGCATGATGACCCCCTGAGAGCGTTGGTCTTCCGGCGCTAGGACCGGGATCCAAGTAAGTAGTCGATCAGGCGTTCGCGTTCATCCGCCGAGTGGTAGCGGATGACGATTTTGCCAGGGCCCGTCCCCCCCTCCAGCTTGACCTGGGCACCCAGGGCCCGTCGCAGCTGGGACTCCATGTCACGGGTATGCAAGTCCAGTTTTTCCTTGCCTCCAGCCTTCTCTTTCTGCTTGGCCCCGCCCGCCTGGTTCAGCTGCCGGACCAGGTTTTCTGTCTCCCTGACGGTCAGCTCTTTCTCCAGGACCTGACCTGCCAGCTGGATCTGGCTGGCCTCATGGGCCAGGGCCAGGAGGCTTCGGGCATGGCCCGGGGTCAGCTGCCCCTGGCGGACCAGGTCGCGGACCTGGCCGGGGAGATTAAGCAGTCTCAGGGTATTGGCAATGGCCGGCCGGCTTTTCCCCAGGGCCGAGGCCAGGTTTTCCTGGGTCAGGCCGTAATCCCGGATCAGCTTGTCGTAGGCTTCGGCCTCCTCCATGGCATTGAGGTCCTGGCGGACCACATTGTCGATCAGGGCCTGGCGCTGCAGGTCCTCCCGGCTAAGCTCCCTTACGATGACAGGCAGGCTGTCCAGGCCGGCCAGGCGGGCTGCCCGCCAACGCCTTTCACCGGCCACAATGGTATAGGTTCCCGGCCGCCCCGACGGACTGACAATCAGGGGGGAGATGATCCCCTGATCCCGGATGGAGCCGGCCAATTCTTCCAGGCCCTGGTCATCAAAGACCTGGCGGGGCTGCTGGCGGTTGGGTTCCAGCTGGTTGAGGCGCAGGTTGATGATCTCCTGATCCTGTCCCCCCCTGGCTTCTCCCTCCTGCTCAAACAGGGCTCCCAGACCCCGGCCCAGACCCCGCTTGGACGTGGTCGGCCTGGCCTTTTTATCCTCTGCCATGACTTGTCTCCTCCCTGGTCATCTTGGGGCCTAAAGGGCCCCCAACCTGCCTTCCAGCCAATCTGAACTGGATAATCTTTTTAGAAGCTCCTGGGCCAGCCCCTTGTAGCTGCTGGCCCCCCTTGAGCGTTTGTCGTATTCGAAGATGCTGCGGCCGTAACTGGGCGCCTCGCTGAGCCTGACATTCCGGGGGATAGCCGTTTTCAAGAAATCCTGTCGGAAATACCAGGCCACCTCGTCGCGGACCTGCTTGGACAGTTGTGTACGGGTATCAAACATGGTGATAAAGACCCCGGCCAGACGCAGGCGGGGATTATAGGCCTTTTTGACCAGCCCCAGAGTGGTCATCAGCTGCATGAGCCCTTCCAGGGCATAATACTCGGCCTGGACCGGGATCAGGACCGCATCGGCCGCGGTCAGGGCATTGACGGTCAAAAGACCCAGGGAGGGGGGACAATCGATCAGGACCATGGCGTAATCATCCTTCAAGGGTGCCAGAAGGTCGGCCATACGGCCTTCCCGCCCCTTCATGTCCACCAGCTCGATCTCCGCCCCTGCCAGATCAATATGGGAGGGGAGGACATCCAGATAGGGCCGGGCCTTGATAATGGCCTGGCCGGCGGCTTCCCGATTACCTAGGAGAAGATCGTAAGTGGACAGATCCAGGGATTTCTTGTCGATCCCCAGACCCGAGGTTGAATTGCCCTGGGGGTCCGTATCGATCAGGAGGACCCGCTTCCTCTGGGCAGCCAGGGCCGCCGCCAGGTTGACACAGCTGGTAGTCTTCCCTACGCCCCCTTTTTGGTTGGCCACCGCAATTACAATCCCCATCCTGCTCCCTGCCTCTTCCTGGTCAAAGCCTCTTTATTACAGCTCATGCTAACCCGTTAATTGTAACATGACCAGGGTCAGGCTCCAGGCCGGGAAAGAGTCGACAGGGGATGGAATCAGGCAAAAAGCCAGTGGATATGGTGGCTGCGACTGGCATAGGAGGTGACAAAACGGCAGACAGTCCGGCCGTCCCCCAGGCTGAGGATGGTCTCAAAAGAGGCCCGCCTGGCCAGTTCCGCCTTTTCTTGGGCATTCAGGATGACAAAGAGCTGGTTGGTCTGGGGCGGGGCGTAAAAGTCAATCCCCCTGGCCTCAAAGGCCCTGACCATTTCCCGGGCCCGCTCATTTTGCCAGCGGCCGATCTCCCCATAAAGGTCCTGGCTCATAAGCGTCATGAATTGGACCCCAAGCAGCCTGCCCTTGGCCAGGAGGGCACCCCTTTGCTTGATCAGGGAGCGGAAATCTTTTTTCATGGGCTCATGGCCGATGACCAGGGCCTCACCGAAGAGGGCCCCGCACTTGGTCCCTCCTATGGTGAAGACGTGGGCCAGACTGGCCAGGTCTGCCAGATCCATACCCGCTTCAGGGGAAGCCAGAGCGGAAGCCAGGCGGGCGCCATCCACGTAAAGGATCAGCCCCCAACGGTCGGCCACCTGGCGGATGGCCTGGAGGTCTTCCTTCCTGTAGAGGGTACCCAGTTCGGTCGGCTGGGACAGGTAGATCATCCCGGCCTGGACCATGTGTTCGGCCGTCGGATCCTGGGCCAGGGACCGGCAATAGTCGTCAATGACAGAAGCAGACAGAAGGCCATCCTTGGAAGGCAGGACCAGGACCTTATGCCCGGTGGCCTCAACGGCCCCGGCCTCGTGGACATTGATGTGGCCGGTCTCCGCAGAGATCACCCCCTGCCAGGGCTTGAGGGCGCCGGCCGCCACCAGAAGATTGGCCTGGGTGCCTCCGACACAAAAATGGACATCCACATGGTCAGCCTGACAGGCCTGGCGGATCAGGGCCCTGGCCTTGTCAGAATAGGGATCCAGGCCGTAGCCGCTGGTCTCCCGCTCATTGGTCTTGATCAGGGCCTCCATAACCTGGGGGTGGCAGCCCCGGTTATAGTCATTTTCAAAAGAGACCTTGACAGGGGCCGAGGCGTCATAGGCTTCCTTGGTCAGGAGAAACTCAAAGGAGGCTTCGGATGAGGGCAGATCCCGCCGCCGGTTGAAGCGCCGGGAAAAGACGAAGCCGGCCTTCTCCATGACCCGCCGGCTCTGTCGATTGGATTCCATGCAACAGCAGACCAGGAGATTGGCCTCCGTATAGTTGAAGAGGTAGTCAATCAGACTTTTGACGGCCTCCACCATCAGGCCTATCCCCCAATAGTTTTTATCCAGGGCATAGCCGATCTCCTTGGCATAGCGATTTTCATAGAGGGGGGGCAGGCTGTGGGGCAGTTCATGGACGCCCAGGGAGCCGATGACCTTTTTGTCGGCCTTGTGCTGAAGGGCGAAGACCTGGGCCTTGGCCATAAAACCCTGGAGGACGTATTGGGTTTCCTCCAGGGACCGGTGATGGTGCCAGCCGGCCATTTCGCCCACACCGGGCACGCTGGCATATTGATGGAAGTCCTGAAGGTCGTCTGCCTTCCAGGGCCGGATCAGGAGGCGGTCGGTCTCCAGCTCCAGGCCCTTGACTGAAAAATCAAAATCCACTTTTGTCCCCCCGCTTAAAATGTTTCACGTGAAACAATGGCGTCAGTTATCCAGGGTGGCCAACTTGGCATTGGCCCGGATAAAGTCTCGGCGGGGCTCCACCCGGTCCCCCATAAGGAGGGTAAAGGTTTCGTCCGCCAGCTGGGCATCCCTGACCTGGACCTGGAGGATCTTGCGTTCGACCGGGTTCATGGTGGTCTCCCAGAGCTGGTCGGCGTTCATCTCACCCAGACCCTTGAAGCGCTGGAGCTTGGGATTGGCCCAACCTTCTTCCTCTGCGATGATCTTGATGTCTTCCTCGCTGTAGGCATAACGGCTTTTCTTATCCTGATAGACCCGGTAAAGGGGTGGGCAGGCAATGTAGACATGGCCTGCATCAATCAGGGGCCGCATGTAACGGAAGAAAAAGGTCAGAAGCAGGGTACGGATATGGGAGCCGTCCACGTCGGCGTCGGCCATGAGGATGATCTTATGGTAGCGGAGCTTGTCCAGGTCAAAGTCGTTGCCGATCCCCGCACCCAGGGCCATGACAATGGGCATGAGCTTATCATTGTCCAGGACCCGGTCCACCCGGGATTTTTCCACATTCAGCATCTTGCCCCAAAGGGGGAGGATGGCCTGGTATTTGCGCTCCCGGCCATTCTTGGCCGTCCCGCCTGCCGAGTCACCCTCGACAATGAAGAGTTCACAGAAGGTGGGATCCTTCTCCTGGCAGTCGGCCAGTTTCCCGGGCAGGGCATTGCTGTCCAGGGCACTCTTTCGCCGGGTCATATCCCGGGCCTTGCGGGCGGCTTCCCGGGCCTGGGAGGCGGCTACCCCCTTGCCTGCGATAACCCGGGCCGTCTGGGGATTCTCCTCCAGGTAGACCATGAGTTTTTCATTGATGGTGGATTCCACCACGGTCCGGACTTCAGGGTTGCCCAGGCGGGTCTTGGTCTGGCCCTCAAACTGGGGGTTCTTGAGCTTGACGCTGACAATGGCACAGATGCCCTCCCGGATGTCCTCTCCCTGGAGATTCTTGTCCCGGTCTTTTAAAATATTGTATTTTCTGGCGTAGTCGTTGAGGGTCTTGGTCAAGGCGGCCCGAAAGCCGGTCAGATGACTGCCCCCCTCAATGGTGGCGATGTTGTTGGCATAGGTGTAGACATTCTCATTGTAGGAATCGTTATACTGGATGGCCACCTCGACAAAACAGCCATCCTGCTCACCGTAAAAATAGATGGGCACCGTGTGGAGGGTGGTCTTGTTGCGGTTGAGGTATTCAACAAAGGAGACAATGCCCCCTTCGTAGTGAAGTTCCTTGACCAGGGCCGGACTGACCCTCTGATCGATCAGGGTGATGGCCACATCCCGGTTGAGGAAGGCCATCTCCCGGTAGCGGGTGATCATGAGATCAAAATCGACCTCCAGCTCGGAAAAGATCTGCCAGTCGGGCTTGAAGGTGGTGATGGTACCCGTCTTGTCCGTGGGGCCCGTCACCTTGAGGGGGACGGTGGTCTCCCCTCTTTCGAAGCGGATGTAGTGGGACTGGCCATTGCGGTTGACCACCACCTCCATCCATTCGGACAGGGCATTGACCACGGCTGCACCGACACCATGAAGGCCGCCGGAGACCCCATAGGCCTCGCCGCCGAACTTGCCCCCGGCATGGAGCATGGTATGGACCACTTCCACGGTGGGGATGCCCACGGTGGGGTGGATACCGACAGGGATGCCGATCCCGTTGTCTTCCACCCGGATGGACTGGTCAGGATTGACTGTGACCTGGATACAGTCACAGCGCCCGGCCAGGGCCTCGTCGACCGAGTTGGCCACAATCTCATAGATGAGATGGTGGAGCCCCCGGGCCGTGGTGTCCCCGATGTACATGCCCGGCCGTTTCCTGACCGCCTCCAAGCCTTCCAGGACCTGGATGTCCTGGTCTTCATAGGCAGCGGTTGAACCGGTATCGTAGTCGGTCAATTCGATGGAGGCCAGGGCCTCCTTGTCCTCGGCATAATCCCCGGTCAGGGCGCGGACGTCATCAGCCAGGTTGACCAGGCCATCCGCAGACTCCAGGGCATCCTCTTCGGCCCGCCTCAAAAGTTCGGCCAGCTGGCCTTCTTCCTTGGGCGAATGTATGTTTGTTTTATTATCTTTTGTATTCATCTTATCCTTTCGAGTCCCCCTGTCGGCCCATGAGGCGGGCCCGCAACGTCGCCGTCGATACAGGAGACATAAAGACCCGGTCCATGGTGACGATTAAGGAACGCGGCAGGTCCGGGGTCATCAGGTCTAATTTATTGTCTTTTTCAGCCTCTTTAAGAAAGTCCGCTGTTGCACCCGTCAGGGCCAGGCGGTCAAGGTCGAAAATCCCCATAATCCAGTGGGCTGGGATGGAGACATCGGCTCCAATGTGAATATACATATTGCTCCGTCACTTGGTTAAACCAGCTAGAAAACTCCCCATAAATTATAGCACATCTTGGCCTTCCAGGCGGTCTGAAAGAGGCCGCCAAAAGGGGGTCAAATCATGATATCCCAGGCATCTGGACTAAAGAGACCTGGCCCTGGTGCACCTGGTAATAGTGGACAGGACCCGACCATCCTGTGGGGCAGGCGGCCGCCGTTGCCTGGGCTGTCTGGCCGGGGTCTGTACAGGTCAGGAAGACCTGGTGGTCCCGGATGACCTCCATGAGGCGTTCCCGGCGGGAGCTGTCCAGTTCCGACATGACGTCATCCAGGAGGAGGATGGGTTTTTCCCCCGAAATCTCGGTCAGAAGCATGAGCTCGGCCACTTTAAGTGCCAGGACAACAGACCGCTGCTGGCCCTGGGAGGCATAGAGGCGGGCATCGGCCCCGTTGAGGCTGATGATAATATCGTCCCGGTGGGGGCCCTGGGAGCTGCTGCCCCGAAAAAGATCATCCTGGCGGTTTCGGGCCAGACGGTCCAGATAGCGGGATTCAATGGTCGCCTGGTCCTGGCCGGCCTCCAGGCCGCTGAAGCCCTTGTAGTGCAAGGTCAGGACCTCCCGGGAATGGGTCAGGTGCTGGAGGGAAAGATTGGCATAATGGGCCAGACGGTCCAGCTGGGTCAGACGCTTGTCCAGGATGGGGGCGGCCTTGCCTGCCAAGGACTGATCCCAGACATCAAGCTCATGACCCCCCGGGTCCCCCGTCTGCCGCAGGCTTTTCAGCAGGCGGTTACGCTGGGCCAGGATCCGCCAAAAATCCTGGAGATCCCGAAAATAGGTCCGGTCTGTCCGTGAGATCAGGATATCCAAAAAGCGGCGGCGCTCCGCCGGCCCGTCCTTGACGATCTGCAAGTCCTCAGGGGCGAAAAGGATGGCATGAAAGAGGCCCATCATGTCCCCTATCCGGCTGATTTCCAGACCATTGTAGCGGATGATCCGGGAGGGGGCTGTCTGACGGCCGGTTCCCTTTCTGTATTCGATGGAGACGGATTCCTCAATACCCCGATCAGTGACAAAGGTGACACTTGTCCGGTAGAAGTCCTGGCCATGGCGGACCAGGTCCTCGTCACGGCTGGTCCGGTGGGAGCGGGCACAGGTGCAAAGATAGATGGCTTCCAACAGATTGGTTTTGCCCTGGGCATTGGCACCGTAAAGGATGTGGCTGCCGCCCGGGAAGGACAGGGACAGGCTTTCGTAATTTCGAAAATTGGTCAGCTCGACGCTAGAAAGACGCATGGGCGCTTAACGGCGCAGAGGCAAAATCATGTAGAAGAAGCTGTCCCCGGATTCCGGCTTGATGGAACAGGGCTGCAGGCTGCCGCTGAAGGTCATGACCACCTGGTCGTCCTCGATCTCCCGCAGGGCTTCCATGAAGAAGCGGGGGTTGAAATCGATTTCTACCTTATCGCCTGAGAGCGCAATGGGGATCTCCTCCCTGGCCGTTCCAATATCGGTCTTGGACTCGATGGTCAGGGTATCTTCGTCGGTGGTCTGGAAGATGACAGGGAAGCGTCGGTCCTCGGTATCAATCATGATGGAGGCCCTGGCAACGGCTGCCAGGAGCTGGTCAGGGGCGATCATGAAGCTGGTGTCAGCGTCCCGGGGGATGATGCTCTGGTAATTGAGGAACTCTCCCCTGATCAGGCGGGTGACCACCTTGACATTGCCCTTGTTGAAAATAATGTAGTTGTGGGAGGGGGAGATGACCACTTCCTCATCAGAGTCCGACATGATTCGGGCAATCTCTCCCATGGCCTTGGCCGGGATGATGATGTTGACCTTGAGGTCCATGCCCGGGATGGTCTCCCGGCGGACAGCCAGCCTGAAACCGTCCAGGGCCACCAGGGTCAGGATATCCTGGTCGCAGATCATGTTGATCCCCATGAGGATGGGCCGGCTCTGGTCGCTGCTGACGGCAAAAATGGTCTGATTGATCATCTGCCTCAGAAGGCCCTGCTTGAGGGTGATCCGGGAATCTTCTTCGATGAAAAGGATCTCCGGGTATTGATCGGCTGCATAACCCCGGATATTAAAGACCGTTTTACCGCTTTCCACCACCAGGACTGTCTCGTCCTTGATGGCCAGGTAGACATGGTTATCGGGCAGCTTTCGAACCACTTCGGAGAGGATGCGGGCGGGCACCACCAGGCTTCCCTTGTGGGAGATATCAGCCTCCATCCGGTATTCGATCCCCGTCTCACTGTCATAGCCGGTCAAAATCAATTCCTGGTCGGCTCTAAGGAGGATCCCGTCAAGTACCGGATTGGTTGATCTGGTCGACACAGCCCTTTGCACTGTCGCAATGGCATCCATCAATTGGTTTCTCGAACATGTAAGTTTCATTTCACTGCCTCCCGATCTTGCCTATTGTCCTTTTAAGATCTTTCACCTTCCTCTTAATAAGGCTGTTGAAAGTGTGAAAAACCATCCGATGCCCCGTCCGGGGCGGGCCTATGGCCTGTTACAAACCCGTTAATATTCTGTGATCAAAATGTTGAGAATCTCTCTTATTCACAATGGTCGCTTTGTCCACATTCTGCCAACAGGCTCTTGACAGCGAATTATCAACAAATGATCATAACTTGTTAACTATTGTAAGCGCATCTCCAGGTTGGCCACGGCTTCTGACAAGCTTGCATCAACCAGGATACTTTCTGCAATTTTATCATAGGCATGCAGGACCGTGGCATGATTCTTACCTCCGAAGGCCTGGCCGATCTCTTTTAAGGTCTTATTGAGCTTTTTCCGGCAAAGATACATGGCAATCTGCCGGGGCTCCACGATATCCTGGCTGCGCTGGCGGGATTTGAGGTCGTCCACGGTCACCCCGTAATAATGGGCCACAATCTCCATGATCAAGGGGAAATCCAGGGTCTTGACCGCCCCGGGCTGGATGACTGATTGCAGGGCCTGGCGGGCCGTTTCCAGATTGACCTCGGTCCCGATCATCTGGAGGGCACTGATGGTCTTGAAGGCCCCCTCGATCTCCCGGATATTGGAAGTAATGTTATTGGCGATGTATTCAATGATATCGGGGGCGATATCCACTCCCTGGCTGCGGCAGAGGTTCTTCAAAATGGCCACCCGGGTCTCATAATCCGGAGGCTGGATGTCAATGGTCAGGCCGCTGATGAAGCGGGTCCGCAGACGGTCGGTCAGGGAGGCCAGGCTCTGGGGCGGCTTGTCGCAGGTCAGGATGATGTTTTTGCCCGACTCGTAAAGGGCGTTGAAGGTATAGAAGAACTCAACCTGCATCCGCTCCTTGGATTCGATGAACTGGATGTCGTCGATCAGGAGCATGTCAGCCAGGCGGTAGTGGTTTCGGAAGGCTTCAAAATCGTTTTTCTGGATACAGGCGATGAATTCGTTGACGAATTGCTCAGTCTGCACATAGACCACCCGCTTGTGGGGAAAGTCCTGGCGGACCTGGTTGCCGATGGCCTGCATGAGGTGGGTCTTGCCCAGGCCCGAGCCCCCGTAAAGGAAGAGGGGGTTATAGTTGGCCGCACTCTCCATGGAGGCCACGGCCACCGAGGCGGCATGGGCGAAGTTATTGCCTGAACCTACGATGAAGTTGGAAAAAGAGTAGTCGGGATTGAGGGTGCCGGCCTGGAAGGCCCCATTGCCGTTGACCTTGGGGTCTGCAGTCTGCAGGCGGTCAAGCTCCTCGGGGGAAGGGATGCTGCCATCCTGGCGGACGGCAATCTCCAGGGCATAGTGGACCCGGCTGACCTTGCGAAGGGAAGCTTCGATCAGGTCCCGGTGCTGGCTGATGTACTCCATGGCAAAATCATTGGGCACCGAGAGACCGAAGGTGCGCTCGTCTGAAAAATAAGGCCTGGCTGTTGAAAACCAGGTGTTATAAGTGAGTGGATTGATTTCCTTACTCAAGGTCTGCGAACAGACAGCTCCCCAGATTGAATCAGCAGTTCTTTTGGCCATGGCTAAGCTAAAACATCCCCTTCCAGATCACAAAACCTCTTCTAAGCCGACATGATCGTGTTGACTATCCTACCAGATATCGACTGGCCATTAAAGGCCGAAAAGCCCAATCCCAAGGCCCTTTCAATCAATCGGCTTTCTGGGGACAAGTCACAATTTGTGGCTTGCAGACTGTTGATTGTTAATAACTTTGTTAATAAGTTTTTCGCCCCTGGGCCGATCCCGCATCCGTGGGACCTCTTGTTTTATCCGGCCCCTTTTCCTGACTTAAATGGGGCCGGATAAGGAAAAAGCCTGTGGATAACTTGTGGATTATTCAGTTCTTGTATGTTGACAAGTTCTGAGCCTCCGGCCATTTGTGACAGAATTGTAACAATTCAGGATCAGACAGGGGTCGCTGTCAGCTGAGTCAGGGCTTCCAGGGCCTGGTCGATTTCAGCCTTTGTATTGGCCGCCCCAAAGGAAAAACGAAGGGCGCCCCCGGGGAAGGTTCCCAGGCTTTGATGGGCCAGGGGGGCACAGTGGAGGCCCACCCGGGTCAGGATGCCCCAGTCCTTTTCAAGCTGGTGGGCAATCAGGGCATTATCCCTGTCCGGGAAGTTGAGGGAGACGACCCCGGTCCGGCCGGCCAGCTGGGGCAGGCCCACAATCTCAGTCCCGGGCAACTTTTTGGCCCCTTCCAGAAAAGCGCCTGCCAGGGCCATTTTTTTCTCATGCAAATGGTCCATTCCCACTTCTTCCAGGTAAAGGAGGGCCGCCCTCAGCCCCAGGATGCCCGGCAGATTCATGGTGCCGCTTTCATACTTATCGGGCAAAAAATCGGGTTGGGTGAAACTGTCCGACCGGCTGCCCGTGCCGCCGACCAGGAGAGGATCCAGGCGGTCTGCCAGGTCAGTCGTCAAAAGAAAGCCCCCGATCCCCTGGGGGCCTCCCAGGCTTTTGTGGCCGGTAAAGGCCAGAAAATCGATCTTCATGGCCTCCATGTCAACGGCCAGGGCGCCGGCTGTCTGGGCCGCATCCAGGGCAAAGAGGAGGCCCCGCTCCCGGCAGATTTGACCGATCTCAGCCACAGGCAGGATGGTCCCGCAGACATTGGAGGCGTGGAGGGTGACGATGGCCCGGGTATCGGCCTCAATGGCCTTCTCAAAAGCGGCCGCCTCCACCTGGCCATAGCGGTCAGCCTGGGCCAGGCTGTAGCGGATACCTCTTTCCTTGGCCAGGAGACTGAGGGGTCGCATGACCGCATTATGCTCCATGCCGCTGATGACCACATGGTCGCCCGCCTTCAAAGCACCCTGGAAAAAAAGGTTAAGGGAAAAGGTCACCCCCGGTGTAAAAATGACCTGGCGGGGGTCCTTTTGGCCGAAAAGACGGGCCAGACGGATCCGGGTATCCAGGACATCCGATTCGACGCTGTAGGCCTCCTGGTAGTTGCCCCGGCCGATGTTGACGCCGCTTTCCTCAATGAAGGTCTTCATGGCCTGGCCCACGCCAGGCGCCTTGGGGTAGGAGGTGCTGCTCTGGTCAAGGTAAATCATCTGATCATCTGCTTTCTTCTTCTATCAGCTCCAATTCCCGGAGCCAGACCTGGGCCAGGGCATCCCCGGGCATCTGCCAGGCCTTTTGGGGGACCAGCTGCCAGGGGAAGGCGGCCACCCCTTCGGGCGAGGCGGACCGTTTGAACTGGTTTTTGAAAAAACGGCGGATAAAACCGGCCAGCCAGCGGCGGATGTCAGAGTCTGGGTAGGTGGAGCCAAAGGCTTCCAGGGCCAGTCGGTAGACAGCCGTCACCTTTTGGCCATGAAAGATCAGATGCCAGAGGAAGAAATCAACCAGGGCATAGGGGCCTACCAGGTCCTCGGTCAGCTGGGCCAGCTGGTCCTGGGGTCCCGGCGGCAGGAGCTCAGGTGAGACGGGCCGGGCCAGGATCTGGGCCAAAGCAGCGGCTGCAAGCTCAGCCTTGCCCGGATCCGGAATCAGGGGCGACTGGCCCTTTTCCAGGAGCCGGATGGTCATGGCCACCATCTCCTGGATGACCGTCTTGGTCAGGGAGGCGTTGACGGCATACATGGACATATGGTCGCCATTGTAGGTTGACCAGCCCAGGGCCAGCTCGGACAGGTCCCCGGTGCCCACCACAATCCCCCCTTCCAGATTGGACAGGTCCATGAGTATCTTGGTCCGCTCCCGGGCCTGGGCATTTTCAAAGGTCAGATCCAGGTCACCCGCATGGCCGATGGCCTCCAGGTGGTCTTTGACCGCCTGGCTGATGTCAATTTCCCGACAATCGACTTGGCCGGCCAGGCCCAGATCTCTGGCCAGCTCCCCGGACTTGGCCGAGCTGCCGGGCCCGGGCATGTAGAGGGCCAGGAGGTCAGAGGCAGGCCTTTCCAGAAGGCGGAGGGCTTCCAAAGAGACCAGGAGGGCATGGGCCGAGTCCAGGCCACCTGACAGGCCCAGAATGGGCCGGGCACCCAGGAAATCCAGGCGGTCGGCCAGGCCCCGGGCCTGGATGGCCAGGGTCTCCTGGTAGAAGCTGGCCCGGTCCAGACTCTCCCGCATGAGGAAGGGGAGGCTGTCGGGACCGGTCAGGCCGGCCTTGTCCAGCAGATCGTCTTTCAGGATATCCCAGCGGCTCTCCCGGTCCCGCCTGACCTGGAAGAGGTCGCCCGGGCTGATATCGGCCAGGGTGATCCCGCTGGTGAAGCTCTGGCCCTCGGCCAGGACCCGGCCGTCAGAGACGATCAGGCGGTGGCCGGCATAAATGCCTTGGCTGGAAGATTCGCCCAGGCCAGCCCCGGCATAAAGGACGATGCTCCGGTCCACCAGGGAGCGGCGGATCAGCTCTCCCCGGATCCGCCGGTAGTCGCCGGTCCATTCGGCCCGGCCGTCTGCGATGGCCGCCAGGGGAATGGAGCCCTGGCTCAGGGCCTGGGCTGCCTGACTGGCATCGAAGTTAAAGAGGCGGACATCCCGGCAGGCCTGGAGGCTGCCCGGAAGCAGGGAGGGCCGGACGGCCAGGCAGGGGATGACCGTGCAAAGGTTGACAAACTGAAAGCTGAAAGAGAGGAGCTTTTGCGGGGTCATGTCACAAAGGGACCAGTCCGGATCGGCGGCAACCCCCTGGGAGGCCTGCCCCTCCAGGGGCGGGTCGATGACATGGCGGAGGATGGTGGGGCAGTCAATGGGAGGCAGGTGCAGCTGGGTAATGCCCTCTTCCTCTTTGATATCCTCGGTTGCCTGGGTAATCAATTGACAGGACATGGCCTCTTCCTGGTCTTCCTGGATTTTGTTGAGGTCAGAGAACCAGCGCCTTTCCTCATAAGAGAGGTGGGCGGCCGGCGTCATGCCGACGATCTCCCCCTGGTAGAGGATGGCCGTGGCCTTGTAAAGCTGGTCATCCAGGCGAAGGGGCAGGGAAATCAGGACCAGGAGCCGGGAATCAGCCGTGGCCCGGGTGATCCGGGCCAGGCTTTCCAGGCAGGCGTCCTGGAGGCTCCTTTGAAAGAATAGGTCGCCCGCCGTCCTGCCCGTCAGGGGCATGTCGGAAAAAAGAAGGACATCAGCCGCTGCCTGCCTGGCCTCCTGGATCAGGCCCAGGATCTCCTTTTCATTGGCATGGACGTCCCCCAGGCGGATCCGGGGGCTGGCCACTGCCAGACGGATATCCCGGTAGCCATCCAGGCACTGGTCTGCCGGCAGGTCCAAGGTCAGGGTATCGTCCAGGGTCAGGGTCAGGCCGCCCGGCCTTTCCAGGGTCAGGGTGGCTGCCTTTTCATCCGGCAGGGCGCTTTGTTCTTTATCCCGGTCCAGGGTCATGCTTGTCTCCCCTCTAGAGGGCTTGGGTCTCTTCCATGACGAAGGCCAGTTCTTCCCCTTCCAGGTAGGGGGTCAGGGCCTTGCGGACGTCCTCATGGTAGTCGTTCAGCCAGTCGCGCTCCTGGTCAGTCAGCATGGAGACAAGAATGGCCGACCGGTCAAAGGGGACAAAGGTCATGGTCTGGAAGCGCAGGAAGCGGTCGCCGGCCTCATTCAAGACTTCCTCCTGGTCCTCGAAGTCCACACACTGGCCCTTGACCAGGGCCCGGCGGTTGGCTCTTAGGACCACATAGTCATTTTCCAGGCGGATGCCATGGAGGCCTTCCCGGTAGACCCCGGGCTCGATGGTGATGACAATCTGGGGCCTGAAGCCGAATTGACCGTGGAGGGGGCTGTGGGTCAGGCGCTGGGGCCCTTCATGGACGCCGGACAGATAGCCGAAACCATGGCCGGTCCCGCACTTGTAATCCAGGCCGTAACGCCACATGGCCGAGCGGGCAATGGCATCCAGGGCCACCCCGGATGTCCCCTCCAGGAAGGGCTGGGAGGCCAGCTGGATGTGGGACTTGAGGGTCATGGTGTAGTCCTTTTTCTCAAGCTCGGTCAGGGGCCCCAGGGAAATGGTCCGGGTGATGTCGGTGGTGCCATCATAGCTTTGGGCCCCGCAGTCCACCAGGTAAAAACCCTTGCTTTCCAGCCGGCTGAAAGCTTGGGGGGTCGCCTGGTAGTGCATCATGGCCGCATTGGCTCCATAAGCGGAGATGGTCGGAAAGCTTTCGATAATAAAATCGGGGGACTGGGCCCGGATTTCCCGCAGCCGGTCCTTGACCTCCCATTCATTCAGGCCCCGGGGGGCAGCCACATGTTTGACATAGTAAAGATAGCGGGTGACAGCCAGACTGTCCCGCAGGCCGGCCCGAAATTGCGACAAGAGCTCCACATCGTTGAGGACGGCCTTCATATGGTAGGGATAGTCTGCCTTGTCCAGGAGACTGACCCCGGCAGGCAGGGCTGCCACCAGGGCCCGGCTGGCCCTTTCCAGGTTGGTGACCAGGCGGCCCTCGGCTAAAAGGCCCAGCTGCTCGGTGATGGCCTCATAGGGGAAGAGCTGGATTTTTTCCTTTTCAAAAAAGTCCACCATGGCCTCATCTGCCTTATCCAGATCGATGAAGAGGCGGGCCGATTCCCGGTCGATCAGGGCGAAGGCCAGGGCCACCGTATTGTTGGGGACGTCACTGCCCCGGAAGTTCATCAGCCAGGCGATATCGTCCAGGCCCACATAAAGGGCGTAATCCGCCCCGTCGGCCTCCATCCTGGACCGGACCTCACGGATCTTGTCGGCAGCCGACCGGCCGGTAAATTGAATCTCATGTGGGAAAAGGGGTCCCGAAGGGGGGGCAGGCCGGTCCTGCCAGATGGGGCTGACCAGGTCGCCCCGGGTGACCAGCTGGATATCCTTTTTGGCCAGGGCTTTTTCCAGCCTTCGGGCCAGGGCCTCGGAGAGGAGGCGGCCGTCCACCCAAAGGCGGCTGCCGGGGACAAGATTCTCTGCCAGCCAGGCCTCAGGCTTGGGGACACCGGGCGAGCCTTGTTTCATCAAGTCAAAGTCGCTGCCCAGGAGTTGGCCCTGGGCCTGGATATAATAGCGGCCATCGGCCCAAAGGAGGGCCTGGTCTGCCGTGACGACCGCAGTTCCGGCCGAGCCGGTAAAGCCGGTCAGCCAGGTCCGGGCCTGGTAGTAGGGGGCCACATACTCGGAATCGTGGGGATCGGCGGTGCCGATATAGCAGGCGTCGATAGCCTGGGTCTTCATCCGGGCCCTCAGGGCCTCAAGTTTTTCATTTACAGTCAACATGGAATACCTGCCTCTACAAATCAGTCTTATCCTCCATTGTATCACCGCCCGGAGGGTCGAATTGCCATGAGGTACAATGTGACAAAAAGGCAGTCAGCGGGCCAGCTTGGCCCCTGGAGCGGGAGGGCGAAAGACATGGAAAGACAGAAAGTGGCACTGGTGACAGGGGGCGCAAGGGGCATCGGCCGGGCCATCTGTCATGCCCTGGCCCGGGATGGTTACCGGGTCCTCATCAATTATTTCAGCTCTGAAGCCCAGGGGCGGGAGCTTTTGGAGACCCTGGAGGCCAAGGGCCACCGGGCCTGCCTGCTTCGGGCCGATGTGGCCAGCCCCAAGGATGTCCGCGATATGGTGACCCAGGCGCTCTTGGAGGCCGGGCGGATCGACGTCCTGGTCAATAATGCCGGCCTGGCCGCCTGGGGGCTTTTGACGGAGACAGAAGAGGAGACCTGGGACCGGGTCCTGGCCACCAACCTCAAGTCCGGCTACCTGCTCTCCCGGGCAATTTTGCCCAATATGATTCAAAACGGCTCGGGCAGCATCGTCAACGTCTCCTCCATGTGGGGGGTCCTGGGTGCTTCCTGTGAAGCCGCCTATTCAGCCTCCAAAGCCGGACTCATCGGCCTGACCCGGGCCTTGGCCCAGGAAGTGGCCCCCTCAGGCGTCCGGGTCAACGCCGTGTCACCGGGGATCATAGAAACGGATATGGTCAGCGGTTTCAGCGACCAGGAACTCCAGGCCCTGGTTGACCGGACCCCCCTCTGCCGTATTGGCAAGGCAGAGGAGGTGGCAGAGGCCGTGGCCTTTTTAGCTTCAGACAAGGCCTCCTTCATCACCGGCCAGGTCCTGGGCGTCGATGGCGGTTTTACTTGCCAGTAGCCCTCCCCAGCCTTTCCGGGTAAGGTATAAACTCAGCGATGACCTCATAGGTCAGGGGCCGGGGCAGGTCCTGGATAGCCTCCCATTCCACCGTATTGGCCGCTTCCTCCACTGACAGGGGCAGCTGGGGGTTGAGGCCGACCAGGTAATCCCGGATATCGGGGATCAGGAAGGGTTCATCCACCGCTTCAGGCAGGAAGACCAGGCCGCCCTGGGGCAGGGCCTGATAAAGCTGGTGGAAGTCCTCATAGTTTTCCGGATCTGTCACATAGAATTCCAGGACTTGCCCGCCTGACTCATCCTCCAAAAGTTTGGGATAAAAGCGGGTGAAACGGGGATATTGAAGATCAGAGCCGTGAGCGGTCCAGTCCAGGACATCCTGGCCCATAACGAATCGAATCCCCGCTCCCTTTTGCTGATCGTATTCAGGGATGGGAATGGGATGGAGGGATGAGTTGATGATCCAGCCATTGTCCCGATAAAGGGCGGGCTCCAGATAATAGAAGAAGCCCCGATCATAGATGAGGCTGCTATTACCATAGTTGGAAAAACCGATCAGGCGGAGGCCAGCCCTGGTTTCTGTGAAGATCGCCCAGTAACCCCCTGCACCCTCTTCGAAACGAGTTGCTGTCCGGTTGTGGAGGATGTGTTCCATCTTGCCGTCCCCATCCAGATCCATGGAGTAGTGGCTATAGGCCGAGGCCCCTTTGACCCCTGTCAGGAAATTCTGGTTGGGTTTAATGCTGGCCGCCGGATCCTCCGAATAGGGGGGCATCAGGTAGGTCCACTCAAATTTGGCGGGGTTTTCATCGATCAAGGCCAGGAGCGACTGCCATTCGGCCTGGGCATCTTTTTCTTTTTCCTGGATGATCAGATCTTTTTCCAGGGGCCGGATCAGGTCCCGGACGACATGACGATCGATGAGGGGCCCCCCGTAAAGCGCCTGGGCATGGTGGGTGGGGTCGGGATCGTGATAGGACTTTTGGTCCACCAGGAGAAGATAGCCATCCTGGAAGGGATGGAACTCAAAATCGTCAGGTCCCACATCAATGTAAAGGCCCACAATCCTTGTCTTTTCAGCCAATTCCTCCTCGGGTACCCATTCGACCGAGACCGCAGGCCCGTACCATTCAAGACTATGCATGAAAAGGGGCATTAAATGACGCTCATAGAGGACGGTCTGGCGGGCGCTGATCTTGAAACCCCCGCTATAGACTCCCACATAGAGCATACGGGCGACTTCCTCATGGCCTCGAAGGTCGACGGCCAGGTCCAGCTGGGGGTGGGGATAGTAATAGACGGGATTGGCGCCCAGGCTCTGGATATGATAAGGATCCATCTCCAGAAGGGCTTCCTCGAAGCTGGTCTCGACGGCCTGTGGCTGATAAACCAGGGGGGGAGCCGCGCTTTCCTGAACCTGGCTGCTGGTCGGAGGCGAGGAGGCTTGAGGCGGGGCCTCTTTATTATTCAAGGCCAGGAAGATGACCGCTCCGCCGGCAATCACGAAGATGATCAGGGCCAGGAGCAGGGCCATTTTTTTCTTATCTTTCCCCTTTTGGGGGTCAGTCTCTTGGCTTTTGGGATTATTCATAGCAGGCCTCCATTCTAAAGGGCAGACAGGCCAGTTCTGATGCTTGTTTACAGGGTCTTAAGTATAGATAGTTGAAGGGGGGGATGCTGGGAAAATGTTCCCAAAATACAAGTTCAATGAATAATATCAGAATTACTATCAGTAAAAAGAAGGACTCCCCGGTCGGGGAGCCCTCCAAAGAACTGCTTTTATGCTTTAAAGACCGGGCCTTACCAGTCCAGCAGTAATTCCGGATGGGGCAGCATCTCCTGGGCCGTATCGTAGTCCAGGGGCTGGCCTGAATCAAGCAGGTCGCCCATGATCATCTCATTGGCCCAGGCCTTGTCCCCGAAGGGGAAATAGCCATAGACTTCTTCCAGGTATTCCAAAAGGCCCGTCAGGTCAGACAGGGGCCGGGGTTCCTGGAGGGGGGCTGCCAGGCTGCTTTCCAGCTCACTGCTATTGCGTCCCATGAAGCAGAGGCCTCCGGACACTTCCCGGTCCAGGCTGTTGATCAAGCCCCAGAAATCGAAGGACTCGACTACAAAGAAGTCCAGGAAAAGTTCACCATCACCATAGTCCAGTATCTGGGGAACCACCGACCAGTGGCGGTAGCCTTCCAGGACACCGGGGTCATCGGCGGCTTCATCCATGATCCGGTCCAGGGTCTTGAAGTCATTGTAGAGGACAGGCCGGTAGCCGGGCGACACCTGGGGGATCTCAAATTTTTCGTAGACGAAGCTGTAGTCGCCCATACCGCCATAGGCGGCCAGGACGTGGAAGGCGTCATCCCTGTAAAGGAGGTCGCTCTCCCCACTGCCGACAAAGGAGACCAGGCGCAGGCCAAAGGGCGTCTCGGTAAAGACGGCCCAGTAGCCATCCCAACCCAGATAGCCGTAACTGTCCACACTGCAGTGGACAAAATGTTCCAGCAGGCCGTCCCCGTTCAGGTCGTAACTGCCGTATTCATAGCGGGGCGGGGCCAGGATGTTTTCCAGGATGGCCGCATTGGGCAGGTTGAAGGCATCCGGGTCTTCAGCAAAGGGGGGCATGCTGTAACGCCACTCGAAACGGGCGGGGTTCTCCTGCAACATGCGGACAATCCGCTCCCATTCAGCCCCTGCATCCGACTCCTTGTACACCACCTGGATACCCGGCTGGGGGTGCTCGATCAGGTGGTCTTTCAGGTAGGTCCGGTCAAAGAAGATGGAAGAGCCGTAAAGCTCTGAGGCATACCAGGCCGGGTCGGGTCCGCCGGAGCCTGTATCCCAGATATAAAGGGATCCCTGGCTGAGTTTGACCCATTCTGCCGGGACCACCTCTTCACCGCCTGAAGACTTGGTCACCATGTCGGCCAGGATGGCCTGGACCTCCGAGTCTGTCTTGTATTCGACATGGACCGTGATGCCCTCCCAGTCGATCCCGGGCGGATAATCAGCCAAAGAGAGCATCTCATAGCTGATGGCCTGTCGCTTGGTGACCCGGAAGCCCTCTTCGGTGGGCAGGACATACATCATGCGGGCGGCTTCAGGGTCCCCCCGAAGATCAATGGCAAAATCCATCTCGGGATGCTGGTAGAAGTAAACCGGGTTGGCCCCCAGATGCTGGGCCTCATAGGGGTTCATCCCGTCCAGCCTGGCCTGGTAGACGGATATAAAGGGATCCTCTTCAATGATGATCGTGGTTGGCGGGGTCGTGGTCGGCGGACTGGTGGCCTGGGTGGTGGGGGCCTGACTTTCAAGGGATTCAATGGGCGGGCCGCCCCGATTCTTTAAAAGCAGGAAATAGATGGCGGCCCCGATGGCTCCCAGGACCAGGACGGCCCCCAGGACAATGGCGGTGATGGCGCCGGCACCCAGCTTCTTTTTAGGGGGTGGCGGCGGGGGTGGATAATAAGCAGGATAGCCGGGCCAGGCCTGGCCCGGAGGGGGCTGCTGGGCTGGATAGGGGGCTGGGGGGTAAGCGGGCTGGGGGGCTTGCGGATAAGGTGGTTGAGGGGCTTGCGGAGGCGGGGGTTGATAAGGCGGCTGGCCGCCTTGACCCGGCTCCTGGCCGGAAGAGTTAACCATGATAGAAGTCCTCCCTCTCTTTTGTCCTCTTATTATAGGATATTCCGGCCCATTTAGGTATAAAATACAAAGGAGACAGATCCAGGCCCTGGACAAGATGAGCCAAGGCCTGTCAGCAATAAGCCTTTTGAGCGATTTAGGGATAAGGACTCGACATGAACTTGAATGAAAAATTACTTGAAGTCATCCAATCGCCCCCTGATTCAGCCCTGACCCTGGTCACCCAGGGCCCTGATGGGCCGCATCTGGTCAATTCCTGGAAAAGCTATCTTCAGTTTGGCCAAAAGGGCCGCCTCCTTTTTCCCGCCGGCGGTATGGAGACGACCCAGGCCAATCTGGCCATCAACCCTGCCATCCAATTGTCCATCAGCAACCGCCAGGTCCAGGGCCTTTCCTATCTGGGCACTGGTTTCATTCTTGCCGGGGAGGCCGTCATGGAGACAGAGGGCCCCGATTTTGACCTGGTCAAGGCAAGATTCCCCTGGGCCCGGGCCGCCCTGGCGGTGACCGTCCTCTCCGCCCGACAAACCCTGTAAACAAAAGGGGCTGATCCCTCGGACCAGCCCCTCATATCCTTATAGGATCAATCGCTTAGCGATCCAGGTTAAAGGCACCCCAGCCGGCGTAGACGGCGGCTTCTCCCAGAGCTTCCTCGATACGGAGGAGCTGGTTGTACTTGGCCACCCGGTCGGTCCTGGAGGGGGCCCCGGTCTTGATCTGGCCGGTTCCCATGGCCACCACGATATCGGCAATGGTCACGTCCTCGGTCTCACCGGAACGGTGGGAGATGACGGCGGTCCAGCCGCTGGCCTGGGCCATGTCGATGGCGTCAAAGGTCTCGGTCAGGGTTCCGATCTGATTGAGCTTGATCAGGATGGAAGAGGCGGCGTCTTCTTCCAGGCCCCGGGCCAGACGCTCGGTGTTGGTGACAAAGAGGTCGTCGCCGACCAGCTGGACACGGTCGCCGATCCGCTGGTTGAGCTTGACCCAGCCTTCCCAGTCGTCCTCGGCCAGGCCGTCTTCCAGGGAGATGATGGGATACTTGTCAGCCAGCATCTCGTAGTAGTCGATCATCTCATCGGTGGTCTTGAATTCGCCGGTCTTCCAGAAGAGATAGCCTTCCTTGCCCTGGGCCTTGGCTTCTTCATAAAGCTCGGTGCAGGCCGGGTCCATGGCGATGAAGAAGTCGTCGCCAGGGGAGAAGCCTGCGGCCTCAATGGCCCGGACCAGCCACTGGAGGGCTTCCTCGTCGCTTTTCAGGTTAGGGGCAAAACCGCCCTCATCGCCTACGGCGGTAGAGTAGCCTTCCTTTTTCAGGAGGTCTTTCAGGGTATGGAAAACTTCGGCACACCAGCGGAGGGCTTCCTTGAAGCTGTTGGCTCCCACGGGCATGACCATGAATTCCTGGAGGTTGACGCTGTTGTCAGCATGCTTGCCGCCATTGATCAGGTTCATCATGGGGACGGGCAGGACGTGGGCCCGGATACCACCCAGATACTGCCAAAGGGGCAGGTCCAGGGCGGCGGCGGCCGCTTTGGCAGAGGCCAGAGAGACAGCCAGGATGGCGTTGGCACCCAGCTCTGCCTTGTTGTCGGTACCGTCCAGTTCGATCAGGGTCCGGTCGATCTCCACCTGGTCAAAGACATTCATGCCGATGATTTCGGGGGCGATGGTGTAATTGATATTGTCCACGGCCTTCTGGACACCCTTGCCCAGATAGCGGTCCTTGTCCCCGTCCCGAAGCTCAACCGCTTCATAGGCGCCGGTTGAAGCCCCTGAGGGGACAGCGGCCCGTCCAAAAGAGCCGTCAATGGTGAAGACCTCGGCCTCCACGGTCGGATTGCCACGCGAGTCCAGGATTTCCCGGGCGTGTACGGATTCAATCCATAGTTCATTCATCTTTTTATCTCCTCCTGAAATAGAAATCGTCAAAATACCTTTTAGATCAAAGGCTAGTATAGCAAACCAAAGCCACAAGCTATAGGGCTTCCAGATCTTCTTTCACAGTCTCTTTGGGAATGGTCTTCCAGGAAATGATCAGGATCAGGATTTGGGCCGCCGAGGTGAAAAAAAGGAGGCTGGTGATGGGGAAGAGATCGGCCAGGGGGCCGAAGATAATAGCCCCCAGGGGGATGGCTGCCGAACCGATCATATAAAGGAGGGAGAAGACCCGGCCATGATAGGCCTTCTCCACCTCTTCCTGGAAAAAGGTGGTGACAGCCGTGGTGTAAAAGGGGACGACAACGCCCAGGGCCAAGGCCAAAGCGATAAAGAGACCGAAGAGGGGGGAGTCAAAAAAGCCGATCAGGGCCAGGCCCAGGGTGCCCATGGCCACCAGGAAACCTGACATGCGGATGGTCCGCAGCTTGCTTTCGAAATGGCCCTTGAAGGAGACGGCCAGGCCGCCGATGGCCATGCCGGCAAAGACAGCCGTTTGAGCGGCCGAGATCCGCCAGGCCGCTGAATCGAAGTGGCGGCGGATATAGAGGGGGAAGAGGGTGGCAATGGGTGAAAGTAAAACCATGAAGAGGGCGTAGACGATCATGAGGTTGCGGATGACCAGCTTGGTCTTGACATAGTCAAAACCCTTGCGAAACTGTCCCATGACCGATTCGTGGGGCAGGTCCCCGTCCTCGGGTAAATCGCCGGCCTCGGCCTCTTCTGCCTCGGCCAGGCTGGGAAAGCCCCAGTCAGTGCCGGGCTTGAGACGGGGCTGCGGGCCCAGGGCCCGGGCCACCTTGGCTGTCCGCTGGTGGGGAATGGGCATGTAGAGCATGATGCCCACGGCCACAGCGGCGGTGACCACGTCGACCATGAAGACCACCCAGACCGGGAAGAGGGTGATCAGGGCGCCACCCAGGACAGGGGATAAAAGCAAGATGATGTTTTCAATGGTGGAATATATCCCGTTGATGCGGACCAGCTCGCTTTTGGGGGTGATCTGGGGGATCAAGGCCTTGATGGCCGGGCTTTGGATGCCTCCGCCCAAAGATCGGATGGCAGCGGCGATGTAGATCATCCAGACCCGGTCATAGCCAAAGAGGAAGAGGAGGGCCATGGCCAAGGTGACCAGGGCAATGGCTGAGTCGGCCAGGATGATCAGCCAGCGCCGGTCATGGCGGTCGGCCCAGACACCGGCAAAGGGGGCTACCACCAGCTGGGGAATAAAAGAGGTCAGGGTGATGATCATGAGGGCCGTACCCGAGTTGGCCCGGAGGGTGACAAACCAGATAATAGCAAACTGAACCAGGCCCGATCCCAGGATCGAGACAGCCTGGCCGCTCAAGAAAGCGGCGCCGATGCCCTTCCAGCGCAACGCTTGCCTTTGATGATCACCCTGCATGCAAGAAAGTATACCACGGAGGCCCGGGACGGGGTCCGGGGGAAAAGAGTCAGGCAAATCTGCAGGCGTCGTTAGCTTTACTCCAGATAAGCGAAGGGACAGATACTGATACACTTTCCACAGGTATCTGCACTTTGCAAAGAAGAGGTACTTTTGAGCAGGCTTTCATTTTTGTTCAGCTCATCCTGACAGGCAAATTTGTCTATGCCATTTTCAGCGAGAGCGCCAACGGGACATACTTTAAAACATAAAGTGCAAGAACCGTTCTCAAAATACAGACACTTATTCCCGACAGGCTTGGATTGCGCCTTCAGATGGGCAGAGGTAATGACAGTAGAAAAGCGCCCCCCCGATCCTTTTTCAGTGATCACCATTCGATTGGCACCAAAGGCGCCCAAACCAGCAATAACAGCAGCGCTTCGATGCGACCAAGCGCTTTTGAGATCCCCAGGGTCGTAGGTATGGGTAGCTTTTATGGACAAGGCTGAATAGCCCCGGTGATTTAAGTAGCGGGCGAGGGCGTCATTAATGAGATCAAAATCCCGGTTGATTTCCTGGTAGGCTTCACTCCAAAGCGGCGAACCATTGGCAAGCTCCTTAGGTTCCATGACCACCTCTTTGGTAAAGGGGACAAAATAACTGATAAGGCTCCTGGCATCGGGTAAAAGCTCACAAGGGTTCAGATGCCATTCGCCGATGATATTTTTCAAAGCGGGATAGCGGCTATCGTCTGCAGATGAAAAAGAAACAAGAGGCTGACGATATAAATCCGGGCGGCCAAGGGCGGATACTTGACTGGAAATGATACGGACAAGGTCTTCTTCCATACTCGGTACCATAAGCGCTTCTCCCATTCTTAAAATTGTCAGCTTCCCTTCAGTGGCCTTTTCAGTCTATATCAGAAAGCCTGCCATGAAGGCCCGGGCAGGGGTCCGGGGGGCAGTTTGGGGATAAGCCTGCCTTATGTTATG